>VBDX01000213.1 GCA_005881885.1 Chloroflexota bacterium
GATCGAGCAAGCCCGCGACCGTGTCCGCGAAGCGTTGGGACTCTGGGTCCGGGATCCGCGGACCGCTCACCTCGTCGACGAAGTCCGCCTACCACCCAAGCTGCGCGCCTCTGTTCGGCAGGCCGCCGCGGCGCGCAAGCGGGCTGACCACCAGCAGGCCAGAGCACAGACCTCCGCGACGGAGGCGGCGACGAGGCTGACCGGTGAGCTGCGCCTGAGCCTCCGCGACGCCGGCGAGGTCTTGGGACTGTCGCGCCAGCGCGTGCAGCAGCTGGTCGCCGCGAAGCGGACATCGCGCCGGCGCCGTTGAACGAAACTCACGATCACCGGCATGAGACGCGCTATCGCGAGGGCGACGCCGCCGCATGGGATCGACCGGTCCGCGACAGCGAGCTCTTCGATCCGACGCGGCGCGACATCTTCAACTTCATCGACGAAACGAAGGTCGCGCACGTGCGCCGATTGCTTCCGCTCCGAGGGAACGCCATCGAGATCGGCGCAGGCTCGGGCAGACTGCTCATCCGGCTCGGACGGGAGCGACCGTACCGGCTCTTCGCGCTCGACTACGCCCCGTACGCCATTCGCGCGGTGCGCGAGAACTACCGTCGCGCGAACGCCGAGGGCTACGCGCTCTTCGGCGACGCCCGCGCGCTTCCTTTCCCTGGGGGTTCGTTCGATGTCGTGCTCTCCGGCGGGCTGCTCGAGCACTTCCGCGATCCTGCGCCGATCCTCGCGGAGATGGCGCGCATCCTTCGCCCCGGCGGCCTCTTCTACGCCGACATCGTCCCGCGCAAGGTCTCCCTGTACCGCTGGGCCGAGCGCAAGCGCATGGCGCGGCAGGAGCATCTGGCCGAGGGCATCTACGAGAGCGATCTGACGAAGTCGGCGTGGCGCGGTCTCATCCGCGCCGCGGGCCTGCGCGACGTGCGCGTCGTCTCGGCCGGCGTCTACCCGCCCTACACGCTCCGCGGTCACGAGGCACTGACCTGGCGCTATGGCTCGTTCATGCGCGCGCTCGACGGCACCGTAATCGCGGATGTGCTCGGCTTCTTCTACATGGCGACCGCCCGCAAGCCACGGCCGTGATATAAGGCCTGATAGTGAAATCCACTGCCAGACCAAAACGCGTTGGCCCGCTGAGCGTCCAGGTTCCAACCGCGCTGCGACGGAGGTTGGAGAGGCAAGCGACTCGCCGCCGCCTGAAGCTCGCCACGGCGGCGCGTGTGTTCCTCGACGAGCACGTGACTGAGCTGGAGGATGCCGCCGAACTGTCTGCGGCCGATGAGTGGCAGCGGGCTCAAGCCTGGGCCACCTGGGAAAAGATCAAGGCCGGTGACACGCGTTGGGTGACCGACGCGGAGCTCGACGCGGTCTTCGACAAAGCACGACGCAACAGCCTCCGACGCACGAAGCGCTCGCGCTAACGCTCCAGGATGGCTCGTCGCGTCCGGCGCCATGCCGATTTTCTCGGCGATGTCAGTCGTCAGCTCGCGTGGTTGGCTCGTAATCGTGAGACTTCCTGGATCGACCGGTTTCGCACCGACCTGATTCGCGTGACCGAGCTCCTCGATCGGTACCCGGCCGCGGGCGCGCTCTTGGAACGACAGGGCGCGACCGTGCTTCGCCGGGTGATCCTGCCCTCGACGCCGTACGTCGCGTGGTATGTCTATGACGAGGAGCGCGCCGACGGGGAGGTCATCTTGGTGCGCCTATTCCATGCGCAGCAGCGGCGTCCGGCGCCCGATCCGTCACGATGGTTATCACGGACCGGGGACCAGGATTGACGCTCGCC
>VBDX01000214.1 GCA_005881885.1 Chloroflexota bacterium
CGTCAGCTTCACGGTCGACCCGGGCGGATCGTTCGGCGTCGTCGGCGCGAACGGCTCGGGGAAGTCCACGCTGCTCAAGCTCCTCGCGGGGACCGCGAAGCCGACCTCGGGCGCGCTTGAGGTGAACGGCCGGGTCACGGCGCTGCTCGAGATCGGCGCGGGCTTCCATCCCGATTTCAGCGGGCGCGAGAACGCGTATCTCAACGGCTCTCTGCTCGGGCTGAAACGCGGCGAGGTCGACCGCGCGATGCCGG
>VBDX01000215.1 GCA_005881885.1 Chloroflexota bacterium
CGCGACCGACGCACAGAAGGCCGCGGCCTGGAATTTCCTGAACTACATGTACAGCGATCCGAACCGCTGGTTCAAGAACACAGGCCTGTTGCAGCCG
Organism: Chloroflexota bacterium; assembly: GCA_005881885.1. Taxonomy (GTDB): domain Bacteria; phylum Chloroflexota; class Limnocylindria; order P2-11E; family P2-11E; genus 3-1-20CM-2-70-9. The sequence continues at coordinate 98 of VBDX01000215.1, forward strand.
CTGAAAGGCTGGTACGAGCTGCCCGCGGCGAAGGATTTCAACGGCCTGCCGGTGTTCATCTCTGACATGACGAACGCCCGGGCGCTGGTCGCCACGACCCACTACAGCCAGTTGCAAGACGCGTGGAAGAACGCGATCGACCGGGTTATCCTCCAGAACCAGGATCCGAAGGCCAGCCTCGATCAATCAATCAAGGAGTACAACACCGCAATCGGCAAGTAGTCGAGATTCGCGAGCGCGCGGAGCGAGTGCCAACAAAACAGACCTGAGGGAGTGAGCAACGGCGAGGCCCCGAACCTGCGAGCACTTGACAGGACGGGGCCTCGCCGATTTTCATCACGGCCGGGGGTGACGCGTGTGGGACCCCGGGGGTTAGGAGGCTTCAACTGATTCGTCATGCGGTCCTCTTCGTTCGAGGCAACGGCGTCACCGCGGAGCAGGTCTTGCGAGCCAAAGAGGGAATGGCCTACTGCTATTACGGCAGTGGAGTTCTCGCGCTCGACTTCGGCGAGGATCTCGGCGTGGGGGATCCGGCCAACTACGACTTCGGCCTCGTCCATGACCACCGCGATCGGGAGGCATGGGACGCGTACAACAAGAACGACACGCACCATCGCGTCGGGGAGTACATCAAGACGATCACGAAGACCGATCGGGTGGCGCGCGTGGACTGGACCTACGATGGTCCGCCGTCGACCCGCGGTCGCATTCGCCACATGGCGATGTACCGGTGGCGGGACGGCGTTGACGATGCGGCCAAGGCCGCCGTCAGAAAAGCCCTGAAGGCCCTGCCGGCGGCCTGCCCGACGGTCCGCTGGCTTGGCGTCGCGGATGATCTCCTGTGGTATCCACCGAACTACGACTGGATCGTCGAATCCCACTTCGACGACCCCGAAGGGTTGAAGGCCTTCCTGGACCATCCCGCGCAGCGCAAAGCGGCCGCATTGATTGCCGCGTCGACGAAGGCCGACGCCGTGGCCCAGCTCCAGCATCGCATGCTGGCGGGATGACCATGACCACAACGGACCGGTAGTGAATTCGGTCCTTCATCCGGCTCGCGCCGGGCGGAGATCGTCGCGAGCCATCGGCCGCGTCATCGGGAGACGGCGCGGCCCGAATCAGAGCTACTGGGGCTTCTTCATGGTGGTCCCGATCCTCCTCTTCTTCGTCGCGTTCAAATTTCAGCCCATCATCCGCGAGATCTTGCTGAGCTTCCCCAACGCCAACCCGTTCAATAGCAAGCGCGATTTCATCGGGCTTGACAACTACATCCAGCTGACACGCGATCCGCAGTTCATCAACTCCGTGGGAGTGACCGCCTACTACGTCGTGGGTTCGGTCATTCCCGTCGTCGTGGCATCGCTGGCTTTGGCCCTCTTATTGAACGAGCGCATCCCAGGTGTGCGGCTGTATCGGGTCCTGACATTCTTTCCGGCGATCGTCCCGATCATCGTCGTGCCGATCCTGTGGCAGTTCCTCCTTCATCCCTACGGCCTCGTAAATCTGGGATTCGGGATCTTCGGATTCCCACCGATCGACTGGCTGCGCGATAAGTCGGCCGTCATCCCGGGCTTTATCCTTGCCACCGATTGGCGGCTCGTGCCGTTGTTCTCGATCGTCTACTTGGCTGGTCTTCAATCGATCCCGGAGTCCCTCTACGAGGCTGCGAAGATCGACGGTGCGACGATCCTCCAGCGGTTCCGCTGGATCACGCTGCCTCTGCTGCGGCCGACGATGCTCGTTGTGGTCATCATCGCCACGATCTTCACCGCGAAGAGCTTCACCCTGGCTTACGTCTTGACGGGCGGAGGCCCGGACAACGCAACAACGACGCTCCCTCTTTTCATCTTCAGGTCGGCCTTTCAATACTTCAGGGTCGGCTACGCAAGTGCCGCTGCTATGGTCCTGCTCGCCGCGATGATCATCATCACGCTGGCCAACCTCCGCTTGTTCAGAAGCGAGGACTGACTCACGAAGATGATCGCCCTGCGCCGCGACCCGGCTCGGCCCATGTTCCTTTATGGCGCGCTGACGGTCGCCGCGTTTTTCCTCCTGTTGCCGGTGTTCTGGATGATCTCGACCTCATTCAAGAAGATCGGGGCGGTATTCAGTCTTCCCGTCCAGTGGATCCCGACCGATCCTCAGTTTGAGAATTACCTTCACGCCTGGTCGAATCCATTGACCCAGTCCGACTTCACGAGGTACACGGTCAACAGCGTGATCGTCACCGCGTCGGTGACCATTCTGAACGTCCTACTGACCAGCCTCGCCGGGTACGGACTCGCCAAGTACCGGTTTACCGGTCGCAGCATCTTGTTCGTGCTCATCCTGGTCACCCTGATGCTGCCGCTGGAGGTCATCATGGTCCCCCTCTACCTGACGACCAAAGACTTGGGCTGGCTCGATTCGTACCAGGGGCTGATCTTTCCGGTGGTCGCCGACGCCTTCGGCGTATTC
>VBDX01000216.1 GCA_005881885.1 Chloroflexota bacterium
AGATGCAACTGGCCCCGCACGGGCGTCTGACCCGGGGCGGCTTTCTTGGGTCAGACGGCCTGCGCCTCGCGCCGGTAGTGAACGAGGGTCGCCTGCGCGAGCGGGTTGGGGAGCGCGGCCCGATCTCTGATCGGAACGGCGTGGCTATAGCGCTCGACCATCTCAAGGCGCTCCCAGCCGCCCTGCCGCTGCAGCGAGAGCAGATCCGCGCCGGGCCCTTCATCCAGTTCGTCGCCCAGGTGTGGCGCAGAAGATGCGCGTGGAACCGCCGTACGCTTGACTTCTTCCTGATGCGGGCGAAGAGCTTGCCAAACCCGTCGACGGTGAAGAACCTTCCTTCGTCGGTCGGAAAGAGCGGATCGGTGTCGGCAGCGTCGTGGCGGGTGCGTAGGTAGCGCTCCATCTCGCGAGCCACCGCGCTGTGGAAATCGACCACGCGGGTCTTCTTGCGCTTGCTGGTCATGGCCCGCACGGTCACCTGGCAGGCTCCGAGGTTGAGGTCGGCGATGCGAAGCTGGCGCGCTTCGTTGAGGCGCAGGCCCGTTCCCGCCATGAAGGCCACGAGGGCGTGGTCGCGGCTGCCGGAGCGCCCGGCGGCGAAACGCACCTGCTCCAGCTCTTGGTCGCTCAAAGGCTGGCGGACCTCTTTCGGCTCGGGGGCCTTCTTGATGCGCTCGAGCGGGCTTTCCTTGAGGACGCGCTCCTCGGCGAGCCAGTTGGCGAGCCGCTTGAGGCTCTTGCAGGCCGCGCGCGAACGGAAGGGCGAGCCTTGCGGGTAACGCTTGGTCGGCGTGACCTCGAGATCGCGGAGAAAGGCGCTCACGTAGTCGGCGTTGAGGTCGGCGAGCGTCGGCTCGTTCGATGCGCGATCTGAGCCACTCGCCATAGGCGTTGAAGTTGCCGCGATAGAAGTCTTTGGTCTTCGGAGCCATCCCGTTGTGGATGAAGAAGCTCTCGAGGACCTGTGCGAACGGCGTCTCTTTACGCAACTGGGTCCGCCGCGGTATGCGTGCTGTTAAGGTGCTCATCTTTCTCTCTTCCCTTGCGGGCGGAGGAACGACCGAGCGCGATTGTGACGCGCGGCCGACCGCCGTGCGAAGTACCCCAGGCCTCGTGGCCGTCCGTGCGCCGCGGGATCGCCTCCGCTCCAGCGCGGCCGAGTCCTCCGACGACGCCGTGGTGTCGGATGCCATCGGCCGAGGTCCCGGCCATGTCGGTTTCATCGTCTGCGCGCCGGATCCCTGCGGGGCGCCGGAGGGCGGCCGGAAGCCGATCGGCCGCGAGGAACTCGGCGCAGGGCCAAGCGCGTCCAGGACGCTGAGAATCTCGCTGAGGAGTTCGTCATGGCCCCGGAACTTCTCGGCGAGCTCCTCGACGCGTTGGCGAAGTTCGACTCAGATCGTCCGTACCATCCGAGCATGAGCGGTGATCGGCAAGCTTTGCGAGGCCGACGAACTCGTCCGCACGATTCGAATCCTGGCGGCCTCCGGCAGTCCGAGCCAAGGCGCCGCCGGCTAAGACCGCATCAACTTAGAGGCGACTGCTACCGGACTCGTCTTCGCGTTCCCCACCGTCGAAGCGCGTCGATCGCGGGGCGAAGTTCGCGGCCGCGGTCGGTGAGCTCATATTCCACCCGCGGGGGCACCTCCGCGTAGACCGCTCGCGAAACAACGCCGGCCGCCTCGAGCTCGCGCAGACGCGCGGTGACCATCTTCGGATTCGCGGCGCCGAGCGAACGCTCTATCTCGGTGAATCGACGCGGACCTTCGCGCAGGGCTTCGACGATGAGGAGCGCCCATTTGCGCCCTACAACGGCCAGTGCCCGCGCGAGCTCATCCACTTTTACTTACATTACCGGGTGCTCCTTGCTATTTGCAAGTATCGGACGTACGGTGAAGCCCAGAAAGAAGGGCATCTATGACTCTCACACAAGAACGACCCCTCGTCGTCAACAACGGCGCCACGATCAAGACCTGGATAGCTTCGATGGTCAAGGGCGACCTCGATCGCGCGCCGTACGCTGAGGACGCCGAGACCTCCGACCCGACAGGCAAATACAAGGGCAAGAAGCAGATCCTTGACTCGCTCAAGGTCTGGAAGACGGCGTTCCCACAAGGCACCGCCGAAGTGACGAACCAGATCGCTCAGGGCGACCACGTCACGTCCGAGGTCGTCTACAAGGCGACTCACACCGGACCGCTCGTCTCACCGACGGGAACGATCCCGGCGACGAACAAGCCCATCGTGCTGAAGACCATGCTCGTCAGCTCGTTCCGTGACGGCCTGATCCAGCGCGAGCGCACCTACTTCGATCAAGCAGATCTGATGAAGCAGCTCGGGATCAGCACGCCGCCGAAGCCGTAAGCAACTTCGCGAGCAACCAGAGAAGGAGCACTCCGACGGGGTGCTCCTTCGTCGTTAGCACCCGATAGCAGGGACACAGGCGCGTGACGAAAACGTCCTGCGCACTCCGGCGGTCGCGACGAGCAGTTGAGCGTGGCGCGAGAACGAGAGCGGGCAACGCAGCGCAGCGATCACGCGCCGCCGCCTGCTGTGCTCCTTGTGGAGGACGACGTAGTCCTCAGTGAGCTCGTGACGACGCTCGTCGAGGGAGCTGGGTACCAGGCGGTAACGATCGCCGATCACGACCAGATCGGAGAGGCGATCGATCGCTTTGACCCGAAGTGCGTGATCCTGGACGGCGAGATCGGCCGAACC
>VBDX01000082.1 GCA_005881885.1 Chloroflexota bacterium
ACGCGGGCTGGATCGTCGTCGAACAGGACGTGCTGCCCTACCCCGACGGGAGGGCCGCCGCCGACCAGCGCGCGAACCGCGAGTATCTGGCCGCCCGAGGGTTCTGACGCCGGTGGCTGCGCTGAGATTAGGCTTGGCCGGCGCCGGCCGGATGGGCCGCAATCACCTGCTCGCGATCGCGGCTTCGAGCGCGGTCAGGGTGACGGCCATCGCCGAACCGGCCGAGGCCACTCGCATGCAGCTCGAGGGCGTCGACGCGACGGTCTACGGCGACCTCGACGAAATGCTCGATTCGGCGGCGATCGACGCAGTGCTCGTCTGCGTCCCGAGCGACGCGCACCTGACGACGATCAAGCGGCTCGTGGCGGCCGGGATGCCGACCTTGTGCGAGAAGCCGGTGGGAGTCGCCGCGACCGAAGCCCGAGAAGCGGCCCAGATGGTCGCGGTCGCGGGCCTGCCGTTTCAAGTCGGCTTCTGGAGGAGGTTCGTCCCTTCCCTAGTCCAGCTGCGCGACCGCATCGCGCGAGGCGAGCTGGGCGAGATCTACGCGGTGGCCAACTTCCAGTGGGACGGCGAGCCGCCTGGGGCCAACTTTCGCGCCCACAGCGGCGGAATATTCATCGACATGGGCGTACATGAGTTCGACCAGACGCGATGGCTCGTGCAGCAGGAATTCGGCACCATCACGTCTCTCGCATCGGGCGTCGCGGGCGAGCGTTGGCCAGGCGATCCTGAAAGCGCACACGTCCTGGCCGAGCTTTCCGGCGGGACGACCGCGGTCGTCTCGCTGGGGCGCCGGTTTCCGCTGGGCGACGTGTGCAAGGTCGAGGTCTTCGGGACCAAAGGCGCCGAGGAATGCAAGTTCCTGTGGCCGCCCACCGCCGATGACACGTTTTACGGCGCCCTGCGCGAGCAGGCCGAGAGCTTCGCGCGCCATGTCCGCGGTCAGCCGCTCGAGGGCGCAAGCGCGAGCGACGCCGCCGCCGCACTCGAGGTCGCGGAGCGCGCCCGCTCGCAGCTGGTCGGCTCTTGATGGCCGTCCCCGAGGTCGGGATCGGCATCGTGGGCTACGGGATGATGGGGCGAGCCCACTCGTACGGATACACGGTCGCTCCAGTGATGAGGCGGCTTGGTCACCGGCCGCGGCTGCGTGTGATCAGCGGCCGAGACGAGCGAAAGGTCGCGGAGGCCGCGGCGGCTTACGGCATCGACAGCTGGGCCGGCGACTGGCGCGAAGTGGTGAGCCGGCCGGACGTCGAAATCGTGGACATCTGCACGCCGCCGGGGACCCACGCCGAGATCGCCGCCGCGGCCGCGGCCGAAGGTAAGGCCGTGATCTGCGAGAAACCGCTCGCGGTGACCTACTCGCAAGCGGCCTCGGCCCTGCGCGCCGTGGAACGGGCGGGAGTCTTGAACGCCGTCGGCTTCAACTACCGGCGCTTGCCCGCCGTGTCGCTGATGAAGCGGATGATCGACGAGGGCGCGGTCGGCGAGGTGAGGCTGTTGCGGGCGACCTGGCTCTCGGATGAGTTCGTCGATCCCGCGATCCCGTTCGACTGGCGATTCGACCGGGCGATGGGCGGGACGACGATCGCCGACCTCGGCAGTCACCTGATCGACATGGCCACGTGGATGGCGGGGCCCATCGCGGAGGTGAGCGGACAGTCGGAGACGTTCGTGCGCGAGCGCTCGGACAGGCCGGTAACCGTGGACGACGCGTCTGCGGCCCTGGTCCGGTTCGACTCCGGGGCGCGGGGCGTGCTCGAGATGGCGCGGGTCGCGGTCAGGCGCCCGTGCGACTTCACCATCGAGGTCAACGGCAGCCAGGGCACCCTGGTCTTCGCGTACGCGCGGCTGAACGAGCTGCTGTACGGCGATGGCAGCGACCGCGCCGAGCTCTACGGGATGAGGCGGATCCGCGCCGAGCATCCGAGCCACCCTTACGCGCGGGACTGGTGGCCGATCGGCCAGGGGGTCGGATACGGCGCCAGCTTTGTCAACCATCTCGGCGACCTGCTGGAGCGCTGGCCGGACGGTCCGTGGGAGCCTGACTTCGTGCAGGGCGCCACGGTCCAGGCGGTGTGCGAGGCGATCGAGCGGTCGGCCACTGAGCGCCGCTGGGTCGAGGTTGCAGAGGTCACAGCGTCAGACACCGCAGCCACGAAATGAGATTCGACATCCCCGCTTCACCGTACTTTCGACCACTTTCGTTCGCCACAGTCTTCAATCGCCGGCGCTCCGATCTGCCCGCAGCGCTGCGACCACCGACCGGTGATGAGGCTTTCGGTGAGCGGTCGATCCGCGGGATCCCGTTCTCGTTCGGCCCGGCTGACGGTAAGAACGTCGTCGTCCTCGATTCCGATGCCGTGCGAATCAATCTTCCAGCGCTGACCGCGACCTACTGCATCTTCGTGCACTCCGTAGCAGATGCACCGACCAACTACATGGAGGAGCTTGCCGACTCCGCGGTCGATGGCAACGCGATCGGAAGGTTGGTGTCCGAGTACTCATTCGAGTACGCGGACGGGTCCAGGTTTGCGGCGCCGATCATCCGGCGATTTGCGATCCAGCAAAGCCGCATCGGTGTGGGGGCCAGTGCTTTTGCAGCGGTCCCCGCAAGGGATGATCGTGTTGTCCGCACCGTCTCGGACGATGTGGCGGTCACCGGCTTCTCGACCCACGGATACTTCGATGGACTGGTCCGCCATGAGTCCGGCCGGGACGCCGCCATGAGGGTTGCGTTTCCCGCCGAGATGCTCTGGATTTACGCCCTCCCAAACCCGCATCCCGACCGACCCCTGGCGGCTCTGGAGCTCAGGCCGTGTGATGAGATCTCCGCCGTCTACGCGGCGACGCTGACGACTGTCACCGAGCATCCGCTTCGCGCGGGGACAAGGCGCAAGGTGCTGCTGCAGCTTCCGACCGGCGGACGACTCAACGCGGTCGGAGAGCTCGACGACGTGGCGATCGACCTGGGAGTGGTCATCTCAGCCCGTGCGGCCCGCGAATACGCCATCGATCGCTGGTTGGGTGCGGAGCCGTTCGTCACGCCGCAGCGCTCGAAGACGTCCGTGGTTGTCGAGTTTGCCGCTCATCCCGCGGCCAAACTGTTCGTGGCAGGCGGAGACGATCCGCCGCTGGTCTACGACCCGAGCGGACCAGGCGACGACATCGAGCTGCTTCCAGCCGCAGACCGGTCGGTGCGAGTGCGGATCATCGAAATGGAGACGGGCGCCCCCGCGGCTGCCCGGCTGCATTTTCATGGCCCGGCCGGCGAGTACCTTCCGCCGCGGGGGCATCACCGCAAGGTGAGTTCGGCTTTGTTCGAAGACACCTTCGCCGACTTCGCCATCGACGATCACCAGTACGCGTACGTGGACGGTGATTGCATCGTCGACCTCCCGCTTGGCACGGTATACGTCGAGATTGCGCGTGGCTACGAGACCGCTCCGGTGCGTCAGGCGGTGACCATCGGCCCCAACACGCAAGACCTGAGGTTCGACGTTTCCAAAGCGTTGCATTGGCGCGAGAACGGCTGGGTGTCGGCCGACACCCATGTTCACTTCCTGAGCCCCCAGACAGCCCTGCTCGAAGGCAAGGCCGAGGGAATCAACGTCGTAAACCTGCTCGCAACCCAACTTGGCGAGATGTTCTCGAACGTTGGGGACTTCGACGGAAGAACGACGTTGGGTGCCCGTGACTTCGGCGGTGACGGTGAGTTCCTGGTCCGAGTGGGTTCCGAGAACAGGATGCAGGTGCTCGGGCATATCTCGCTTCTCGGGTATTCCGGCAGCATCATCCATCCGCTCGCCACCGGCGGGCCATCCGAATCGAGCATGGGCGACCCGCTCGAAGTGACGATGGCCGACTGGGCTCGCCGCTGCCTTGACCAGCAAGGCCTGGTGATCATGCCGCATTCGCCCAACCCACAGCTCGAACGTGCGGCCGATATCGTGCTGAACTTGATCGATGCCATCGAGCTGATGACCCAGAACCCGTTGGCATCGACATGGCATGAGACCTCACAGGCTTTTGTCGATCCCTATGGGATAGCGGACTGGTATCGCTACCTGAACCTGGGATACCACCTTCCCATCGTCGGCGGATCCGACAAGATGGCCGCCGCCCACCTGCTGGGTGGAATGCGAACCTACGCCCATCTCGGGGAAAAGGAATTCACCTACGACAGCTGGATGAGCGCGATTCGATCCGGCAACACGTTCGCAACGATCGGACCGCTGGCGTCGATTCGAGTCGCGGGAATGCCGCCGGGAAGTCGGGTTGAGCTGCCGAGCTCGGGCGGCACCGTCGACATCGAATGGGAGGTGGAGTCGGTCGCCACTCCAATCGCCAGGGTCGAGGTCGTGGTCGGCGGGCTGGTCGCAGATCAGGTCAATCCGGGCGGAATCCTCAAGGCGCGCGGGACGCTGTCGCTACCGGTGAAGTCATCGACGTGGGTGGCACTTCGCGTGCGCGGCAGCTATCACGGGCGACCCGATGAGGTGGCGGCTCACACGAGCGCTGTGCAGGTGCTCGTCGAAGGCTCAGCACTGTTCTCGGACACCGACGCGATTTTGGTCCTCGACCAGATCGGGGGCGCCCTCGCCTATGTCGATACGCTCGCCCCACGGGTCGATCCGAGTCGGCTTCGCCGGCTACGCGCGACCCTGGAAGAGAGCATCAGCCGCCTCAACCAAAACAGGCTTTATCGCTCTGGCGGCCATCACCACCATGTCGAACTTCATCGCGCGGATCATCCGCACGAGCACTGAGCCAGTGGCGTCACCGACCAGCACGATCTCAGGGCCAAGGAAGGCTCGAGATGGCAGCGCCGGACGCCCAGGAAACGGGGTAGCCACGACCCGAGAAGCGCTCCTTGACGGCCTCCGAGGCTTCGGATATGGTTCTGGAACCTTCCAATGGAACCTTCCAATTTTGAGTTCTGGGTTCCGTTGGCCTAGCCGGATCGTGGGCCGAGAGCCCCAGGGGAGAAGGACATGGCCAAGGCATCGGTGATGGGAAGCGCCTCTGCCCGGGAGGGCCTGTTCACCCGACAGTCGTCGGGCCTGGTGCGCGAGCTTGGCATCCCCGCGGCGACTGCGATCTCGCTCGCCTCCGTCGCGTTGTGCAACACGTTCATCAACTTCACCAACGGGCTCGTTGCCTTCAGCCAGGTGGACATGGTCGTTCCGCTGCTGCTTGGGGCGGCGGTCTGGCTGGTCGCGATGTTCGCCTACAAGTACCTCCTGGAGGCAATTCCTCGGGCAGGCGGCGAGTACGTGTACCTGTCCAGGATCATCTCCCCAGCCATCGGGGCCATGGCCGGCATCAGCATCTGCATCGCCTTCACCTACATCCTGGCGGCGAACGCCAACTTCACCGCGACCTACATACCGCTGCTGCTGACCGCGCTGGGTGCAGCCTTCAACAGCTCCAGCATCAGCGACGCGGCCGCGCAGGTGTCGGGCCAGGGCGCGATCGCGATCGTCAGCGTCGCCATGCTGCTCGTGGTCGGCGCGTGCTCGTTCTTCTCGCTGCGCCGCTTGGCGCAGATCATCATGGCCCTGGTCATCTTTCAGCTGGTCGCCTTCCTCGTGCTCGGCTGGCTCCTGGTCACCCACTCGCACCAGGACTTCGTAAACGCGCTGGCGAGCTTCAGCAATCACCCGAACGCCTACAACGACATCCTGGCTGCGGCCTCCAAGGACAACATCCCGATCGGGCTGTCTTTCTCGGCGGCGCTCCTGGTGGTGCCGTTCATGGTTCTGAACTACAACGGCGTCCTGTACTCCTACTACGTCGGTGGCGAGCTGAGGCGGCCCAGCCGGACCTACATCTGGGCGTCCGTCCTCAGCATCGGGGTGCTCGTGGTGGTTTGGGTGGGCATCTGGTTGCTGATGCTGAACACCGTCGGACTTGACTTCATGCAGGCTCAGGCCAAGCTCGGCGCCACCGACGCGCCCGCGTACGGGGCCATCACCAGCCTCCAGTCATCCGCGGGCGGCCTCGGCTACGGGCTCATATTGTCGGGCGACCCGATATCGAAGATCGTGATCGGGCTCGCGATACCGAGCACCGAGCTGGCGGTCAATCTGGCGTTCGTCGCGGTTGTCACCCGCGTCCTGTTCGCTCTCGCCTTCGACCGCCTGCTGCCGATAGGGCTGGCCCAGATCAGCGAGCGCAACGCGGTGCCGACCTACGCCATCATCGTGGCCCTGGCGGCTGGGATCGTTTTCGCTCTCCTCGCCTCGTTCCTGAACCTGGCCAACATCATCGCCAACCTGGCCCTTTTCGTCGCCCTGATCATCGTCGCCGGCTCGGTCGCCGCGACCGCCCTGCCGTTCCGCCGGCCAGACCTTCTGCTCAAGCCGGGCACCACAGAGCTGCCGAAGGTGGCCGGGATCCCGGTACCGGCGCTCTGGGGAGGCGCCTCGACCATTTTGGCCCTCACGGTGGTCGTGCTCATCGTCACCCACCCGGAGGTGTTCGGCGCATTCAGCGTGTCCTCGGTGGTGACGCTGGTCCTGGTGCTGGGCGCCGGCCCGGTGATCTACTTGATTGCCCGCCAGATCCGGCTGCAAAGCTCGTCGATCGACCTTCGGCTCGCGATGCGGGAGCTACCGCCCGAGTAAGCCAAAGGCGGAGGGTCCATGTTCTTCAGGCGTCCCAGGAAGCGGGCCCTCCGCATCTACTTTGCGACCGACATCCACGGCTCCGACCGGTGCTTCCGGAAGTTCCTCGCGGCGGCCGAGTCGTATGACGCCGACGCGCTCGTGCTCGGCGGGGACATCGCGGGCAAGGGCCTGGTTCCGATCCACTCGCAGAACGGGACCTTGAGCGCCAGGGTTCGCGGAGAGCTCGTGAGCGTCCCGCGCGACGAGGAGGACCGGCTGCGGGCCGAGATCAACCGGCTGGGCTTCTACTCGATCCTGACCGACCAGAAGGAGGTCGAGCGGATGGAGTCGGAACCTTCTTATCTCGTGCACGCGTTCGAGCGCGCCATCATCGAGCAGATCGAGGGGTGGTGCAACCTGGCGGAGGAGCGGCTCGCGCCAAAGGTCCGCTGCATCATCACGCCCGGCAACGACGACCCGAAGGCGATCGACCCCGTGCTGAAGGCGGCGCCGCGGATCGAGTCTCCCGAAGCCGAGATCTGCGACCTCGGACCAGTGGTGATGGCCAGCTGCGGCGACGTCACGCCCACGCCGTGGAACACCGAGCGCGAGTACCCGGAGGAGGAGCTCGCCCACCGGCTCGAGGCCATCCTGGACGGCGCGCCGGCCGGCAGCAAGGTGGTGGTCAACTTCCACTGCCCTCCCTACGGTTCGGGGCTGGACTTTGCGGCCGAGCTCGACCCCCAGCTGCGCCCCGTGATACGCGGCGGCCGGCCCAGCATTATCCCCGTCGGCAGCAAGGCCGTACGGGACGTGATCAAGCGCTACCAGCCGGTCACCGGCCTCCACGGCCACATCCACGAGTCCAAAGGCGCCCAGAAGATCGGGTCCACGATGTGCCTCAACCCGGGCAGCGATTACGCCGCGGACGTGTTGCGCGGCGCTATCGTGGACTTCGCCGAGGATGGAAGCTACATCGATTTCCTCTTCACAACGGGATAACCAGCCCCTCTCGGACCCGGTCGCCGAGTCGCGGCGGCTGATCGACGTTTTCACCCGCAGGAACGTCGTCGCGCGATTGCTCGGCGGAGCCGCGGTCTACCTGCAGGCGCCCGCCGAGGGGCCGATCCTGGCCCGCCCGGTCAGGGACATCGACATCGCGACCAGGCGCGGCGCGCGCACAGCGGCCACCGAAACGCTCAAGAGCGCGGGCTACGTGCCCGACCAAATGTTCAACGCGCTGCATGGTGCGCGCAGGCTGCTGTTCTACGACGAGGCCAACGTGCGCAAGCTCGACGTTTTCGTCGGCGACTTCTCGATGTGCCACCAGGTCCCTATCGCCGACCGCCTGGAAAAGGAGCCGCTCACGATCCCGCTGGCGGAGCTCCTGCTCACCAAGCTGCAGATCGTGGAGCTCACAGAGCGGGACCAGCGCGACATCTACAACCTCACCTATCACCATCCGGTGACGAACGGCGGCGGGGGCGGAATCGAAGCGAACTACATCGCCGAGGTGTGTGCGCGGGACTGGGGTCTTTGGCGCACGACCAAAGCCACCCTCGAGCGATGCCGGTCCGGCATCGGCGAATACGGTCTCGACGATGCCGCGCGCGAGCGCATCGGCGAGCGGCTTGCCTCGCTCTCCCAACGCATCGAGGCCGAGCCGAAGACAGGCAAGTGGAAGCTGCGCAACAGGGTCGGTGACCGGATGCGCTGGTATGACGAGCCAGAAGAGCATCCGCAGCAAGGGCGATGACCTCCGAGGCCGGGAGGCAATCGGCACGCGACCTGCTCGAGGATGCGGCGCGGCAAGGCAGCGACCTCGAGACGGTGGCTCGAGGTGTCCTCGCCAGGCTGGCCGAGCTGACCGGTCTCAGCTCCACATATCTTGCCGAGACCCGGCTGATGGCCGACGAGCAGTACATCGTCTTCTCCTTCAATCGAAGTGACGTGTTCCACATCCCGGAAGACGTGACACTGCCGTGGTCGGAGGGCGTGTGCCGTTTCGTGGTCGAGGGCGGTCCGAGCTATACGACCGACGCGCAGAAGCAGTTTCCGAGCAGCAGCGTTGCCCGGCTCCTCGAGATTCGGACCTTCGTCTCCTACCCGGTGTTCACCGCGGAGGGCCGTTTCTTCGGCACTCTGTGTGGCGCGAGCAAGGAACGGGTCGAGATCCAGCAAGAGGTCCTGGAGCTGATGCGCGAATGCGCGCGGCTCATCGGCCAGCGTCTCAGGCGCGACGCCCCGGCATCGACCTCACCGGCATGAAGCTGGTCACCTTTCGCGCGGGCCCAGTGGCACGGGTTGGAGCCGTCCGCGACGACGAGGTGGTCGAGCTCGCCGGCTTCTCCGACATGCTGTCCCTGATCGATGCCGGCGACGCCGGCATCGCGGCGGTGAAGTCCGCGCTCGGGTCGAACAAATCCCCAAGGCACAGGCTCCAAAACGTTCAGCTGCTCGCGCCGCTGCCGCAGCCGCGTGGAAACGTGATCGCAATCGGGCGCAACTACCAGGCCCACGCAGAGGAAAGCGCGCGGGCCGCCGGCAAGGTCGTGGATCCGCCGACCGTGTTCTCCAAGGCGATCACCAGCGTGGCGGGTCCGCATGACGACATCCGGATCGATGCATCGGTCACAAGCCAGGTCGACTGGGAGGTCGAGCTGGGCGTGGTGGTCGGCCGGAGCGGGATCAACATCAAACGCAAAAGGTCGCTGGACCACGTCTTTGGTTACGTCACGGTCAACGACGTCAGCGCTCGAGACGTCCAGTTCGGCTGGGGCGGCCAGTATTTCAAGGGCAAGAGCCTCGACGGCTTCTGCCCCATCGGCCCCTGGATCGTGACGCGGGACGAGATCCCCGAC
>VBDX01000068.1 GCA_005881885.1 Chloroflexota bacterium
TGCGCGTACGTCCAACCCCAGAGCGGGACGACGAGCGCGGTCACGGCCGTCGCAATGACGATCTGCCCCACCGCGCCTGGGATCGCGACCCAGCGCACGGACCAGAGGTCCGGCAGGGAGAAATGGATGCCGACGCCGAACATCAGCAGGATCACGCCGATCTCGGCGAGTTCCGGAGCTATTTGCGGATCGGCGCTGAGCCCGGGGGTGAACGGACCGACCGCGATGCCGGCGGCCAGATAACCGACGATCGGGGGCAAGCGAACCTTCGTCGCGAGAAAGCCACCCAGAAAGGCGGCGCCCAGGGCGATGGTGATCGTCGCGATCAGGCCATGCGGCGCCATCGACCCGGCCCTCCCCGTCGGTCTTGGTCGCGCGGAAGGTCAGGCTAGGACGGCCCGCTCTGTTGTGCCGCGCGCCAGAGCGCCGCCCATAACCGTCGGCGCTCATCGTCCGAGACCGGCCGACCGAGCTCCGCGCGGAGCGCGGTCACGCCGTGCCCGGCGAGAGCCCCCCACGCCTTGGGACGTCCGGTGCGCGTACCGGCCGCGAGGTCAGGCCACGCCTGCACGGTCTCGCCCGCGACCTTCTCGGCGATGTCGTCCATCGGCCTAACCTAGCGACGATGCGGGTGATCTCTCTCGTTCCCGCCGCGACAGAGATGGTCTATGCGCTGGGCGCGGTGGACCAGCTCGTCGCGGTCACCCACGATGACGACTTCCCGCCAGCGGTCAGGTCTCTGCCTCGGGTGACCAGATCGACGATCCCGGTCCATGCGAGCGCTCGCGAGATCGACACCCTTGTGCGCGAGGCCGGCGCGCACGGTGAGAGCACCTTCCACCTCGACGAGCATGCGCTTCGCGACGCGCGACCCGATCTGATCCTCGGACAAACGCTCTGCGCGGTGTGTGCGGTGACGCTCGACCAGATCCCGGCGGCACTCGAACACGCACCCGAGGTCGTCCCGCTGGACGCAGCAAGCCTTGAGGGCATGTTCGAAGATCTCCGCCGGGTGGGCGTCGCCCTTCGCCGAGAGCGCGAGGCCGAGCGCCTGATCGCTGAGCTCCGCCGCCGCATGCAAGCGGTCGCCGATCGCGTCACGGGGTTGCGCCGGCCGCGTGTCGCCTGCCTCGAGTGGCTCGACCCACCCTTCAACGCGGGCCATTGGGTGCCGGAGCAGGTTCGAATCGCCGGAGGCGAGGACGTTTTAGGCAAACCGGGCGAGCGCTCGCGCGAGATCGCTTGGACGGACGTGCGCGCCGCGCGGCCCGAAATAGTCATCGCCATGCCGTGCGGATGGGATGCCGAACGCGCGGCGCGCGAGGCCGAGGCGATGACGCTAGTCAGCGACGCCCGCGCGGTCGGTGTGGACGGTGCGGCTTACTTCAGCCGTCCCGGTCCCCGCCTCGTCGACGGCATCGAGCTGCTCGCCTCCATCCTCCACCCGGGCCAGGTCGCCGCCCCCGAGGGCGCCCTCGCGATCGCCGTCTCTGCCTAGGGCGCCGCCGGCGAGGGGCAACTCGATCGCGAAGACGCTACCGGCGCTCGAGGTCTCCTCGAGGTAGAGACGTCCGCCCATACGCGCGGCGAGCTCGTTGCTCAGAAAGAGGCCGATACCGCTCCCAGGCACGCTGCCCCCCGCCGATCCGCGGGTGAAGCGCTCGAAGATCCGCTCGCGATCGGCTGCCGGGATCCCCGGTCCCTGATCGCGTACGCGAACGATCCCGTTTCCAAGCTCGCGATCTTCGCCGATCGAGACCTCGATCGGGGTTCCGCGCAGGCTGTAGCTGATCGCGTTCTTGAGAAGGTTGTCCAGGATCTGATCGAGCCGCGCCGGATCTCCATGCACGAGAAGCCGCGACGGCGAGAACGCGGTGCCGATCTGACGCGATGGGTCCAGGACCTCGGCTCGCCGCGCCGCCGCATGCGCCGCGCCTACGAGGTCGAAGGTCGACGATTCCACCTTGAACGTGTCGGTGGAGCGGGAGAGGACCACGAGGTCATCCGCGAGGCGAACGAGGCGCGTGATCTGATGCTGCGCCTGCTCGAGCGCGGCAGGAACGCGATCGCGCCGATCGTCGCGCGCCGCGTACCGCGACGCGAGCTGGAGATGGCCGGAGAGCGACGCGAGTGGATTGCGGAGCTCGTGATTCACCGTCTCGATGAGCGCGCTTCGCTCGCGCTCGAGCTCTTCGCTCCGATGCAGGGTGTCGAGCGTCCTTCCCAGGGCAGCGCGCGCCCCAGCGCCCAGCACCGCGACGATCAGGCCCTCGAAGAAGAAGCCAACGACGTCGAGGCCGTTCGCGTCCCAGGGGACCACCAAGCCCGCGGGTGGCGTGAAGTACGCGGCGATGATCGTCGCGCCAACGGTCGCGAGCAGCGCCGGCCCGAATCCCCCGAACACCGCGCTCGCGGCCACCGGGACAGTCAGGAAGAGGTCAGGGCCCTGGGCACCGAAGGCTGGGACCGCGAACTTGAGCGCGGCGACGAACACCGTGAAGACGACCGCGATGCCGTAACGCGCCGGCCAGCCCCACGCCCGCCGAAGCATGCGGAGCGAAAGATCGAGAAGTCGTTCCTGAGTACCCTCCACAACCCGAGCGTCGCCTCCCGCGCAGGTACGTTACGCCGGCTAGACAACCGCTGCCGCGTGGTTTGTTTCGCGCGGGAGGCGACGCCTTACTTCACATGCTGCCCAGGAACCCGATGATCGCTCCCATCACGACGGCCTGGAACACCTGATAGCCGGCGTTGATGGCGTACAGACGCGCGGGGCGCCCGGCGAAGAGGACCTCCGAGAACATCGCCGTCGCAGTGAAACCGAGCCCGGCGTAAAGACCGATGAGCGCGCCGCCCGACCCGGTCCTCCAGCCTGTTTGGCTGATAAACCACGAGAGCGCGATGGCCTCGACCAGTGCCGCGAGCGCGGTGAGCGCGTAGAGCGGACCGGGTTGCTGGCCCTCGCCCATGCCCCGTCCGGCGAGCGCCATCCAACTCTTGCCGAATGCCCAGGTCCCGTACCAGAGAAAACCGATGACCAGTGCAGCGATCGTTGCGACGATGATCGCGACCCAGTTCACGTATCCCTCCTCGGTCGAGGGGCTCCATCCCCCGACCCGCGCATCGGTCGTGGGCTTGCCCCCGAACCCCGCAGAGGCTAGAGCAGGGGCACAAGCACCAGCTGGGAAGGATCCCTACGCTCGGCTGGCGACATCGTTCCGGGTGCCGCCAGGCTTTGCATGGACGCGTCGGCGTTAGGCGGCGCGGCGGCCGACAAACGGGATCAGCATCCCGACCTCGCGCGCATACGCGTCGTACGCCGGACCCAGCTGATCGCGGAGCAGTCGCTCCTCAGTCCGCGCGCGGATCAAGAAGATCGGCAGGACTACGAAGAACGTTCCCGCGACGAGCAGCAGGTTCCCCGTCGCCAGACAGGCGCCGATCAGGTGGATGAGCAGTCCGGTGTAGATGGGGTGGCGCACGAGGCGATACGGACCGGTGCGCACGACCTCGTGATCGGCGTGGACCTCAACCTCGAGGTCGTAGTGCCGGCCGATCGTGGCCACAGCCCACAGCGCGAACGCGACCCCACCGACGCCGAGCACGAGGCCGGACCACATGATCGGCTCGGGCACGCCGAGCGACGGGCCCGGACGCAGCCAGATGACGACATACGGAACCCAGAAGAAGTACGGAACCCATTGCACGATGCCGCTTGCTCGCTGCACCGACCGACCGCGGCGCAGCCGGCCACGAGTGAGGGCGACCTGCGCCACTAGCATGTAGGCGGCGAACGAGCCGATGAGGATCGCCGAGACGGCCGGCGCGGCGATCCCGGTCACGCCAGGAGGCTGCGCAGCCGCTCCGCGGAAAGCGCGTTCGAGCCGTCCTCGTCGTGACGGAAGTACGCGTACACGTCCGTCCCCGCCACGACGAGCGCGCGTAGTCGTGCGGCCCACGTGTCGACCTTCTCGTCCGTGTAGCCCGATCTATCGCGCAGCCGCACGTAGGCGAAGGGCGCTGTCGCCCCGAGCGTGTCGACCGGCGAAGGCGCCCGCTCGCCTTCGCCGTGTACGAGCGCGACGCCAACCGTCCGGAGCAGCTCGTAGACCTCGTCGACGTACCACGACGCATCACGCACCTCGAGCGCGCAGCGAACGTCCCGCGGGAGCGAAGCGAGGAACCCCGCCAGGCGATCGTCGTCGCGCTTCAGCCACGGCGGCGTCTGAAAGAGGATCGGCCCCAGCCGCTCGCCGAGCGGGCGCGCCCGGTCGAAGAAGAGCGGCAGCGTCTCCGCCGGATCGCGCAACTGCCGGTAATGCGTGATTTGCTGCGACGCTTTGAGCGCGAAGAGGAAGTCTGGAGTGGTCGCGTCCTTCCAGGCGGTGATGTTCTTTTCCGTCGGCAGGTGGTTGAAGGTGTAGTTCACTTCGAGCGTGCTGAAACGGGTCGCGTAGTAGCGTAGGAAGTCCGCGGACTTGGTGCCTTCCGGGTAAAACTTCGGCTTCCAGCTCGCGTACGACCAGCCCGACGTGCCGACATGGGCCCTACCTTGGACCGGAGAGTCTCTGGGGGGCGCAGCCCCGATCAATGGTGTTGACCGAGGACCGCATAGGCGATGCCGGTGATGAGCGAGTTGGCACGCTTGAGCGAAGCAAGAACATCAAGGTGGATGCTCGACGTGTCGATCGATTCGCGCAGTCCCTCGTGCAGCCGCTGGATGTGAGCCTGGCGGAGCTGCCGCTCCATCACGTTCACGACACCCTTGTGGCGGATCACCTTCTCTGCGACCTCGCGATCACCGGCCGCGAGGGCGGACATCGAGAGCTCGAGGTTCTCCAGGACCTTGGCATGCAACTCGGCGATCTCGCGCCAGCCCTGTGCCGAGAAGACATGGTTCCCGCGCATCTTCTTCTCGGCAAGCTCCATGAGATTCTTGTCGATGACGTCCCCGATCTCCTCGAGGTTCACGATGACGAAGATGAGGGCTGTCTCTCGCTCGGCCTGATCCTCGGTCAGCGATTGCTCGCGGAGCTTCACGAGGTATTGCTTGATGTCCTCCTCGAGCCGATCGATGAGATCATCGCGGCCGATGACCTCGCGCATCAGCGCGGCGTCGTTGCGCTCGAGAACGAGGAGCGTCTCACGGAGCGACTGCAGGACGACATCGCCCATACGCAGCACCTCTCGAAGCGCCTGCCCCAGAGCGACCGCCGGCGTGTCGAGCACGGCCGGGTTGAGGTACATCGCGCCGAATTCCGTCCGTCGCCCTTCGGGGATCAGTCGCGTGATCACATCCGCGGCGATGCCGGCGAAGGGTAGGAACAGGAGCGCGAGCGCGACGTTGAAGATAGTGTGCGCGTTCGCGATTTGGCGCTGCACGTCCGGTGCGGTCATGCGCACCAGATCCGCGAATGCCCCAATGAATGGAAAGAAGATGACCACGCCGACCACCTTGAAGGCGGCGTGCGCCGCCGCGACCCGTCGCGCTTCCGCGTTCTGGCCGACGGCGGCGAGCACCGCGGTCGCCGCCGTGCCGACGTTCGCGCCGAAGATGACCGGGATCGCTCCGACGAGCGGCATGAGGCCCGCCGACGCGAGCGAGAGCGTCAGGCCGATCACCGCCGCACTCGAACGCACGAGCGCCGTGAAGATCGCCGCGAGAAGGACCAGAAGGAGCGACTGGTCGGCGAGCGAGCGGAGGAGGTCGGCGAAGAGCGCGCTGGAGGCGAGCGGCACGGTGCCGTCGCGGATGAGCTTCATCCCGAGGAAGAGGAAGCCAAACCCGAGGATCGCCTGGCCGACGTATCGCGGGGTCCCCTTGCTCGTGACATACAGCAACCAGCCGATGAACACGATGAGCGGAGAGAGCTCGAGGAGATCGAAGGCGAGGAGTTGCACGGTGACCGTCGTGCCGATATCGGCACCGAGGATCACGCCGATCGTCTGGCGCAGCGTGAGCAACCCCGCGGACGCGAAGCCGACGAGCATCACCGTCGTCGCGCTCGACGACTGGAGCACGGCGGTGACGCCAGCGCCAACGAGAAGCGCTCTGAGCCGATAGCCGGTCAGCGTCGAGAGGATGTGGCGCAGGCGCGTTCCGGCGGCGCGCTGGAGGCCCTCGCCAACCAAGCGCACCCCGTAGAGCAGAAGCGCGGTGCCGCCGAGCAGCGCGAAAAGGACGAGATTCGCCTCGCTCACGACCGGGCGAGGCTAGCGCGTGACGGTGAGCGTTGCCCTCCCGGATGCGCTACCGCCCAGCACGACCACACTGATGTCGCCTTCGGTCGTCGGCGCGGCGAAGCCGATTCGCGCGGTGCCCGTGGTGTCGGTGATCGCCGAGCCGATCGTGACGACCCCGACCGACAGCGTGACCCGGACGCCGACCTTCGGACCGAACGCGTCGCGAAGGTAGATCGCCGCGACGACCTGCTGCCCGACGCGAACGCTGGTTTTGTTGAGCGCGACCGTGAGCGTCGGCTCTGCAGCGCTCGTCGTCTGACTCACAACGACCTCGACCTTCTGTGTAGTCTCGTTGCCGGCGCGATCGCGCGAGACCACGGTGATCGTGAGCGGGCCGGCGCCGGTCTGGATCGAATCCGAGAAGGCGCCCTCAGGGCTCGGGACCACGGCGTGGCCGTTCACCGTTAGAGCCGCACCGGCTTCGGTCGACCCCTCGACGACGAAGCCCTTCGTGTCGAGCACGTCGCCCGCGCTCGGACGCGAGATCGTCACCGTTGGCGGAATCCGATCGAGAACGACCGTGTATGTGGAAGCCGCTACGACGTCACGTCCACCGATCAGCGTCACGCTGATCGCGTTCGGACCGTCTTTGAGCGCCAGCGTCGCATTGAAGGCGCCGCTCGGATCGAGGGGATCGGTCTTTACCACCGCACCGTTCACGACGATCTGCAAACTCCGATCCGGCTGGACGGCGAACGATGGCACACGACCCGAAAGCTGCAGCAGCGGTTCGCGCGTATACGACGGGAGCGCGTCGACGACAGGGGCAGCGCCGATGCTCGTGCTGCCGCCGGCCGGGAGTTGGAGGTCGCCGCGACCCTGCAGCAACGGGATCGAGGACTGCACCGAGGCGACGAGTTGCTCGATGCCTAAACCGACGCCGCCTGCCACGCGCGGCAGCGCGGCGACCGTCGCGATGGCGACGATCACGACGAGCGAGAGGTCCAGAGCGCGCCGCCGAGCCGGTCGCGGCACGCCAGCCCCCCGCGCGACCGCTCTGTAACGGTCCCGGGAGATTGGTGCTCTACGGCGCACGCCCAGACGGCTGATCATTGGTCGGGATCGTCCTCGATCTGAAGATAGGGCTCGCCGATGTGGATCCAGCGTGCTCGGCCCGTATCAAAGCGAAAGGGCGCCGGCCTCACGGCCGCCGCCCTCCGCTGGTGGGTGGGATGAGGGGCTAACAGCTTTAGCGCACGTTAAAACGTAAACGCGCGCGCGTGGCGATTGTTTCGTCCTCCCCGGACGGTATAGGGCCGCCTGACCGTCCAAGCGGGACTGTACCCCGCGCTTCTAGGGGTGGCAAGTCCTAACAATCATGACCTTAGGCACAAAGGGGCCAAACCGAGGCCTTGTGCCAAACTCGGGGCGTGGCCGTCCAGCGCCCAGCCGCCACCATCCCCCGGGGCCTCGAGGGCGTGGTGGCGACGACCACGGCTATCTCCTCAGTCGAGGACGGCAAGCTCCAATACCGCGGCTACCGGATCGAGGAGCTCGCTGGAAAGGCCGAGTACGAAGAGGTCGCGTATCTCTTGCTGAATGGCGATCTCCCAAACAAGGAACAATTACGCGACTTCAAAGCCGAGCTCACCAAGCACCGCGCGCTCTCGCCCTTCTTGCGGGAGATCCTGCGCCAGATGTCCGAAAGCGGTACCGCCATGGACGTCTTGCGGACGGTCATCTCGGCTTCGGCGGTCGAGGATCCCGGCGAGGGCGACAACTCGCATGAGGCCGAGTACCGAAAATCGATCCGCCTCACCGCGAAGCTGCCGACGATCCTCGCGACCTACGTCCGCCGACGGCGCGGCGAGCAGCCGGTGCCTCCCGAGCAGACGCTGGGACACGCTGCGAACTTCGCGCGCATGGCGGGTCTCGACGAGGCGCATCCGAAGTCCGCGGAGATCCTCAACACGTGTTTCATCTTGCAGGCCGAGCATGGCCTCAACGCATCAACGTTCGCGGCACGGATCACCGCGGCGACGCTCGCCGATATGCACGCCGCCGTGACCGCCGCGCTCGGCGCGCTCAAGGGTCCGCTGCATGGCGGAGCCACGGACGGAACGATGAAGATGCTCGACGAGATCGGCGGCGTGGATCGCGTCGCGGCGTTCGTCGAGAAGGGCTTCGCCACGAAGTACAAGTTCCCCGGATTCGGGCACCGCGTGTACGTCACGACCGATCCACGCGCGAAGTTCTTACGAGCCTTCGCGCAGGAGCTGTCCATGGGCGCGAACGCCAAGAAGCTGCCCCCGTACTTCGAGATCCAGGAAAGGCTGGTCGAAGAGGTCAACAAGCGCCGGCAGTTCCCGGTCAACGTCGACTACTACGCCGCAACGACGTACACGTACCTCGGGATCCCGGCCGACCTCGGAACGTCGATCTTCGCGATCGGCCGCATGGCCGGGTGGTGCGCGCACATCATGGAGCAGCACGGTGACAACCGGCTGATACGCCCGGAGTCCGAGTACACCGGGCCGACCGGAAAACGGTGGGTGCCGCTGGCCGAAAGATGAGCGACGAGCCTCGCTACGCGCCCAGGGGCCCCTGCCCCTGGTGCTGGGAGGAGCGAAACCACCAGCCCTGAGCGGGTCTCGGCCGCAGGCGGAGATTGACTACGGCCGAAAGATGAGCGACGAGCGGCTGTGCCGCGAGGAGCGAAACCACCAGCCCTGAGCGTGTCTCGGCCGCAGGCCGAGATTGAATTGAACAGAAGCGTTAAGGGCGTAGCACTTTGGGCGTTAACAACTCGGATGACACGCCACACGCCGCAGAGCACTCTCAGCGTCGTGCGGAAATGGCTCGTTCTCGCACTCGTGTTCGTAAGCTGCGGTCCCGCCGTCGCGACCGCTCCGAAGGTGACGCCTAGCGCACTCCCGAGCGCGCTACCAGTGGCGGTGTCGGCGGCACCGTCCGCAGTGCCACAAGCCAGCCCCACGCCGGCGCCTGCGTGTGGCGAGCGTAGCGCCGGGCCGGTCCCGGATGGCTGGACATGCGCGGAGGCAACAAAGGTCGACCTCGACGGCGATGGTTGGCCCGACGTGTTCGTCGTGTTCGCTCGCACCGCGCCCGCGGACGGCGAGAACTGGCGCGCGCGGATCGCGCTCACCGCCGGCCCGACGTACGAGATCGGCTTCGCGGCGGACGTCGAAGACGTGGGCTCGATGATCCGCGGGCTCGTCGATGTCGATCGCGATGGGCGCGATGACGTGCTCGTCGAGCTGGCCCGTGGCGCGTCCACCGAAGTGGTCGGCGTGTTCGGACTTGGAAGGAGCGGCCTCACGCAGGCGGCCTATCAGGACGGCACCAAGGCGCGTCTGTTGTTCGCTGGCTCGGCGCGCCACGGTGCCGCGGTCGAGTGCCGGTCGCAGTCCGGTCGCGCGGAGCTCGTCCTCCGCGGGATCAGCAACTACACGGCGGACGACCAGTGGGACTGGAGTGAGAGCGTCTACACCTGGTCGTCGAAGGTGCTCGTGCTGACCTCGCAGCGGAAGGGCGTCATCAAAGTGCCGCACCCCTTCGACCCGCCGCCCAACGAGGACGCCTTCTGGTCGTTCCGGTGTTTCGGAGTGGACCTTTACTGATTCGCAGCCGAAGGCGCGAAGAAAGCCGGAGCCGAAGGCGGAGGTTACTAGATGCCTCACCGTGAGACTGCCGGAAGCGCTCGATCGTCGGTTTCGGCGAGAAGCCTTAGGGCGCCGAAGGACATTCTCGGCAGCTACCCGCGAGGCGATTGGACTCGTCGCTCGTCGTCATAGCTCGTCAAGATCGCGTCCCACATCGCATCCGAGGCGAGCTCGCCGAGTGTGACTTCATCGAGCGCATCGTTCGCGACCCGCTGCGTCGACACCATGTAGTTCACGTCGCCGTCCCAGCGCGAGTGAAATGGCTGGATGGCGCGCGCCATCGAGGCATGCACCTGACGCCCGATGGAAGTGAGCTGGAGGCGGTCGAGCTTCTGGTTCGTCACGACGAGCGAGAGCGTCGTGTTCGCGCTCGGCGCTCGGCGCGCGAGGCGTCCGGGCACAGGACCGGTCGGCTTGCCGCGCACGATCTTCCCCGTGCGATCGACGATGCAGCCATAGGCGTTCACCACCACGAACGCGAGCACCTTCGTCGCTCCCGATTTGCGGACGGCGCCGCCCTGTCCCGCGATCTCGGCGCCCGCACCATGGCCGGCGGTCGCGGAGCAGCCGGCCCCACGCGGTCCGAGAGGGAACCATCCCGCTCGCTTCGCGCGCACCGCGGCCCGACCGAGGTCCTTGTCGGGATAGATGGCGTTCTGCCGCGGACCGTAGTCGAAGATGATCGCCCCGGACACGAGCGCGATGTCCGTCCAGGTCGTGGAGTACTCGCGCTTCGCGAAGAGCTCCGCGGCGGCGCCGGTCGATGCCTCGAGCCCATACAGCGATCCGCCCGCGAAGCAGATCGCATTGATGACATCGAGGTGCTGACCGTTGATACCGGGCGACCCGCCGCGGACATCGATGGCGAGCGAGGCGACCTCGGGAAAGTGAAAGACCGTGCAGCCGGTCGGCCCTTCCTCGTATTCGGCGACGCCGATCTCGAGGCCGGGAAAGTCGAAGGTCAGGGTGCGCCCCGGCGGAAGATCGGTGCGTGGCTTCGGATGGACGACGTCGTTGGTGAGCGGTCCGGTCACTCCAGAGCGCGCTCGAGCTGGTCGAGATGCTGATTACGGTGGCCCGAGCGGTCGAGGAGTCTGGGCCGGCCGATGGCCTGGATCGCTGCGATCTGCTCGGGACTGAGCCTCGCGATGAAGCCGTCGACCGCATCCGCCGAGCTCATCGCATCGGCTGCGGCGGCGCCGAGCGGCGTCGCGGTCCACTGGGGACGGCCGGCCGCGTTGATGTGGTCGAAGAAAGCGTCATTCAGAAACACCATCGCCTCGCGGTCGCGCAAGTACTTTTCGAACCGCGACGCCGCGAAGCGGTCCCAGAACGCCATGTGCGCGAGCAGCGCTCCCGCGGTCCAGCCGTCGGGCAAAACGACGGTCGGCTCGCCCAGTCTCGCGATGACCGCGGCGAGCCGCTCGCGCGATGCGCGATTCTGCGCGAGGTGGTCGTCGCTCACAAGCGCAGCGACTTTCGGAACGACTCCTCGGTGGCGACCTTGAGCGCGGTCGCGGCGAGGGCTTCGATCACCACGAACGCGCTCTCGTGGGCGTAGTCGCTAACCGAGTTCTCGCGCATGAGATGCGAGTGCCCCGGGATCCGCTCGGCGCTCACCGGGAAGCCGACGTAATCGGTGGGGACATGCTGCGAGACGTTGCCGATGTCGCCCGACGCGGTGACGAGCTCGCCGCGCGACGGGCTCTTGCCGCGACGCTCGAGCTCGCGCGCGAGCGCTTCACCGAGCTTGGGGTTCGCTTCGACCGGCAGGTATGGGCGCATTTCGTCTTCGATCTTGACCTTGGTGCCGGTCTGCAGCGCGGCGCCTTTCGCCATGTCGGAGAACATCGCGATCATCTCATCGAGGCGTTTCATGTTCGCCGCGCGGATGCCGAAGTCGCCGACCGCCCGCGAAGGGATGATGTTCGACGCGACGCCGCCCTCACGGACGATGCCGTGCACGCGCGCCGTCGTCGGCAGATGCTGCCGCCAGCCGTCCACCGAGACGAAGAGCGCGATGAGCGCGGTCAACGCGTTCCGACCCTTCTCCGGAGACACGGCCGCATGCGACGCGAGGCCCTCGTAGATCACGCGCTTCACGCTGATGCCGAGAAGCCGCTCGCTCACGCTCCACTGGCCGCCGGAACCCGGATGCGAGAAGAGTGCCGCGACGCTATCCCGGAACACGCCCTTGTCCAGAAGATCGATCTTCCCGCCGCCCTTCTCTTCGGCGGGCGTACCGATGAGCTCGATCCCGACCTGGAGATCCTTCGCCTGCGCGGCCGCGGTCAGAAACGCACCGACGATGGTCATCGAGATGAGGTTGTGGCCGCAGCCGTGCCCGACGTCGGGGAGCGCGTCGTACTCCGCGAGCAGCGCGACGGCGGGACCGGCCGGTCCGATACGCGCGCGGAACGCCGTCGGCAGACCGCCCAGGTTCCGCTCGACCTTGTGGCCGTGCTTTTCGAGGAGTTTCGTGATGCGCGCGACAGCGCGGTGCTCCTCGTATGCGAGCTCGGGATCCCCATTGATCTCCCGCGACAGCTGCACCAGGTCGTCGCGGAAGGGATCGACGACGCTCAACTCGCGATCCGCTCGCGAAGAGCTTTATCGGTCGCGACGCGCACCGCGGCTGCGCCAAGCGCCTCGGCGGCGATCAGCGCGTTTCGATGCGCGAGCTCGGTGACACTCGCCTCGCGCATCACGTCGGAATGTCCGGCGATCAGCGCCTCGCTGACCGGGAACCGCACCCAGTCGGTCGGGATCTTCTGCGAGACGTTGCCCAGATCGGTCGATGCCGCGACCAGCACCCCGCGAGCGGGACTCACCCCGAGGCGGCCGAGCTCCTCACTGAGGATGTCGCCGAGCATCATGTTCGCCTTCACCGGGGCGTAGTACGGCAGGTATTCGGCGACCTCGACGGTCGTGCCCGTGAGCAGCGCGGCCCCCTCCGCGATATCGCGGAACCGCTCGACCATGCCATCGAGCGTCGCGCGTTCCTTCGCGCGCAGTCCGAAGATCGCTTCGGCGCGCGCGGGCACGACGTTCATGGCCTTTCCGCCATCGGTGATCACGCCGTGCACGCGCGAGTCGCCTTCGAGCTGCTGCCTCCAGCCGTCGACGCCCACGAAAAGGCGAATGACCGCGTTCAGCGCGTTACGACCTTTTTCGGGAGCGGCACCGGCGTGCGAAGCCAGGCCCGTGAACGTGACGCGCTTTCCCACCGCCCCGAGACCGGTCCCGCTGACGGCCCATTCGCCCGACGCGGGATGCGACGAAAGCACGGCGACGCACTTGTCGAACACGCCCTTCCGTAAGAGGTCGATCTTGCCGCCGCCCCTCTCTTCGGCGGGCGTCCCGATGATCTCGACGCCCACCTCGAGTTGCGACGCTTGTGCGGCTGCGACAAGGAAGGCCCCGACGTTGCTGATCGCTATCAGGTTGTGACCGCAGCCATGCCCGACATCAGGCAGCGCGTCGTACTCTGCGAGGAGCGCAACCGCGGCATCGCCCTTCGGTCCGACGCGCGCACGGAGCGCAGTCTCGAGCTCGCCGATCCCGCGTTCGACCGTGTGGCCGTGCCTTTCGAGCAGTGCGGCGATCGACTGTGCGGCGTGGCGCTCCTGATAGGCGAGCTCGGGATGAGCGTGGATGTCGCGGGAGAGCGTCACAAGCGCCAAGGTCTCTGCACTGGTGAGCGCGGGCATCGCGCTGTATACTGTCCTACGAACACTTTCCCCTTTCTCACCAGCCGGGTGTGTGCGCACCTCGTGCGCCCCCGGAACCCACGAAGCCGAAGACCCACCTAGGGCCGCAGGCAAGCTAAGGAGCGAACACACCGCTTGGAAAACCCAGAGCTCACCCCAGAGCAACCCATCAAAGAATCTCCGACCACCCCCGTCGCGGCCACGACAAATGGACCCACCAATGGCAACAGCGGCAGCGGGACCGTCACGGCGCAGCGCCGCGAGGCGCCACCAGCGGTACCGTCACGTAAGTACTACACGATCACCGAGCTCAACGAAAAAAAGCCCAAAGAGCTCGTCGCGATCGCCAGGGAATTCAACGTCGAAGGCGCCGCCGATCTCGGCCAGCCGGACCTCATCACGCGCATCCTGCAGGCGCAGACCGAAGCGCAGGGCAACATTTTCGCCCAGGGCATCCTCGAGATCGTCGAGGACGGCTTCGGATTCCTCCGCCGCCGCACGCTGCTCCCCTCACCCGAAGACGTGTACGTCGGCTCGAGCCAGGTCCGCCGCTTGGGCCTGCGCACGGGCGACTTCGTCACCGGACAGACGCGTCCGCCAAAGGACAGCGAGAAGTACTTCAGCCTGCTCCGCGTCGAGGCCGTCAACGGTATCGATCCCGAGCAGGCCAAACGCCGCCCGGTGTTTGAGAACCTCGTCCCGGTCTTCCCAGACGAGATGTTCAATCTCGAGGTCCCGGGCGCGAACCTCACGCAGCGGCTCCTCAACCTCGTCAACCCGCTCGGCAAGGGTCAACGCGCGCTCATCGTTTCGCCGCCAAAGGCCGGGAAGACCACCGTTCTCAAGGACATCGCGAACGGCATCCTGGGCAACCACCCTGACACGCACGTCATGGTCGTGCTCGTCGGTGAGCGACCCGAGGAAGTCACCGACTTCCGCCGCTCGGTGAAGGCTGAGGTCTTCGCCTCAACGTTCGACGAGCCGACCGAGAATCACACTCGCGTGGCCGAGCTTGCTCTCGAACGCGCGAAGCGCCTCGTCGAGACGGGCCGCGACGTGGTCATCCTCCTTGACTCGATCACTCGCCTCGCACGCGCGTACAACCTGGCCGTGCCGCCGTCCGGACGCACGCTCTCCGGCGGTATGGACCCGGTCGCGCTCTATCCGCCGAAGCGATTCTTCGGTGCCGCGCGGAACATCGAAGGAGGCGGATCGCTTTCGATCTTCGCGACCTGCCTCGTGGACACCGGCTCCCGGATGGACGACGTCATCTACGAAGAGTTCAAAGGCACCGGTAACTCCGAGATGATCCTCGACCGCAAGCTGCAGGAGCGGCGCACATTCCCAGCGATCAACATCCCAGGCTCGAGCACCCGGCGCGAGGAGATGCTCCTCGAACCCGAGGTCATGCGGCAGGTCATCCTGCTGCGCAAGATGCTCTCCGCGGTCGGTCAGATCGAAGGCACCGAGCTGCTGCTACAGCGGCTTGCGAAGACGAAGACGAACAAGGAATTCCTCGCGGCCATCGCGAAGTCGATGGAGGAGAAATAACAAGCGAAAAGCGTTAGGGACGACAGCACCCAGGTCCGTAACTCGGCGTTCCTGCTCTGGACCTTCGCGTTCCTGGTCTGCCTCGCGGTACTCGGCTTCATCGCCTTCGGCTATATCGGGCACGCGCTCGACGGCTTACCGAAGCTCGGCTGACGCAGCGGCTCGACGCCCAACAACCAACAAGAGGGACGGAACCCTAGCGCTGAGTCGGAAGCGGCAACCGCGGGAACGCGTAGAAGATCGCGGTCAGACCGTAGACGGCGAGGCTCGCGACCGGCGCGACGAAAGCGAGAGCGATGCCGAGCGTGTACGCGCCGAGCCCGATTGGAAAGAAGCGACCCTCTTGCCGAATGCGCCGCGCCGCGGCGTGGTCACCCACCAGGCGATGGTCATGGGTCGCGTAGAGGAAGACACCCGTGAAGGCGAGCGCGATGAGGACCGCACCTAATCCATAGACGACCAGTGCCGCCGTAGCGCCACGTTCGGACAGGATGTACTCGCCGACAAGTGCGGTCGGGAACGGAACGATCCCCACGGCGATCAAGAGGAAGAGGTTCAGGTACAGGAACGGTCGGTCGACGCGCCGGCAATGCTCGAGCAGGGTGTGGTGATTCACCCAGATGATCCCAATGGTGAGGAAGCTGATCAGATACGCCGCGTAGGCGGGCCAGAGGCCGATCAGCGCGCGCACGAGGTCCCCCTCTCCAGCGGGCACCCGCAGCTCCAGCACCAGGAGCGTCGCCGCGATCGCGAAGACTCCGTCGCTGAAGGCTTCGAGGCGGCTCGTGCGCACGGCGACAGTCTGACCGAGCCCCGGCACGGCGCATGCGAGGTCGCTGACCGTGGAGCAGATCCGACTCGACATGCATATGCACACCGAGTACTCCCGTGACAGCCGCGTCCTGCTGGCGGACTTCGCCGATCTCGCGCGGAAGGCGCAGCTCGGCGCGGTGTGCATCACCGACCACGACACCATCGAGGGCGGTCAGCGACTCCGTGAGATGAACACGGGCCTGCTGGTGATCGTCGGCGAAGAGATCACCACCGCAGATGGCGAGGTGGTCGGCCTCTACCTCGAACGTCGAATCTCTCCAGGGCACAGCGCCGAGAAGACCATCGCGATGATCCACGAGCAGGGCGGGCTCGCCTACGTTCCACATCCCTTCAGCCGCAACCGCCGTCGGCACCTGCGGCGGAGCGTCCTCGAGCGGCTCGTGCCGACGATCGACATCGTGGAGGTCTTCAACGCGCGCGAGGTCGCATCATCGAGCAACGTGCGCGCCTTCGAGTTCGCCCGCGCGCACGACCTGCCGGGAGGTGTTGGCAGCGACGCGCATCGCCGCGTCGAGATCGGCCGCGCCTACGTGGACGTCGCCCCCTTCGCGACCCCGCAGGAGCTGCTCGTCGCGCTTCGCGAGGGCAAGGTCACCGGGACGCTTTCCGGGATAGGGATACACGTGCGGACGTGGATGGACATGGGACGGAAGCTCATCCGTACACGCGCAGCGCGCCTGCGCGGCAACGCACCGTGACCGGGAGCTGCCCAGCGATCTGACCGTCGGCATGGACCGGTATCCGCTCCGAGGATGTGATTTCGATGACCTTGCCGCGTTGCGTCCGCGGCGGCGTTCCAGGCCGTCCGCGCAACCAGATCTCGACGAGCGAGCGGATGAGATCGCGCCGTCCCATCCGCGGGAAGAGCGCGACGTCGAGCGCGCCATCCGTCATGTCCGCTCTCGGCACGACCGGCAGCGCCCATGCGTAGTAGGGGCTGTTCACGATGAGGACCTGAAGGACCTCGTATCGGGCGGTACGGCCATCGATCGTGATCTCGATCCGGTGCGGGCTCGCCGTCGCCCAACGCACCAGACGCCGCCACGCCCCTGCCCAGCGTCCTCGTTCGACGAGCCGGGCCGCGCCGAATGCATCGGCGTCGAGCCCGATTCCGCAGGTCTCGAAGAAGACCTTCTTCCCAACTTCGCCGACGTCGCAGCGCTTCAGCTTTCGCTCCGCGATCAGCCGCGCCGCGTCGATCGGCTCGAGCGGAATGCCCAGACCCTTGGCCACATTCATGAAACTGCCGAAGGGCAGAATGCCCAGGGTGATGGGGCTGTCGAGAAGCGCCTCGGCCGCGGGCGCCACAGTGCCGTCGCCGCCCGCGACGATCACCGCCGAGAAACCCTCGGCTATCGCGCCCTTCGCAAGCTCCGCCGATGTCGGATGCTCGGCGCCGGTCTGGCGCGTCTCGATGTCGAATCCGGCCGCAAGCAGCAGCCGAACGCATTCCGCCAGGTCGCCGTCTTCGGCGGTCCGTTTTCCGGCTGCGGGGTTGTAGATAAGCAGGGCGCGCTCACCCACTCGCGGGAGTCTCGTCGCACACCGCAGGCCACCTCAAGCCCCGGCCGTTTGGTACTGAGCGATGGTCCGCGCGGCGGCGACCGGTCTGGCTACCGCGTTCTTTCGGCTCTACCTCTTGGAGGGGCTGGCGCCAGGGCCCGCGCGCCCGGCGGCCCTGCTCGCCGCGATCGCGGCCGAGCAGCTGCCATTCGCCAGAGGCGCATTCGGCCGGGCGCTGCAGTCGCTGATCGAGGGCGGGTACATCGCGCCGGCCGCGGCGGCGACGGTCTGCCTCACCGCGCTCGGCGCCGCGGAGCGCATGGCCGAACGCGAGCGTTGGTCGGCGATGCTGCCGACGCTCCGGCGACTGCTTGGCGACGCCGAGGCCCATCCGTTCCCGCTGATCGCCGAGGCCGCGCCACCGCGCGCGCAGCCGGTCGCCGAGGCGTATCTGGATCGCGTCCTGGTCGCCTCGGTGCGCGAGCGGATCGCCGCGGCACGTGATGGCGGTCCGAGCTTCGCTGTTGTGCTGGCGCAGCTCGACGTGGATGCGGTCGCTGAGGCCAATCGTCGCGCGATGGTCCATCGCGCCATCCGAGCGACGTTGGGCGCGACCGCGACCCTCTTCGGCGGAGACGTCTCCGCCTACCGGTAC
Source organism: Chloroflexota bacterium (assembly GCA_005881885.1). Classification (GTDB taxonomy): domain Bacteria; phylum Chloroflexota; class Limnocylindria; order P2-11E; family P2-11E; genus 3-1-20CM-2-70-9. Next base: position 18,120 of record VBDX01000068.1, read on the forward strand.
GGCGAGAGCGGGGTCGCGGTGCTCGCACCGGTCGGACGAGACGTCACCCGCGGCGAGCGTCTCGCTGCGCTGGTGCGCGCGCGGCTGGACGAGCTCATGCGCGCCGAGGCGGCGCTAGCCGCCGATGGCGAGCGCCGCGACGCGGCATGACACCCCAAATCGCCCCTAATGCCGGCTCCCCGGTTAAGATACCTAGGCATTTATGGCAAACCGGGACCGCGAACCTAGGAATGGTAACGCAATGCGGATCGGGCAGGCGGCCGAGCTGCTCGGCATCTCCACCGACACGCTGCGCCGCTGGGCGGCCTCCGGAAAGATCCGCGTCCGCAGGTCCATCGGCGGGCAACGTCTGGTCGGCCTCGCGGAGCTGCGTCGGCTTCAGGGAAAGAGGCGGGGGCGGACCAAACAGCGGCCGATAGTCGCGCAGTCCGCGCGTAATCGCTTCCCAGGGATCGTCACGCGCGTCGAGAAGGACCGCGTGGCCGCGGTCGTCGAGGTACAGGCGGGCCCGCATCGTCTGGTCAGCCTGATGACGGCGGAGGCGGCGACCGAGCTCGGCCTCAAGCCGGGCCGCAGCGTCGTGTGCGTGATCAAGGCAACGAACGTCGTGGTCGAGGTGCCTGCGGGGCGATGATCCGAGCGTTCGTCCTGCTGCTCATTTGTGCGCTCGTCGCATGCGATCCGCCGGCCCAGAGAAGCGTGGACCGCCCGGAGGTACTGCTCGCGACCACGACCAGTTTCCAGGATTCGGGTCTGCTCGATGTCCTTTCCGCCGATTTCCAGAAACGCACCCCCTACAGGCTGCGGGCCACAGCCGTTGGGACAGGCGCGGCGCTCGCCATCGGCGCTCGGGGCGACGCCGACGTGGTCTTCGTGCATGCGCCGAACGAGGAGCTCGCGTACATGCAGCAGGGCAACGGCGACCGGCGGCTGCTGGTGATGCACAACGACTTCGTTCTGGTCGGGCCGCCCGCGGATCCGGCGCACGTTCGCGGCAAGAACGTCTTCGACGCGTTGCGAGCCATCGCCGCCTCGCAGGCGACGTTCATCTCGCGCGGCGACAAGTCCGGCACGGACATCTTCGAGAAGAACCTCTGGAAGCAGACCGGGATCGCCCCCGCCGGCTCCTGGTATGTGGAGGCCGCGACCGGGATGGGTCAGACACTGACCATCACATCCGAGAAGCGCGCGTACACCCTGTCGGACCGCGGGACCTTCCTCGTACGTCAGGGCCAGATCGAGGTCCAGATCCTGGTGCAGCGCGACCCTCCGCTCATCAACGTCTACCACGTGATCACCGTCAACCCGCGCAAGTTCCCGAAGGTCAACGCGGCGGGCGCGAATGCGTTCGCCGACTACCTCGTCTCGGCCGAGACCCAGCGACTCATCGCATCGTTCGGCGTGGAGAAATACGGCGAGCCGCTCTTCTTTCCCGACGCGGGGAAGAGCGACGCCGATGTGCGCTAGATGGACCTCATCCTTCAGGGCCTTGGCGAGGCCGCGTCGCGCCTGGTATCGCTCGACCCGGACGTCCGCGAGGCAACCTCGGCGGCGCTGGCGGTCAGCGGGATCGCCACGGCGCTCTCGGTCGCGACCGGAGTTCCGGCCGGGGCCTGGCTCGGCCTCAGCCGCTTCCGAGGGCGGAAGCTCCTTCTCTCTCTCGTCAATACCGGCATGGGTCTCCCGCCGGTCGTCGTTGGTCTCTTTGTCGCTGTCCTGGTCTGGCGCAGCGGACCCTTCGGCGGTCTCGACTGGTATTGCACCCGGCAAGCCATGGTCGCCGCTCAGTACCTCCTCGCCGCGCCGACGGTGGTCGGTCTCACCGCGATCGCCATCCAGGCGATCGATCCGATGCTGCACTTGCAGCTGTCCGCCCTCGGCGCGACGAGGATCCAGATGCTCGGCATCCTCGTTCGAGAGGCGCGGTTGCCCATCCTGACCGCCGCGATGGCCGGCTTCGGCGCCGTGATCAGCGAGATCGGGGCGTCGCTGATGGTCGGATGCAACATCAAGGGCGACACCCGCATCCTGACCACCGCGATCGCGCTCGACACGAGCAAAGGCGAGTTCGGCTCGGCCTTCGCGCTGGCGTTCATCCTCTTGCTGCTGGTCTTCGCCGTGAACGCGGTGACGACCTGGGCGCAGCAGCGCCGGAGACCGCTCTGATGGCGGCGATCATCGAAGCCACGGATCTCATCGTGTCCCGCGGTGGACGCGAGGTCGTTCACGTTCCCCGCATCGACATCGAGGAGGGAGAAACGCTCGCGCTGCTCGGTCCGAATGGCGCCGGGAAGAGCACTCTCGTTTTCGCCCTTGCCTCGCTCCTCCCGGCGAGCGGCGAGCTGCGTTTCCGCGGTGAGGTCGTTCGCGACCACGTCGCGTATCGACGTCGGATCGCCGTCGCGTTCCAGCGCCCGCTGCTCCTCGACCGTTCGGTGCTGGATAACGTCGCGCTCGGCCTTGAGCTGCGTGGGGTCCCTCGCCTCGAACGCGAGCGCCGCGCCCAGGAGGCTCTGACGCGGATCGGGGTCGGAAACCTCGGGCGTCGCCCCGCCTGGGCGCTCTCGGGTGGCGAGGCCCAACGTGTCTCCATCGCGCGCTCACTGGCGGTCCGTCCTGAAGTTCTCTTCCTCGACGAGCCATTCGGCGGTCTCGACGCGCCCACACGCGAGAGCGCCATCGCGGACTTGGGCAATGCCGTACGCGTCGACGGCCTCACCACCGTACTCGTGACTCACGATCGCGATGAGGCCTTGTCGCTCGCGGATCGCGTGGCCGTGCTCATTGATGGCCGAGTGCGGCAGGCCGACCGTGCCGAGATCGTCTTCGCGATGCCCGCCGACCCCGATGTCGCGGCGTTCGTCGGCGTCGAGAACATCCTGCCGGCTCGGGTCGCCTCGTCCGACGACGAGCTGACCCACCTCGAACTGGGTCAGCGGGTGCTCGAAGTCACCGCGACCGCTCCGCCCGGAGAGGAGTTCCCCCTTGTGGGTATTCCTCCCGACGACGTGATCATCGCGCGTGTTGCGCCCGCGACGAGCGCTCGAAACACGTTCGAGGGTCGGATCGTCCGTGTCGAGCCGATCGGCCGGCGCGTGCGGGTGGTGCTCGATTGCGGCTTTCCGCTGGTTGCTCACGTGACGCATCGCTCCGCACGCGAGCTCGGTCTTCACGCCGGGGACGATATCGTCGCGTCGTTCAAGGCGACGGTCCCGCATCTGCTCCCGCGCCACCGCCGCAACTAGTCGTTCCGCTCGTACGGACGTCGCCCGTACGGACGTCGCTCGTCCTCATAGGTGACTTCGGTCCCCTCCTCGTCCTCGCTAGTCCGTAGACTCGCTGAATGCCGATCAGCGCGACCTCGGCGCGTCCAGCGCAGCAGCTCATGAGCGCGGACGACGCGCTCGCGCGGATCCTCGCGGGCGTCCCGGGGCTGCCGGCGGTCGACGTCCCGCTCCTCGATGCGCTCGGCCTGGTGCTCGCCGAGGAGATCTCCGCCGACCGCGACGTCCCGCCGTTCCGCAATTCCGCGATGGACGGCTACGCGGTGCGCGGCGAGGACGTCGCGACCGCACCCACGCGGCTGCGTGTGGTGGGCGAGGTCGCGGCGGGCGGCTTCCCCGACCGCGCGATCGGCAAGGGTGAGGCGATGCGGATCATGACCGGCGCGCCGATGCCCGAGGGCGCCGACACGGTGGTGCGCGTCGAGGACAGCGACAACGCGAGCGACGTCGTGACGATCACCGCACCGACCCCGAAGGGGATCTCGGTGCGGCAGGCCGGTGAGGATCTCCGCAAGGGCGAGACGATCCTCGACGCGGGCACGGTGCTCCGGCCGGCGGAGATCGGCCTGCTCGCATCCGTCGGTCGGTCGAAGGTGCACGTTCGCAAACGTCCGCGCGTGGCGGTGTTCTCGACCGGCGATGAGATCGCCGAGGTGGACGCACCGCTCGGGAAAGGGCAGATCCGTGACTCCAATCGCTACACCCTGGCGTCGGCGATCCGCGCCGCGGGCGCCGAGCCGTGGGTGCGCGGGATCGTGCGCGACTCGCCCGATGCGCTGCGCGCGGCGCTCCGCGAAGCGAGGACCGCCGACGCCATCGTGACGAGCGGCGGCGTGTCCGTGGGCGACCACGATCACCTGAAGCCGGTGCTCTCGGAGCTTGGCACCATCGACTTCTGGGCCATCGCGATCCGACCCGGGCGGCCACTCGCATTTGGCGAGCTGAAAGATGGCGAGCGGCGCGTCCCGATCTTCGGCCTCCCGGGCAACACCGTCTCCGCGCTCTTGACGTTTGAGATCTTCGTCCGGCCCGCGCTTCTGCGGATGCAGGGCCGCGAACACGTGAGCCGTCCGCGCACCACTGCCCGGCTGCTCGAGCCGATCGAGAAGATTCCGTCGCTCCGCTTCTTCGCACGCGGGATCCACGATCCAGGAGCCGGCACCGTGCGGCTGACGGGGCCGCAAGGCTCCGGGATCCTGCGCTCGATGTCGCTCGCGAACTGCCTCATCGATCTGCCGGTGGGCAGGGATCGTTATGAGGCGGGCGAGACCGTCGACGTGATCCTCACCGAGCTGCCGGAGCCGCGTTAGTGCCGCCGCCCTCGCGCCGAAAGCCGCAGCGGGCCGCCTATCTCGCGCGGATCAAGGATCAGGCGGTCTCGACGCGGCCCCGGAAGGCAAAGCCCCGGAGAAGCACGGCCGTCCTGACGCACATCGATGCGAAGGGCGCCGCCCGCATGGTGGACGTCGGCGCGAAGGGCGTCACCTCCCGGCGCGCGGTCGCACGCGGACTGCTCCGCGTATCGCCGGCGACGCGGGCGCTCGTCCGCGATGGCGCCACCCCCAAAGGCGACGTGCTCGCCGCCGCGCGGCTCGCCGGAATCATGGCCGCGAAGAAGACGAGCGAGCTGATTCCCCTCACGCACCCGCTGCCGCTCACGCACGCCGCCGTGGAGCTCACGATCGGGCAGGACGGCATCACCATCGAGGCGACGGTCTCGACCTCGGCCCAGACGGGCGTCGAGATGGAGGCGTTGACCGCGGTCTCGGTCGCGGGGCTCACGCTCTACGACATGCTGAAGTCGGTCGAGCGCGGCGCGCGCCTCACGGACATCCGGCTCGTCGAGAAGACCGGCGGGAAATCCGGGATATACCGCGCGCCATGAGACAGTGACGCGCACCGTGAAGGTGCGCGCGGGCATCATCACCGTGAGCACGAAAGGCGCGGCCGGAGTGCGGACCGATGAGAGCGGTCCCGCGATGCGCCAAGCGCTCATCGCCGCGGGATGCGAGGTCGTACACAGCGCGCTCGTGCCCGACGACGTCGAGGGCGTCGCCACCGCGATCCTCGGCGCCCTCCGCGCGGGCGCCAACGTGGTGCTGACCACGGGTGGGACCGGCCTCTCGCCGAACGACGTGACCCCCGAGGCCACGCGCCGGGTCATCGATCGCGAAGTCCCGGGCATCGCCGAAGCGCTCCGCGCGAGGTCGCTCGAACAGACCGCCCACGGGATGCTCTCTCGCGGCGTCGCCGGCTCGGTGGGTCCCGCGCTCGTCGTGAACCTCCCAGGCTCGCCGCGGGCAGTGCGCGAATCGCTCGATGTGCTCCTGCCGATCCTCCCTCACGCCATCGAGCTGCTCGCCGGCGAGAGTGGCGAGCGAAGTCATCGAGTGGTGGGGGGTTCGAGGGGGGCAGAGCCCCCTTCGACCGTGTGAACCTCGCGATCGCGCCCGAGGTGAGCGCGGCGCTCGCCGCCGGCGGGGCGGTGGTGGCGCTCGAATCCACGGTCATCGCGCACGGACTTCCGCGCCCGCGGAACCTCGAGACCGCGCAGGCGCTCGAGGCCGATATCCACGCGCTCGGCGCGATACCCGCGACCATCGCCTTGAGCGATGGCCACGCGGTGGTCGGCGCCGGTGACGTCCTTCTCGAACGGCTCGCGAACGAAGATGGCGTGACGAAGACGTCGCTCCGCGACATCGCTCCGGTGCTGGCGGCGCGCGGTGTGGGCGCGACGACGGTCGCCGCAACGGTCGAGATCGCGGCGCGCGTTGGCATCCACGTGATGGCCACAGGCGGCATTGGCGGCGTGCACCGCGGTGCCGAGCGCAGCTTCGACGAATCCGCCGACCTCGAAGCGATCGCGCGCAATCCGGTGTGTGTCGTGAGCGCCGGCGCGAAGCTGGTCCTTGATCTCGCGTTGACGCTCGAGCGGCTCGAGACGCTCGGCGTGCCGGTGATCGGCTACGGGACCGATGACCTCCCGGCGTTCTACGTCCGCTCGAGCGGTCTTCGCCTTTCGCATCGCGTGAACGACGCGCTCGGCGCCGCACGCATCGCCCGCGAGCAGTTCGCGCGAGGCTCGGGCATGGTCCTGGCCGTTCCGATACCCGTCGAGATGGCCCTCGATCACGACGAGGTGGAGACCGACGTCATGCGCTCGATCGGGGTAGCGGAGCGAGAGGGGATCCGCGGCGCGGAGCTCACCCCCTATCTCCTGCGCTCGCTTGGCGAGTCCACGCGAGGCCGCGCGCTCGATGCGAATATCGCGCTGTTACGTGCGAACGCGCGCGTCGCGGCGCAGCTCGCTCTCGCTCTCTGCACCTAGGGCCATCCGCCGCTAGATTTCCTCGCGGCCATGCAGCGCATCCTTACGGTCCCGCCATCGCCGGACGAGGTCGCGCAAGCGGCGGACGAGATTTCGGGCGGCGCCCTCGCGCGCGTGAGAGTCGAGCATTGGCCCCGCGGACGATCGCATCATGCCTACGTGCTCACCACGCCCGGTGGGGAGCAATTCCTCTTCAAGGTCCACCGCCGGCCGCACGCCGGCCGCATGCGGCGGTTCCTGCACCTCGCGGACCTGCTGCGATCGAAACAGGTCCCGCATCCGACCGTCCGCTGGTACGACGTTGAGAAGCGCACGCTCGGGGTGCCCTATTACATCCAAGACTTCATCAGCGGGGAGGACGCCGCGCGCTCCCAGGGAGCGGTCTCGTTCACCGACCAGCACCGCGTCGGTGAGGAGCTCGGCGGCGGACTTCGCATGATGCACCGCGTCGAGTACGTGGACACGCCGATGCCGTGGTCGACCGAGCTCGACGATCGGCTTCGGACGCGCGCCGCCGAGTGTCGCTTTCTTGACGCGCTCGATCAGGAGTCGCACGCGACCGTCATCGGGTACTACGAGGAGCGCCGCGACGCACTCGAGGGCGTCGAACGGCGCCTGACCCACGACGACCTCAACCTCGCCAACCTGCTGTTGCAGCGGCGCGCCGACGGGTGGCATTTCGTCGCGTTCCTCGACTTCGAGCGCGCGCGCGGGCGCGACCCGCTGCTCGACCTCGTGCGTCTCGAGACCTGGACCCTTCCCGCCTGCCCCGCGATGGTGGCGCCATTCAAGGACGCCTACGCCCATTTCGATGATGAGGAGACCCGTCGACGCTCGGAGATCTATGACGTCTATCTCCTGCTCGCGGGGATCGTCTGGTACCGCCAGAACGAGCTGCCGGAGCGGGAGCGCTTCTGCCGGGAACGCTTGCACGCGTGGCTCGCAGGTCGCGCGACGGGGTAGCTCAACGAACCGGCTCGGCCCTCCCGCTCGCGTGCGACGCAACGCCGGCGAGCGCCGCCGCGACCGCGGCGCGACCGTCGAGCCCAGTCACGGGGGGTGGACGCCGCTCGAGCGTGCCGCCGACGAAGTCCGCGAGCTCCGCGCGATAGGCATCGCCGAAGCGCTCGAGGAATCCGCGGAAGAGATCATGTATCGCACCGCCGGGCGTGTAGACGTCGAGCCCCGTGCGCCGTTGGTGCCCGACCATCGCCGTGCCGTTCGCGCAGACGATTTCGCTCCGCACGTCGTACGCGTACAGCGCTCCCCGGTAGGTTTCGATGTCGGCAAGCGCGCCACGCGAGAAGCGCACGGCGTTGAGCGCGGCGTTCGGCGCGTGCTCGTGAGCGTCGCGCGTGTGGCAGAGCACGGCCGCCGCGGTCGCCACCGTCGCGATCTCGTCAGCCAGGAGGAAGCGCGACAGATCGAAGTCGTGGATGGTCGACTCGAACATCATGTCGACGACCCCTCGCGAGGCCGGCAGGTGGGTCGCCTCCCGATCGCGATGCACGGCGCGAAAGAGGAGCGGCTCGCCGAGCGCGCCCGAGACGATGAGCCGCTTGGCTTCGGCATACGCCGGATCGTAGCGGCGCATGAAGCCGATCTGCAGGCGAGCCGATCCGCGCTCCGCGGCCTGGATGACCCGGTCGCAGTCGCCGAGCGAGTGCGCCATCGGCTTC
>VBDX01000217.1 GCA_005881885.1 Chloroflexota bacterium
GCGCGATCGCGGCCCGCGGGCTTGCGTCACGGGTGCGCGTGTACGGCTCGCTCGGCGCGTCCGCGCTGGCGCGCCGCTACGCGGCCGCATCCATCTTCGCGCTGCCCTCGACTCGTGAGGGCTATCCGTTGGTGTTCGTCGAAGCGCTCGCGCACGGACTGCCACTGGTGGGTTGCGATATCCCCGCGGTCCGAGAGGTCACCGACGGAGCAGCGATCCTCGTCGCGCCCGGGCGCGTAGCGCCTCTCGCGGCCGCGCTCAAGACGCTCGTCACGAACGACCGCTTGCGCCGCGCGCTCGCGAGGCGATCGCTGATCCGTGCCCGCCAGCTCCCGACGTGGGCTGACAGCGAGGCACAGTTCGTTCGTGCCATCAGGAACGGCTAACGTCTGAGCTAAGCCGACTCGTGAACCGGCATTTCGGGAAGCCCGAGCATCCGACGAATTGAGTTCCGTCCCGTCGATTCCGGCGTGTGACGAGCGCCGATCCGCACTGAGGGCAGCCCCCGGCGAGGCTCACTGGCGCGGCCGCCGCGGTCGGGGAAGGACTCGCCAACGTGCGTGACATGTGGTCCACGTCCCAGAGCTGAATAGGTTTGCCCTTTGCCCATTCACGTGCCTGCGGTGTGAACCATCCGGCTGTGATGAGAATCGCTTCGGGGGCCGCGTGGTGATGCATCACACCGAACAGGTCGCGAACCTCCGGTTCACCTACTGATCGTTTGCCCGCGTAGCGTTTGCATTGAACGACCGTATCGAGCCCGGCCTTCGTCGCGATGAGATCGACGCCGTGGTCGCCCTGGCCGCCCGTTCGGCGGACTGTGTAACCGAGGTCAGTGAGCTGCTTGGCGCTCCATTCCTCGAACCCTTCGGGGGATAAGTCGCCGAGCTGAGCCTGCGTCTTCGCAATCCGCTCCTTCGACGCGTGCGCGCGCAGGACGTGGCGCCACCACAGCGCAAGGATCGGTGTCGACACGAGCGACGGCAGCCACAGCTGTCCGAGTCCGTTGATCAGCATGCCGACGAGGTCGGTCGGCGCGGACTGCTGGAACAGACGAACGACTGCGGCGATCAGAACGACCGCCACAAAGATCGTGATCAAGGCGACCTGCTCCTCGGTGGAGCCTCCCTCGCGCCTCCGACGCTTCACTCGGGCAGAGTGTTGCTACCTATGATTCGTGGCAATAGCAGTTGGGTCTAGCTGCTGCGGCTCGGGGCGTTCTGGGTACTCAGTGGCGGCCGGTGGCCCGCCACGATCGAGGCCTCGATCATATCGACGAACTCCTGCGCGTGGCCGCCGTAGCTGTACTCCGCTTTCAGATCTCGCCATGCATGTCGGAAGAACGGTGACCGGAGCGTGTCCCGAATCCCAGCGACCCAGATTTCCCACGTCTTGGTGTCAATTTTTCCGCTCTTGTGCAGGTGGAGCTCTTCCCAGCAGAGATTGAAGTAGCGGCGCATCGTCTTCATCACGCGTTCGCGTTCGCTCGGCCCGAGGCCTCCGAGGTCGATGGATGGCGCAGGGCCTCCCGCCGCAAATGGCAGATCGTCGATCAGTTCGTTATAGCGGCGCGTGTACTCAGCGAAGGTCTGAAGCTGCAACTGGTCTTTAAACCCTCGAACCGTCACGATCGCCACGACGAGCGTTGCTACGGCCAAGCCGAGAGTGACGACGACCAAGAGAAGCGCAAGCGTTTGCTCAAGGGTCACGGACTGGACAGGTTCTCATTCGCCCGTCCCGTCCACAAGGGCGATGAAGGATCAAAGTCGCTACCCTTGACTACCCTTGACCGCGTCGCTCGCCGCGCTCCGGTGAAGTACTTCTGGAAGAGATCAAAAGCCGAGCCCCTCTTGATTGCTGTGCTCCAAACAGACGGTATGATCTGACCAGAAAACTGGTCAGAAGGGGCCGCCAGCATGAAGACCCTGTCGCTAACCGAGGTGAAGGCGAAGCTGAGCGAGCTGGTTGACGAGGTCGAGAGTCGCGACGAGCGCATCGTCATCACTCGGAAAGGGCGGCCAGCCGCCGTGTTGGTCAGCCAGGATGACCTCGACAGCTGGCAGGAAACGCTCGAGATCACATCCGATCGCGCGCTCATGACGGAGCTCCGGCGCGGGATCCGGCAGATCAAGCGGGGCCAGACCGTCAGCTATGAGGAGGTCTTC
>VBDX01000069.1 GCA_005881885.1 Chloroflexota bacterium
CGGTCGCGCTCGTCGAGCAGGACGATTTCGGCTCAGGGACCAGCTCTCGGCCGACGCGGCTGATCCACGGCGGCCTCCGCTATCTCGAACAATTCGACTTCGGCCTCGTGCGGAGCGACATGCGCGAGCGCGAGATCCTGCTCGGCATCGCCCCGCACCTCGTCTTCCCCCTCCCGTTCCTCCTCCCGCTCTACCGGCCGAGCTTCTTTTATCAGCTGAAGCTCCGGGTCGGGATGCAGCTCTACGACGCCCTCTCGCTCGAGAAGAGTCTTCCGAAGCGGCAGCACCTCGACCGCGCGGCGGCGCTCGCCGCGGAGCCGAGTCTGCAGCCTGACGGCCTTGTGGGCGCCTGGCGATTCTTCGACGCGCAGGTGCCGCTCGTCGAGCGCCTGGTCGTCGAGAACGTCGTCGATGCGGCGGATCACGGAGCGCTCGTGCTCAATCACGCCCGCGCGGTCGAGTTCTTGCGCGACGGGGATCGCATCGGTGGAGCGCGCGTGCACGATGCGACCGGCGCCCGGGATCTCGGAATCCGCGCGCGCTTCACCGTGAACGCCACGGGGCCGTGGCTCGACGAGACGATCGCGCCGCTCCGCCGGACAAAGAAACGCCTGCTGCGGCTTACGAAAGGCATCCACCTCGTAACGCGGCAGGCGACTCAGCAGGCCCACGTGCTGTTCGCCCGGAGCGACGGCCGTCTGTTCTTCGTCGTGCCCTGGCTCGACGCCACGATCGTCGGGACCACGGATACGGATTACGTCGGCGACCCGGCGGACGCCGCCGCGGAAGAGGAGGACGTCCGCTACCTCCAGGCCGAGGCGCGCCACGCGTTCCCGACGGCGCCGTTCGACGAGATCTACTTCACCTGGGCAGGCGTGCGCGCCCTCGTGCGCGAGGAAGGTGTCGCCGAGGGTGATGTCTCGCGGAAGCACGCGCTGTTCGATCACGAGCGACGCGAGGGGATCGCCGGAGTCATTTCCGTAGTTGGGGGCAAGATCACCGCGTACCGCGCCATAGCCGAGGAGGTGGTGGACGCGGTATCCGTGAAGCTCGAGCGACGCGGGCGATCGAGCACGTCCGAGCAGCCGCTACCGGGCGCGCGCGCTGGAAACTTCGCCGCCCGCGATCAGGAGCTCTCGCTCGAGCCGGCCACGATCACGCGGCTCGCACGTGTGTACGGCGGCCGCGCGCGAGAAGTCCTCGACCTGGCCATGGCGGATCGATCGCTCGCGCAGCCCCTGTGTCCTCATCATCACGGGCTCGTCGCGGAAGTAGTTCACGCGGTGAAGGCTGAATGGGCGATGACCCTCGGCGACGTGCTGCTGCGTCGCAACGCCCTCGGACTTTCGGCGTGCCAGGGACTGGATTGCGTCGACCGCGTCGCCGACCAGATGGCTCCGGTCCTGGGCTGGGACGCGGACCGGCGGCAAAAAGAGATCGAGGCCTACCGTCGCGAGGTCGAGCCGATGCGCCGCTTCAGCACCGAGTGAAGGCGATCCTCGCGCTCGATCAGGGGACGACCGGTTCCAGCGCGATCGTGTTCGACACGCAGGGATCTGCGCGCGGCATCGCCGACCGCGAGATTCGGCAGTTCTATCCAGCGTCGGGACACGTTGAACACGACCCCGAAGAGATCTTCGCCACCACGGTCGCGGTCGGACGCGAAGCGCTTCGGGCCTCCGGTGTCGGCGGTCGCGACCTCGCCGCGATCGGGATCACCAACCAGCGAGAGACGACGATCGTGTGGGAGCGCGACACCGGCCGCCCGATACATGCGGCGGTCGTTTGGCAGAGTCGCGCGAGCGCTGCGATCTGCGAGCGGCTTCGCGCGCAGGGCCTCGAACGACTCTTCCGCGACCGCACCGGTCTCGTGATCGACGCGTATTTCTCCGGCACGAAGATCCGCTGGATCCTCGACCAGGTTCAGGGTGCGCAGGCTCGCGCCGAGGACGGCGAGCTCCTCTGCGGTACCGTCGATTCCTGGCTCGTCTGGAAGCTGACCGCCGGGCGTGTTCACGCGACGGATCTATCGAATGCCTCGCGGACGCTCGTCTTCGACATCCACCGCCGAACCTGGGATGACGAGCTGCTCGGGATCCTCGGGATCCCGCGGGCGATGCTTCCGTCAGCGGTCCGGTCGAGTGGCGTCGTCGCCGAGACGGACGCCGCGCACTTCGGCTCCCCGGTGTCGATAGCGGGGATCGCGGGCGATCAGCAGGCCGCGCTCTTCGGACAGGGCTGCTTTGAGCCTGGCGAGGCGAAGAACACGTACGGCACGGGGTGCTTCCTTCTCGTCAACACCGGGACGCGTGCCGCGTCGCCCGGCGGTGGTCTGGTGGCGACGCTGGCGTGGGATATCGGCGACGGTCCGCGGTACGCGCTCGAGGGAAGCGCGTTCATCACCGGGGCTGCGGTCCAGTGGCTACGCGACGGTCTCGGCATCATCGCGTCGGCGGACGAGACCGAGGCCCTGGCAACGAGCATCCCCCACAACGCCGGCGTCTATCTCGTGCCGGCGTTCACAGGTCTTGGCGCGCCGCACTGGGACCCCTACGCGCGCGGCCTCCTCATCGGCATCGAGAGAGGCACGTCCCGCGCGCATATCGCGCGCGCGACGCTCGAGAGCATCGCGTATCAGACGCGCGATCTGGTCGAGACGATGCGCGGCGCGGGTCAGCCCATCGAGGTCCTGCGAGTCGACGGCGGTGGCACGGCCAACCGTTTCCTCATGCAGTTCCAGGCGGACGTCCTCGGCATCCCGGTGGAGGTCGCCGCGATCCGCGAGACGACCGCTCTCGGAGCTGCGTTCCTGGCCGGTCTCGGGGTCGGCCTATGGAAGTCGCCCGACGAGCTTCGCGAACGTCGCGTGGTCGCGGCGCGCTACGAGCCGGCGATGTCGATCGACGAACGCGACGCCAGGTACGCCGGCTGGCTGCGCGCGGTGGAGCGCGCGCGGGGGTGGGCGGCTCCCTATCCTCTCGGCACGCGTTCGGGATAGTCGGACATGATCCCGTCGACGCCCCACTTATCGAACTGGGCGATCTCGCGCGGCTCGTTCACCGTCCAGGCGTTCACGACAAAACCCGCTCCGTGGGCGTCGCGCACCAGCTCGGGCGTGACATAAGTGCGGTTCGGGTGCAGCGCCCACAGCCCGGCGGCGCGGGCGCTCTCGAGGAGCGCGCGACGCTCAGGTGAGTCCGAGAAAAGGAACGCGCGGCGCACCGCTGGTCCGGCGCTTCGCGATCCTTCGAGCGCGCCCCACCAGAAGCTGGAGACGTACACGTCCGGATCTGCGCGAGTCGCGAGCATCTCGGTGACTCGAGCGCCGGTCTGGCGAGCGCGCTTCTCGCTCGCGACGCACTTCAGCTCGACGTTCAGCTCCAGCTTGCCGCGGCAGAAGTCGAGGACCTCGTCCAAACCGAGCGACGCATCGGGCCCCGGGGGGTCGTGCGATATGACCAGCCGGCCGTCCTCGGTCAGCCACACGTCGGTCTCGACGCCATCGCACCCGAGGTCGATGGCCTTCTGAAATCCAGCGATCGTGTTTTCCGGCGCGTGGCCTTTCGCGCCACGGTGCCCGATGCGACGCACGGCGCGATTCTGATACGGTCGCGACAATGTGACCGGAGGGAAGATGCCCGAGAGATTCGTCACCCGTGGATTCGTCGGACGCCGCGAGAGCGCGGGAGCGCAAGCGAACCGCATCCCCCCGGGACAGCACCTGGTGAAGGACTTCCCGGTGCTCTCGGCCGGACCGACCCCGCGGACGGATCTGGCGAAGTGGACCTTCCGCATCGAGGGACTCGTGAAGGAGCCCGTCTCCTGGGGATGGAACGACTTCCAGAAGCTTCCGGCGCAGGACTTTGTGAAAGACATCAGCTGTGTCACCAAGTGGACCAAGCTCGACACCCGCTGGCGCGGCGTCTCGGTGGACATCCTGCTCGAACAGGTCGAGCTCGATCGGCGCGCGGCGTTCGTCACCGCGTTCTCGGACGGCGGGTACACCACGAACATCCCCCTCCCCGAGCTGGTCAACGGCCAGGCGTTCGTCGCCTACGGCTACGACGGCAGGCCGCTCGCGCCCGAGCACGGCGGACCCGCGCGGCTCGTCGTCCCGCACCTTTACTTCTGGAAGAGCGCGAAGTGGGTCCGCGGCCTGCGCGTGATGGAAAAGGACGTGTCCGGGTTCTGGGAGTCGCTCGGCTACAACAACCACGGCGATCCGTGGAAAGAGGAGCGGTATACCGGCGACTGATGAAGCGCACTCTCGAATGGCAGATCGCCGTGGTCGCGGCCATCAGGCCGGAGACCGCTGAGGTCAAAACCCTCACGCTCGCGCTACCGAATTGGACTCCGCACCGGCCGGGGCAGCATTACGACGTCCGCCTCACCGCCGACGACGGCTACGCGGCGCAGCGAAGCTACTCGATCGCGTCGGAGCCCGAGCGCACCGGAGAGATCGACGTCACGGTGGAGCGGATCGCGGATGGCGAGGTGTCGCCCTTCCTCCTCGACACCGTCGTCGTCGGGGATCGCTTCGAGGTCCGCGGGCCGATCGGCGGGTACTTCGTCTGGGATGAGTCGGTCGGCGGTCCGCTCCTTCTCGTGGCGGGCGGATCCGGTGTTGTGCCGCTGATGGCGATGCTTCGCCATCGCGCGGCCGCGCACGTGAGCGCGCCGGCTCGGCTGCTCTACAGCGCGCGCACCTACGAGCAGATCATCTACGGGCCGGAGCTCGACATGCTCGCGGGTCAGAATGGGCTGAAGGTCGCGTACACCCTCACGCGGGCGCAGCCGCCGGGATGGAAGGGCTATGCGCGGCGGATCGACGATGCGATGCTCGCCGAGGTGACCAAGCCGCTCGGTCCCAACCTGGTCGCCTACGTCTGCGGCCCGACGGCGCTGGTCGAGGCCGCGGCTGATGGTCTCGAGCGGATCGGCCTCCCGGCCGATCGGATCCGCACCGAGCGCTTCGGACCGAGCGGAACATGAGCGAGCCCCTGGACGACGAGCTCGTGCTCGACGGCAACGCCGCGGCAGGGGCGCTCTCCGAGATCTACGGCGACGAGATGACGACCGTCCTCGCAGAATGCGCCAGCTGCGGGCAGGTCGACCCCATCGGAGGACTGCTCGCGTACGTCCACGCGCCCGGCATCGTGCTGCGCTGCACCGCCTGCGCGACGGTCATGATCCGTATCGTCCACACGCCGAGGGGGACGCTGGTCGACGTGAAGGGCAAGCGCATCCCACCGCCGCCGCCGCGGACCTAAGCGCCACAACTCGCGCGATAACCTAAAACCCTGATCTTCTGGGGTCGCGGACCGGGTCGCGTCGAAGCTCCGCCGGAGCGGCGGCAGCTCAAGCGGATACCGCGCGTCCTCTCTTCGTCGTTCAAGCTGGTCTGGGAGGCCGCACCCGGCCGCTTCCTGGCGTCGCTCGCGCCGCAGGCCGTGAGCGCAGTGGTCACAGGGCTGCAGCTCATCATCACGCGCGATCTCATCGCGGCGGTCCTGGCGACCGGTAGCGGCGGCGATCTAGGTCGGGTCGGCTATCTCCTCGGGGCGATGATCGGACTCAGCCTCGTCTCGAGCGGCGCAGGCCTCATCCAGGGCCAGCAGCAATCGATGCTCGGCGCCATCGTCGAGCGGCACACGAACTCCGTGCTTCTTGACCGCATCATCGCGATCGACCTCAAACGCTTCGAGACACCTGAGTTCCAGGACTTGCTGCGCCGAGCGATGAACGCGATGGGCCGGATGATGGGCGTGACCGGCTCGGCGATCGGGCTCGCCCGCAGCCTCTTCCTGATCGTCGGCGTCGCCGCCGCGCTCTACGTGCTGCAGCCGATCCTCCTGGTCCTCGCGATCGTCGGCTTCGTGCCGATGTGGCTCGCGAGCGCCGCGACCAGCCGCCAGACGTACTGGTTCTGGAAGTCCATGACCCCCAACGAGCGCAAGCGCAGCTACATCTTCGGCCTGTTCACGAGCCGGGAGTACGCGAAAGAGCTTCGTTCGTTCGCCCTCGCCCCGTACATGCGCGCTCTGTACGAGCGACTTTCGAACGAGCGGCTCAAGGAGCTCGCCGCGAATCTCCGAAAGCGCGCCCGCTACTCGATCCTCAGCACCGGCGCGTCATCAGTCGTTACCGCGCTCACGTACGGCGCGCTCGCCTACCTCGTCATCGAGCGCCGTATCGGCGTCGCCGAGGCCGGTGCGGCCGTGGCCGCGAGCCAGCAGCTCTCCGGGCAGCTCTCGAGCCTCGTCAACAACATGACGCAGCTGTACGAGGCGAGCCTCTTCCTCGAGGACTGGGAGGAGTTCAGCGCGCTGGCGCCGACGCGACCGCAGCAGGCGCTCGAGCCAGTGACGCCGTTCGAGCGGATCGAGGTCGACCACGTGTCGTTCCGTTATCCCCCGTCGGCCTCGAGCGACGGATCGCCGGCACAGCCCTCCCGACTCGCGCTCGACGACGTCTCGCTCGAGATCCGCGCGGGCGAGGTCATCGCGCTCGTGGGTGAGAACGGGTCGGGGAAGACGACCCTGGCCAAGGTGCTCTCGGGCCTCTACCGCCCCGATTCCGGTCAGGTGCGCTGGGACGGCGTCGACGCATCAGCGCGCGACCCGAGCTGGATCTTCGAACGCGTCGCTGTGCTCTTCCAGGACTTCGCGCGCTTCATGCTGACCGCGCGCGAGAACATCGGACTGGGCCGCGTCGAGCGCCTCGCGGATCTGGATCAGATCATCCGCGCGGCCGAGCGGGCGGGCGCGGATGGCTTCGTCAACAGCTGGCCCGACCGCTACGACACCATCCTCGGCCCCTACTTCATGGGCGGCAAGGACGTGTCGATCGGACAGTGGCAGCGGATCGCGCTCGCGCGCGCCTTCTTTCGCGATGCGCCGCTCGTGATCCTTGACGAGCCGACCGCCGCGCTCGACGCCCGCGCCGAGCACGATCTCTTCACACGGATGCGCGACCTCTTCGGCGGGCGCTCGGTGCTGCTGATCTCGCACCGCTTCTCGAGCGTGCGCTCGGCGGACCGCATCTACGTGCTCCACGAGGGCCGGGTCGTCGAGCACGGAACTCACGACGAGCTCATGCGGACGGGCGGCCTTTATGCGGAGCTCTTCACACTTCAGGCCTCCGCGTACCTCCCCCGGAGTCGCGAGGAGGCTCGCGCGTGAGCGCTCGGCCTATTCGGCCGCTGCGGCCACGAGTTGCTCGGGCACCTCGGCCATTCGGCGTCCGGTCGCGATGAAGATGCATCCCGCCGCGGCGAGCAGGAGCACGACGATCGCGACCACAGCGGTCGGGTGCATCGCCAGGATGAACGCGTTCTCGAAGACGTCGCGCGCGATCTGCTGAATCTGCGCGATGGCCTGAGGCGGGATGTTCGGAGGAAGCTGCGCTCCCCCGCTCTGGCCCACGCCTACCTGGAACCCCGAGCGTGAGGCTTGCGCGAAGCCATTCACGAACTGGTCGCGGAACTGTGACGGCAGCTGCCCTGACTTCGCGGCGGCCTGCGCCGGAAGATCGATCGCAAGCTGCGCCTGCAGCACCGCGCCGATGACCGCGCTGCCGACGACGGCGCCGAGCTGGCGCATCGTGTTGAACACCCCCGACGCTGCCCCTGTGTCGCGCGTCGCGACGTCCTTCATCGCCACGGTGGTCATCGGCGCGAACACGCAGCCCATGCCCAGGCCGGCCACCATCAGCGGCGCGACGAAGGTCTGCCAGGTCGAGTCGAGAGACGCGAACACAAAGAGGGCCCCGGTGCCCGTGGCGAATAGGACGAGTCCGGCCATGAGGAAGTACTTGCCGCCGAAGCGGTCTGCCAGGCGGCCAGAGAAGGGCGCAACGAACATCGAGACAAGCGACAGCGGCGCCACGGCGAGACCCGCGTCGAGCGCGGACATGCCGCGGACCGACTGCAGGTAGATCGTGAACGGCAGAAAGATTCCCTGCATCGCGAACGCAACTGCGAGCGACGTCCCGTTCATGAGCGTGTAGTTGCGATGGTTGAAGAGGCGCAGCGGCACGAGCGGCTCGGCCTGCGAACGCTCCCAGGCCAGGAACGCGACGAAGAGCACGACGCCGACCGCAAGGATCAGCGGGATGGAGACGACGCCGGTGATGGTCCCCCAGTCATAGCGCTGGCCTTCGATGAGGGCGTAGACGATCGCGAGGAGCGCGACTCCCGAGAGCGCGACACCAACGAGATCGAAACGGTGCAGCCGGCCGGGACGGACGTCCGGGACGACGAGAAATGCGCCAACGAGGGCGACGATGCCGATCGGAACGTTCACGAAGAAGATCCAGCGCCAGTCGAAGTTCGTCACGATGAGGCCGCCGAGCGTCGGACCGGCGAGGGTAGAGACTCCGATGACCGCGCCCCAGAAGCCGAGCGCGGCGCCCATGCGCTCGCGCGGAAAGATCGAGGTGAGGATCGCGAGCGACTGCGGCGCGAGAAGGGCACCGCCGACACCCTGGACGACGCGGGCGGCGATGAGCTGACCGGCATCTTGCGAGAGACCGCAGAGCACCGACGCAGCCGTGAACAACACAAGGCCCGCCGCGAACAGGTTGCGCGGGCCGAAGAGGTCGCCGAGTCGGCCCGCGGTGATAAGGAGAACGGCATACGCGAGGAGGTATCCGTTGAACACCCAGAGGACCGAGTCGAGCGATGTCTGAAGGCTGGTCAGGATGCTCGGCGTCGCCACATACACGATCGTCGTGTCGAGCATGATCATAAAGAAGCCGAGGCAGACGATGAGCAGCGCCGGCCATGGGTTACGAAGGGGTTGGGGCATTTGGGATCCTCCTGTGCGCGGGTATACGCAAGAACAACGAAGATGCGGCCGCTATTTCGACCGGGTCAACCCACGCAAACGTGTTCTGTTGCGAAGATCACAGAATGGACGCAGACGGAGGTGCAAAACGCAAGCGCAGGAACCGCGTGATGCCGAGCGTCCTCAAGGCCGAGCGCTCCCACGTCGCGAACGCCGGGAGCGCTGAGTCCTCGATGATCTCGGGCTCGATCGTCTGATGCTCACTGCCCTTCCAGCGCACCACGCATCCGCCCGCGGCGAGCACGTTGCGGCACCAATCCGCTTCCGCACCGAAGGGCAATGGGACGATGAGCGCGTCAGCGGTGTGCGCGATCGCCACCGGTGTCGCGTAGAGCCGGCCCGAGCGGCGGCCGCGGTGGCGGATGACCGCCCAGAGCGGCACATACCTACTT
>VBDX01000070.1 GCA_005881885.1 Chloroflexota bacterium
TGGCGAGTGCCCTGTGTCGTGGCGGTGGTGAGCGAACGCATCTGCGCCAAGTGCTCTCGCACATGTGACAGGCCCAGGCCGAGCTCCATCCGCACAGTACTGCACTGGCCGCTCGGCGCGATGCGAACGGCCGCGAGCTCGGTCTCGCCAAGCTCCAGCAGCCGCCGACGGTAGGCTGCGCGCATCGCGTGCCACCGCTCGCGCGGCTCGACTGGCCAACGCGTTAACCGGTCGCGGTAGTAGCGGTACCAGACGGCAATCCCTCGGGCGCGACGATCTTGGGCACCGATGCGGCGGAGCTCCGCGTCGGCCTCGATCACGGCGCGCAGCTCGGCCTCCGTCGGCGGGGCGTTGTCGCCGGGAGCGTCGTCGTGTCGGACGACGCTCTGCGGCGGTGGACCACCCAATTCGGCGTTCGCGCGCGCGGCGACCTGGAGAGCGCGGACCACGCGCGCTACCTTCCGAGGCGTCCACCGAACCCTGCCCGCCTCGGTGTTCAGGCCACAGTGCGCGACCGCCTCGAGGGGGGCGACTTTGATCCGCGCCACGAGCTCTTCGAACGCGGCCGCGTGCGCGCGGTCAGGGTCGAGCGGCCACGGCTGCAGCCGCCGGATGCCGATCTCGAATCCGCCTGCGACGTGATCAAGCGTTCGTCGGATCGTCCAACCTTCGTTGGGTGCCCGGTCCCAGTCATCGGGCTGGACTCCGTCTAGGAAACGCTCTACCTCGGACGCGATCTCGTCCATGCGTCGCACCGCTGCGCCGAGCAACGCGGGCGGCGTTGGGACGAGCGAGTCCGGTATGAGCCACCATGGCATGCTCCATTCGACGATCTCCTCTGAGGGCTCGACGTCGAGCGGATGCCCCAGCCTGCGGTACGCGTCGACCTCTTCGGCGACGAGCGCCCTGCAGCGGGTGATCGCCTCGTCGCGCGAGGGAACGTTCTCGGACGCGACGCCCGGTACCTCCGGCGCGATCGTCCACCAGGTCCGATCCGATGACGTCACGTAGTAGCGCACCGGCGCGAGCCTAGGGCGTTAGGTCGTTGGGGGGGAAACGCCGGATGCGCATGACCTCGCCCGCGAGCACCGGTTCCGGCGCGGGCTCGGGCCCTGCGGTGGAGGCGTCGTCCACGAACTTGCGGGTGTAGAGGCGGTGGTAGAGACCCTCGCGCGTCAGCAGCTCGGTATGCGTGCCCTCTTCGACGATGCGGCCGCGGTCGAGCACGAGGATGCGGTCCGCTCGCTCGACCGTCGAAAGCCGGTGTGCGATGACGATGGTGGTGCGCCCGCGCATGAGCCGGTCGAGTGCCTGCTGCACCAGGAATTCGCTCTCGTTATCCAGCGAGCTCGTGGCCTCGTCGAGAAGAAGGATGCGCGCGTCGCGGAGGATCGCTCTCGCGATCGCGATGCGCTGGCGCTGCCCGACGGAGAGCCGGACGCCGCGCTCGCCGACGATCGTCTCCATGCCTTTCGGCGTTCGCGTGATGAACTCGGTCGCGTTGGCCGCTCGGGCCGCGTCCTCGATCTCAGCCTGCGTTGCGTCGAGGCGGCCGTAGCGGATGTTCTCGCGGATCGTGTCGCCGAAGAGGATCGGCTCCTGTGGGACGACCGCGATCTGCTCGCGCAATGACCGCAGCGTGACCTCGCGGATGTCGCGTCCATCGACGCACACCCGCCCCGCTACCGGGTCGTAGAAGCGACCGACAAGATTGACGAGCGTCGTCTTGCCCGCGCCCGACGGCCCCACGAGGGCGGTCGTCTCGCTCTCGCGGAAGACGGTCGACAGCGATTCGAAGATCAGAGGACCCTCTCCATACTTGAAGGACACCCCGTCGAACTCGATCTCCCCGCGGACGGGCCCGATCGGTACCGCGCCTGGTAGATCACGGACGTCGGGCGCGGTGTCGAGGAGCGCGAAGATCCGATCGGCCGCGCCGAAGGCCTGCTGGATGCCGGTCCACTGGCTGGCGAGGCCGCCGACTGGCCCCGCGACCATCCCCATGTAGAGGAGGAAGGCGACAAGCTGCCCCTGCGTGAGCTCGCCCGCCGCGACCTGGTGGCCGCCATACCAGAGCACGACGATCGACGAAGCGAAACCCAGGAAGCCGATCGCCGGGAACATGATCGCGCCGATGCGCGAACGGTCGATGCTCTTCTGGAACATGACGAGTAGCTTCTCGTGGAAGCGCTTCGCCTCGTACTCCTCGCGGGTGAACGCCTGGACCACGCGCACCTCGGCGAGAGCCTCCTGCAGCACCCCGACGGCCTCGCCTTGCGCGTCCTGCGCGGCGCGCGAGATGTCGCGGATCTTGCGGCCGAGGTACTGACCGATGATGCCGATCGGCGGCGCGACGACGAGCGTGAGGAGCGCGAGCCGCCAGTTCATCAGGAAAATGATCGTGATGCCACCGACGAGCGTGAGGACCTGACCGAGCACCTGGATGATGGTCTGCGTGACGACGCCGTGCACGAGAGTCGCGTCGCTGGTGACGTGCGACATGAGGTCACCGGTCTTGCGCACGTTGAAGAAGGACAACGACATCGATTGCAGGTGATTCACGATCGCCATCCGGAGATCGAAGATGACCTTCTCGCCTGTCCACGCCATGACGAATTGACGGGCTCCGTCGATGACCGCTCGCACGAGCAGGACCGCGATCAGGACGACGACGAGCTCATCCAGCAATCCAGGCTCTTTGAAGCCGAGGTCGAGCACGCGCTGCACGATCTGTGGCCAGACGAGCCCAAGCGCGGTGGAGATGACGAGCAGCGCGGCCGCGAACGCCAGGTTCCACCGGTACGGTCCGACGAATCGCAGGAGCCTGCGGTACATCGCGACCGTGGGCCGCTTCTTCGCCGCGTCACCACGCTGGCCCCACATGAACATGTGGAGACCGCCGCCGCCCATCGGGAGCATCACTTCACCTAAACGCTAACCGACCGCGTCACGGCCGAAGCCACACTGTGCCGAAAGACTCAGAGCGGCCGGCGGGGACGTAGCCCGCGACGCGCCCGGACGCGGCGCCGGTGTGATCGGCGAAGACGATCGGAACGCGCACCGCCTCGGTGCGCATGATCTTCGAGACCTGCTTGTAGAGCTCCGCCCGCTTCGCTGGGTCGACCTCGCCGCGCGCCCTGCGCAGGAGCCCCACCACAAGCGGCTCGGGTGCGTTTCCTGCATCGGCCCGCGGGCCGAGAAGCGGCCAGAACACATCGTCGGGATCGAGCCCGACGACGGTCGTGTCGAGCGTCAGCGTCGCCTTGGCGTCGCGCATCGCCGCCGGATCGACCGCGCGGAGCCGCGCCACGATCCCGATCTTGCCGAGGTCCGCGGCGACCGACTGCGCGATCCGCTGCGGGTCCGGGTACGCGATCGTGGCAAGGATGGGATAGACCAGCTCGGTAGTGATCGGCGTCGAGACGCGCGCGTCCGCGAGGAGCCTGCGCGCGGCGGCCACGTCGAGCGGCGCGAACTCGACGATGCTCTCGTCGTAGCCGACCGTTCCAGGCGGAACGACCTGCGCCGCGCGGCGCACCAGACCGGCGTAGATCCCCGACAATGCGTCCCGGTCGATCGTCATCGCGATCGCCCGTCGCGTCTCCTGACGGTCGAAGGGCGGTGCCGTCGGGTCGATGCCGAGCGATGCAAGCGCCGCGTCGCGGCGCGCCAGGAGCGCGAGGCTCGGATCGCTGCGCGCCGCCGTGGCCTGCGCGACGGGAAGGTCGAGAGCGATGTCGACACGACCAGCGCGCAGCTCGGCGAGCCGCGAAGCCGCGTCGCGCACCGGTCGCAGGACGAGGCCGTCGATGTACGGGAGCGGTTTGCCAGAAGCGTCCCGGCGCCAGTACGTGTCGCTTCGACGGAGCGCCAGCGTGCCGTCGGGCGCGAGCGCGCTGTCGCCCGCGGCGAAGGGGCCCGTGCCGGATGTGCCTCTCGCGATCGCGGCCTGCGGCGCGGCGAGATGCGCGAGGAATGGCCCGAACGCGGCGGTCAGGTCGAACCGGACCGTGCGCGCGTCGACCGCCTGGACGCGCGCGATCGCCGGCGGATCGTCGAACAGCATCCGGTAGCGGAAGGCCCGGCCGCGATCAAAGCTCGCCACGACGGCGGCGGCGTCGAGCGACGAGCCATCGTGGAATCGCACGCCGTCGCGGAGCGTGAATGTCCAGCTGGCCCCGTCGTTGGCGATCTGCCACCCCGACGCGAGCCCGGCGCCGACCGTCCCGCTCGCGGGATCGAGCGTCACGAGCGTCTCATAGATCTGTCTCGTGGCGACCAAGGACGGAGCATCGGCGCTCCACGGGTCAAGCGTGGTCACCTCGCCCGCGATCGCGATCCTGAGCGTCCCGCCCGTCTGCGCGCCGCTTGGCGCGGGCGTCGCGGCGACGGGCGTGGCTTGGCAGGAGATGAGTAGGAGCGCCAGGAGCGTGAGCGCGACCGATCGCCGCATTGCGCTTACCGCGACTTGAGGCGGGGGTCGAGCGCGTCGCGCAAGCCGTCGCCAACGAGATACAGGCAGAGCACGGTCACGAAGACCGCGATCCCCGGCGGGTAGATGAGATACGGCGCCTTGCCGAGATACTGGGCGGCATTGGTAAGCATGTTGCCCCACGACGGCGTCGGGGGCTGGATGCCGAAGCCAATGAACGAGATCGCCGACTCGACCAGGATGAGGGTTCCCACCTCGATCATGGCCAGGACGATCATGAGCGGGATGATGTTGGGCACGATGTGCCTCACCATCAGCCGCACCGCCGTGCATCCGACAATGCGGGCCGCGACCACATACTCGCGCTCCCGCAGCGCGATCGTCTGCCCTCGCGCGTAATTCGCTATCCCCAGCCAGCCGAGCCCGCCAAGCAAGAGCGCGAAGGGGAGCGGCGCCAGACGGAAGAGCACGCCGATGATGAGGAGCAGGAAGAGCAGCGGAATGCTGTTCAGCGTCGTCACGAGCCAGACGACGACATCGTCCCACCGACCGCGGAAGTAGCCCGCGGTCACGCCCATCCCGAGACCGAGCACCAGTGCGGTGAGCGCCCCGAGGCTCCCGATAAAGAGCGAGACTCGCGCGCCGTACAGCAGGCGTACCGCCTGGCTGCGCCCGAGCTCATCCGTTCCGAGCCAGAGCCATGGCTCGGCTCCGCTGGGCTTCGAATAGTTGGAGAGGATGTCCTGATCGGAAAACGCACGGTGGAAGAAGTTCTCGGCCAGGAGGTCGGCCGCGAGAGCGAGCGCGACCATTGTGCCGAGCACGACGAGCGCCGCCACGGTCGTCGGGTCGTGCCGGAGACGCCACAGCGCATCGCTCCAAAGACCGGCGCTCACGTTTCTCACCTCGGCAGGTCGGACCCTCGCCGCGGTCGTAGTCACCGCATCGGTCGCCATCAGAGCGCCTTGATCCGAGGGTCGACCCACGCGTAGGCGATGTCGCGGAGCAGGTACGAGAAGATCAGCAGCACGCTCGAGATCACCACGCCAGCTTGCACCAGCGGATAGTCCTTGTTCACGGCAGCCTCGAACGTCAGCCTCCCGAGCCCAGGCCAGTTGAAGACGCGCTCGATGATCAGCGCGCCGCTGAAGAACACCAGCAGGATCGTGCCGAACGAGGTCACCACGGGAATGAGCGCGTTCCTTAGAACGTGTCCCGCGATGACCGCTTTTTCACGCAGTCCTTTGCTACGCGCGGTGCGCACATAGTCCTGAGAGATGACCTCGAGCACCTCGGTCCGAAGGATTCGGGGCAGATTGGCGATGCCCGCGATCGAGATCACGGCCACCGGGCCGATAAGGTGCCAGATCCGATCCCAGCAGAGGCCGCAGTCCACACCTACCGCATTCATGCTCCCGATCGGGAACCACCGGAGCTGCACGCTGAGCGTGAGCACGAACATGAGGCCCAGCCAAAACTGCGGGATGGCGTGCCCGGCGACGCTGAAGATCCGGATGCCGTGATCCTCGATGTGCCCGCGCCGGAGCGCCGCGATGACCCCGAGCGGGATGCCGATCGCGACCGTCACCAGTAGGGCCGCGATGGATATCTGGAGGCTGTTCGGGACGCGCTCGAGGATGAGGTCCATGACCGGGCGGTGGTAGTAGAAGGACTGCCCGAAATCCAGATGGAGGATCGCCCAGACCCATTTGATGAACTGCAGGGGAAGCGGGTCGTTCAGTCCGAGCGATTCCCGGAGCGCGATGCGATCTTCAGGCGTGATGTCGTACTGGCCGCCGAGCATGAGCTGGATCGGATCGGAGGGCGAGAGCCTGGTGAGCGCGAAGGTCAGGACGAGGATCCCGATGAGGGTCGGGATCGCCTGTCCGAGCCTGCGGAGGATGTACCGACCCATCTGCCTCCAGGGCGCCTGGGTCCGGGTGAGCCCGGGCGCCCAGCGCGTCTAGACCGCTATTTCTTCAGCCACCATTTTTCGACGTTCCACAGGTAGGCGTACGTGTTCGGGTCGAAGCCCTGGAGCTTCTTATCGGCGTACCGGAGCGCATCGCGGGTGAAGAGGAAGGTGTACGGGACATCCTGGTTGAGCTGCAGGTCCATCGTGTGGAGCGCCTTCTTGCGCGCGGCCTGGCTGCAGTCCGGACCGTTCCGGTTATCGACCAGCGCCTGATCGACCGTCGGGTTCGCGTAGAAGACGTCGTTGAACTGGTCCTTACCCGATTGGCTCGAGTGCCAGATCGAGTACGGGTCGGGGTCGGCGCCCAGCGACCAGCCGATGATGAAGCCCTCGTAGTCGGGGCCAGGCTGCGTGCGGTCGAGCAGCGCGTTGAATGATTCAAGTAGCGGATCGATCTGGATGCCGATCCCCTTGTACTGCTCCTGGGCGAACTGGAGGACCGTCTCGCTCACGTTGTTTCCCTGCGCGGCTTCGATGCGCATCTTCATCGGCGCTCCGTCGGTCCAGCGGTAGACGCCGTCTCCGCCCATCTTCGCGCCGGCCTGCTCGAGGAGCTGCTTGGCCTTGTTCACGTCGCGGGTGTACTTCGTGAAGCCGGTGTCGTCGTATGCCCATGAGACGGGTGGGGTGTGCGCGTAGATCTGGGAGCCGAAGCCGAGGAGGACCTTATTGACGATCGCGGGTGCGTCGATGCCGTAGGCGAGGGCCTGCCGGACCTGCACGTTCGCGAGCCACGGCGCTTTCGCGGCCTTCAAGTTCCACCCGATGTAGTCGTAGCTGGATTGCTTGTAACGGAAGAGCTTGAGGGCGTCGTTCTTCGAGACCTCTTCGTTGTCGGACGGCTGGATGTTGGCCTGCGTGACCTCGCCGACCATGAGCGCGTTCTTGACGGCGGTCGCATCCGCGTAGACCTTCACCACGAACTCGTCGATGAGGGGCGCGCCGCGGAAGTACTTTTCGTTCTTGGTGAAGGTGACCTGGACACCCGGCTTGAATTCCTTGAACACCCACGGTCCCATCGAGGCGGGCGGGTTCATGTTGTAGGGCACGTCGTCGATGTTCTTGCTCGTGTCGGTCGTCTTGTTGTCCCACTGCGCCTTGAAGAGCTTGCTCGGCAGGATGCCGCCGGCGCCGCCCGCGCCGAGTGCCGCGACCGCCGGGCAGAAGATCTTGGTGAACTTCACCTCGATCACCTTGCCGCTGTCCTTGACAGCGATGCCGGCGACCGAGTCGGTCTTCCCGTCGACGTAGTCCTTCCAGCCGACGATGTCCTGGTACGTGCTCTTCCGCACCGTCTTCTTGCTCCGGCCGACGGCCTCGACGGTGTACTTCCAATCCTCACCGATGAACGGATCGCCGTTGCTCCACACCAGGTTGTCGCGAAGCGTGAAGGTCAACGTGAGCCCGTCCGCAGAGAGCTCGAACTTCTCGGCGAGATTCGGCTCGGTCTGGCCGGTCTTGTAGTTCGGGCGCGTGAGTGTGACATAGACCTGCTGCCAGATAAGGCTCGATGTCGTGTCACCGGAGATCACCGGCTGCATCGTCTTGGGATCGCCGGTCGCTCCGATCACGAGACGCCCCCCGGCCACCGGCTGCTCCGATGCCGCCGCTGTGGCGGTCGTCGAAGGCTGTCCGGTCGGGGCGCATGCGGCCGCGATCAGCATGATCGCGGTGATGCCTGCGATCCGGAGTCGTCCGGCCTGGTGCTGTCTCATACCTCTTGTGCTCCTCTCCCGAGCGAGAGATGTGAGTTTACGGAAGAGACTGCCTTGTTCACCGGAGCCACGCGATACCCGCCCGCGGCCGCAGCCGTTCGCGCGATCAGGGCGAGCGGCCAAGCGACAAAGCTCAGAGTGCTAGCGCGACTTCAGACGCGGGTCGAGAGCGTCGCGGAGCCCGTCGCCGATGAGGTAGAGGCACAGGGCGGTCAGGAAGATCATCGTGCCGGGCGAGACGACCAGCCACGGCGCGCGGTTGAAGTACGAAGCAGCATTCGTGAGCATGTTCCCCCAGCTCGGCGTGGGCGGAACGATGCCGAGCCCCAGATAGCTCAGCGCGGACTCGGCAAGGATGATGGTCCCGACGTCGATCGCGGTGAGCACGAAGATCAGCGGCAGCACGTTGGGCAGGATGTGTCGCAGCATGATCCGCCAGGGCGTCGCACCCACGGTCCGTGCCGCGGTCACGAACTCGCGCTCGCGGAGGGCGAAGGTCTGCCCGCGCACGAAGTTGGTGATGCCGGTCCAGAAGATCGCCCCGATGATGATCGTGAGGGTGATCGCGCCTGGCGAGAACAGGGCGGAGATGATGATGAGCAGGAAGATCGTCGGGATGGAGTTGAGCGTGGTGATGAACCAGGTGATGAGATCGTCGACCCGACCGCGGAAGTAGCCGGCCATAAGGCCCAACAGCACGCCGATGGTGAGCTGGATGAAGGCTGCGACGAAGCCAACGAAGAGGGAGACCTGACCACCGTAGAAGAGCCTGACCACCTGGCTGCGGCCTACTTCATCGCTTCCGAGCAAATAGGCGAGCGGGTCGAGCGTCGGTCGGCCGTAGGTGTGGAGCAGGTCCTGCCTCTCGAACGACGTCTTGAAGACGTACTCCGCGAGCAGTGGCGCTCCCACCGAGAGCAGGATGATGAGCACCACGACTGCGCCGGCGGCCATCGTCAGCCGGTCGCGACGGAGGCTGTACCACGCGTTTGACCACAGCCCGGCCGAGGCTCTGGGTTGCGGCAGCTCGCGTGGCCGTGTCGCGGTCTGCGCGCCGACGGCCACTATTTCACCTTGATCCGCGGGTCGACGATCGCGTAGGCGATGTCGCGGATCAGGTAGCTCAGGACGAGCAGCGTGCTTGCGACCA
>VBDX01000071.1 GCA_005881885.1 Chloroflexota bacterium
CGCATCGTCGCCAGCGCCTCGGCGGGCGTCCATCCCGACTACATGGGCCTCGGGCCCATCCCGGCCGTGCGTAAGCTGGTCGAACGGACCGGTGTTGCGGTGAAGGAATGCGATGCCATCGAGCTCAACGAGGCCTTCGCCGCTCAAGTCATCCCCTGCATGCACGCGCTCGGCCTGCCCGACGACCGGACCAATCCCAATGGCGGAGCGATCGCGATCGGTCATCCGATCGGCGCGTCGGGCGCGCGGCTCGCCGGCACACTGCTTCGTGAGCTCGAGCGTCGCGGCGGCCGCTATGGCATCGCCTCGCTGTGCATCGGCGTCGGTCAGGGCCTGGCAACTCTCTTCGAGCGCGAGTCTTAGCCGCAGTGACCATACTTAGCCCGGTCTGAGCACAGCGCGGGAGGGGCTCATGGGCGGGTTCACCAAGATGAACGGTCTCGCCGCCAAACGGGGCTACACCTATCGCCTCACGCGGCGCCAGTTCCTCGTCGCGTCGTCCGCGGCGGCGCTTGCAGCATGCGCGCCGGCGGCCGTCACGCCGGGCGCGAGCGGGAGCCCGAGCGCCGCGCCGGGCAAGGAGCTCAAGATCGGGCAGCTGCTGCCGTTCACCGGTGTCTACGCCGAGCTCGGCAACTCCATGCGCCGTGCGACGGAGCTCTACCTCAGGCAGAACGACCAAAAGCTCGCGAACCGCCCGGTGAAGCTCATCTATGAGGACGACACGAACGTAACCGCGACCGGGATCCAGAAAGCGCAGAAGTTCATCGACCAGGACAAGGTCGACGTGATGATGGGCGTCGTTCCGACGCCGCTCGCGTATGGGATCCGCAACGCGGTGCACGAGGCGAAGATGATCTTCATCGATACGAACGCCGGCGGGAACGCGCTCACGCGCGACACTCCGGATTGCAAACCCGCCTGCAAGAGCCCGTACATTTTCCGCTCCTCGTTCTCGTCGTATCAGATCTCGTTCCCGATAGGCGACTACCTGTCGGCGAAGGGCACCAAGGACTGGTTCCTGGCGTACGCGAACTACGGTTTCGGGACCGAGTCGAAGGCCGACTTCACGACGGGCCTCAAGAAGAACGGCGGGAACGTCACCGGCGAGGTCGCGCCGCCGCTCGGCAACGCGGACTTCGCGCCGTTCGTGACGCAGATCAAGAACCAGCCCACCAAGAACGTGTACTCGTTCTTCTCTGGCGCCGACGCGATCGGCTTCATCAAGACTTGGAACCAGCTCGGCCTCCCCGCGGCGGGCTACAAGATGTACGGAGCCGGCTTCCTGACCGAGCAGGATGTGCTCAAGGAGGTGAAGGACCTCGCGAACGGCGCGATCACTTCGCTCTTCTGGGCCGTGGAGCTCGACAACGCCGAGAACAAGAAGTTCGTCGCGGACTTCCAGAAGCAATATCCGCTGCTTCCGGACGTCTTCGCGGTGCAGCAGTACGACGGCATGCGCGCACTCGATGAGGCGCTCAAGAAGCTCGGTGGCGATACCTCGGACAAGGACAAATTCTCGAAGGCACTCGAGGACGTCACGTTCAAGAGCCCGCGCGGCGATTTCGCGTTCGACAAGACGACGCACAACCCGATCCAAGACATCTACCTTCGCGAGGTGAAGACGACGGGCGGGCAGACCGTGAACACGATCCTTGACAAGATCGCGAAGGTGACCGACCCGGGGAAGTGACCTCGGCGTGAGCCCTGAGCTCCTGTTCCAACAGGCGCTGAACGGCCTCTCGTTCGGCGCCTTGCTTTTCATCCTTGCGGCGGGTCTGTCGCTCGTGTTCGGAATGATGGACGTGGTCAACCTGGCTCACGGGGCCTTCTACATGCTCGGCGCCTACGTCGCGCTCACGGTGGTGCAGTTCACCGGCTCGTTCTGGCTCGCCCTCGCCGCTGCCCCGGTGGCGCTGGGAGCACTTGGCCTGGCCATCGAGCCACTCCTGCTCCGTCATCTCCGCGGACGACACCTCGACCAGGTGCTCCTCACGATCGGTGTGTCTTTGGTCATCGTCGACCAGATCGGGCTCATCTGGGGACGTGAGGTGCGCTCGTTGCCGTTCCCGCCGGGCCTCGACGGAACCGTGGTGCTCATCGGCGGCGTCTATCCGGTCTACCGGCTCTTTGTCATCGCGTTCGGCGTCGCGCTCGCCGCGGTGATCGCCGTGATCTACCGGCGGACGAAGCTCGGCATGCTGATCCGCGCCGGCGTCGAGGACGCCGAGATGCTCGGTGCGTTAGGGGTAAACACCGATCGGCTGTTTGCGCTCACATTCGCCGTCGGTGCCGCGCTCGCGGGCTTGGCGGGCGTGATCGCCGCGCCCGTGTTCGGCCTGCAACCGGGCATGGATGTCGATGCGCTGCTCTACTCGCTGGTCGTTGTGGTCGTGGGCGGGCTCGGCACGCTCGGCGGTGCCGTTGCCGGAAGCGTGCTCGTCGGGCCCGTGGACACGTTCGGCAAGGTGCTTTTCCAGGAATTCGCGCTCGCCGTCATCTTCGCGATCGTCGCGCTCGTCCTGCTCTTCAAGCCGACCGGGCTTCTCGGCCGGATCCGGATCGCACGATGACCCGGGCTGCGCGATGGGTCGCTCTCGCGGCAGTCGCCGTCGGCCTCGTGACATTCCCGTACTGGAGCGCAGCCTGGGAGACATCGAGGTTCGCGACGACCGTTCTGCGTGACATGCTCGTCTTCGCGATCTTCGCGCTCTCGCTCGATATCCTCGTCGGCCATGCGGGCATGCCCTCGCTGGGGCACGCCGCGTTCTTCGGAGGGGGCGCGTACGCCGCAGGCATCGCGAGCCAGCGGCTCGGGACGGATCAACTGCCGATCACGCTTGCGGCTGCGGTGCTGGTCGCGGCACTGCTCGCGCTCGTGATCGGCCTGTTGGTCGTGCGGTCCGAGGGGATCTTTCTTCTCATGCTCACGCTCGCGCTTGCGCAGATCGTCTTCGCGATCGCGTTCCAGTGGACCGCTGTGACAGGGGGATCGAACGGGCTCGCGGGCGTGAGCCGCCCGACGCTTTTCGGGATCGACCTGAGCGCCCCCGATCGGATGTACGTGCTGGTTGCCGCGACCTTTCTCGTCGTCTCTCTTCTGATCTGGAGCCTCATGCGGTCGCCCTACGGCCGCGCACTCACGGGAGTGCGCGAGAACGAGCGGCGCATGCGGGCTCTCGGGTATGACACCACGCGTCTCAAGCTCTCGGCATTCGTGGTCGCGGGGATGATCGCCGGCGTCGCGGGCGCTCTATCGGCGTACTCGCAGCGTTTCGTGTCGCCCGGCGACGCGGGCATCGGCACATCCGTGCAGGCCTTCGTCATGGTCCTGATTGGCGGCGCGGGCACGATCCTCGGCCCGGTGTTGGGCGCCGGCGTCGTGATGTACATCCAGCGCGTGCTGTCGTCCGCGATCCCAGTATCCGAGACCGTCCTCGGGCTGGTGTTCATAGGGTTCGTCCTGCTGGCGCGTCAGGGGATCGTCGGGCTCGGACGCGCCGCCTACGCGCGCGTGCGAGCGCCATGATCGAGGTCCGCGAGCTGCGCCGCTCCTTCGGTGGCGTCAAGGCCCTCGACGGCGTGACCCTCACGGTTGGCGACGGCGAGCGCCGGGCGGTCATCGGCCCGAACGGGGCGGGGAAGACCACGCTCTTCAACGTGCTCACCGGTGAGCTTCCGCCGACGGGCGGCGACGTGCGACTCGCGGGCGCCGAGATCACTCGCCTCCGGCCCTGGCAGCGCGCGCGACTCGGTCTGGCGCGGGTGTATCAGCGGACCGAGCTCTTCGCACCACTCTCGGCCCGCGAGAACGTCGCGCTCGCGGTCGCCGCGCGCGCCGGACCATATCGCGCCTTCCGTGCGCCGCCGCGAAGCGAATACGCGGCGGCGGACGCGCTCCTGGAGCGCGTCGGCTTGGCCGGTCGCGAGAATGCCGCGGCGCGGATCCTCTCCCACGGCGAGCGGCGCCAGCTCGAGCTCGCGGTCGCGCTCGCTCAGCGTCCGCGCGTCCTGCTGCTCGACGAGCCCACCGCCGGCATGTCCCCCGCGGAAACGGCGCGCATCACGGAGCTGATCTCGGGCCTGGACCGCGCGCTCACCATCCTGATCGTCGAACACGACATGGACGTCGTCTTCCGGCTCGCGGACCGCGTCAGCGTGCTGCACGAAGGGCGCGTCATCGCCGATGGGACGGTGAGCGAAATCCGCGGTGACGTTCGCGTGCACGACGTGTATCTCGGCAAGGCGGTGTCGGTCGCATGAGCGCCCCCGCGCTCGAAGTCCAGGACCTGCATGCGTACTACGGCGAGAGCCACGTCCTGCAAGGCGTGGATCTCGTGGTGCGACCGGGCGAAGCGGTCGCCCTCATCGGACGCAACGGTGCCGGGAAGACCACGACGATATCCGCGATTGCCGGCTTCCTCCGACCCCGGCAGGGAACCGTGCGCATCAACGGCAGGAACCTCACCGGCGCGCCAGCGCATTGGGTCGCCCGCGCCGGCGTCGCCCTGGTGCCTCAGGGTCGGCGGATCTTCGGCGACCTGAGCGTCCGCGAGAACCTCGCGATCGCTGGTCGCCCTGCCGCGAACGGCTGGGATGAGGCGCGCGTCGTCGAGCTCTTTCCCAGCCTCGGTCGGCGCCTTGGGCTGCGCGGGGATCAGCTCTCCGGCGGCGAACAGCAGATGCTCGCCGTCGGACGCGCCTTGATGCGCAATCCATCGCTCCTCCTCCTCGACGAGCCTTCCGAAGGGCTCGCCCCGATGCTCGTCGAGGAAGTGGGCGAGACGCTCGTGCGTCTTCGGGCCACCGGGCTCCCGCTGCTCCTCGTGGAGCAGAACCTCGGTCTCGCGACGCGGGTCGGACAACGCGTTCATGTGATGAACAAGGGGACGATCGTCTTCACGGGTACGCCGGTCGAGCTCGCGGCGGCGCGAGACGTCGAAGCGCGCTACCTAGGCGTATGAAAGAGCGGCCGCACACCGGCGTCCCGTTCGCCGCACCCGAAACGCTTCCGGGGCCCGCCGAAGACGATCGTTTCATGCGCGAGGCGCTCGAGGTGGCCCGTGGCGCGACCGAGCACGCCGACGTTCCGATCGGCGCGCTCATCGCTCGGGACGGACGGGTCGTGGCAAGCGCGCACAACCGGCGCGAGGTGGACGCCGATCCGACGGCCCACGCCGAGCTGATCGCGATGCGCGAAGCAGCCCGAGCGCTCGGCCGCTGGCGGCTCTCCGACAGCGCGCTCTACGTGACGGTGGAGCCGTGCGCGATGTGCGCCGGAGCGGCCGTGCTGGCGCGGATCGCGCTCGTGGTCTTCGGAGCACCCGACGAGAAGGCGGGTGCGGTGCGTTCGGCGGCCGAGCTACTCGACGCAAGTTGGAGCAACCACCGACCGCGCTGGCGTTATTACCCGCTCGTTCGCGATCAGGTGGAGCGGCTGCTACAGGAATTCTTCGCTCGCCAGCGCGCCGGCGCCGAATAGCATCGCGGCGCGAGCGACGCGACTTCCGCACGACGGTCGAGATACGAAACGTGTTGGCCTAGCCGCCGACCAAGCTGCGCGAAGTCGCTATTCTGAACGCCGCAATGGGGGATATCGCCCAGACCGCGAGCGCTCTCGTCGCTCCCGCCAAGGGCATTCTTGCGGCTGACGAGAGCACAAGCACCATCAAGAAACGCTTCGACGCCATTGGCGTCGAGAGCACTGAACCGAACCGGCGAACGTACCGCGAGCTTCTCTTCCGAACCCCGGGGATCGCCCAGTTCATCAGTGGGGTGATCCTGTACGACGAGACGATCCGCCAGAAGGCCGCAGATGGGACGCCGCTCGTCAAGATCCTCAAGGATCAGGGGATCCTTCCCGGCATCAAGGCGGACGTCGGGGCCAAGCCGCTGGCCTTCTCCCCGGCCGAGGTCGTCACCGAAGGGCTCGATGGGCTACGCGAGCGCCTCATCGAATACCGCGAGCTCGGCGCGGTCTTCAGCAAGTGGCGCGCGGTCATCACGATCGGCGACGGGATCCCAACGCCGTACTGCATCGAGACCAATGCGCACGCACTCGCGCGGTACGCGGCGCTCAGCCAGGAACAGATGATCGTGCCGATGGTCGAGCCGGAAGTCCTCATGGACGGGGACCACACGATCGATCGCTGCCTCGAGGTATCGCTTGCGACGCTTCGCGAGGTATTCGCGCAGCTCGCTCGGCAGCGCGTGCAGCTCGAGGGCATGCTCCTGAAGGCGAGCATGGTCCTCTCGGGAAAGGGCGCACCGACCCGTGCCTCACCCGACGAGGTCGCGCGCTACACGGTCAACTGCTTCAAAGAGTCGGTACCGGCCGCCGTGCCGGGGATCGTCTTCCTCTCGGGCGGACAGTCCGACGAGGAAGCGACCGTGAACCTCGACGCGATCAACCGCTATGCCGCGAAGGTCGGTGCGCCCTGGCAGCTGAGCTTCTCGTACGGGCGTGGCCTGCAGGCCGCGCCGCAGAAGGTGTGGTCCGGGAAAGCCGACAACGTCGCCGCCGCGCAGCGCGCGTTCTTCCACCGCGCGAAGCTGACCGCCGCGGCGCGCGTGGGCAAGTACTCGCCCGCGATGGAGAAAGAGTCCGTCGCCGCGTAGTTAGGTCGTCGCCGACGCTTCGAGGGCTGGCGCCGGCATACGCGAGACCGCGGACGTGCTGATCCGGAGAGCCAGCGAGACGGCGATGAATCCCAGGATCCCCGCCGAGACAAACATGAGGTGGTAGTCGCCGAGCAGATCGCGGAAGAAACCGCCGGCGAATGCTGCGATCGCCGCGCCCACCATGTGCGAGAAGAAGATCCAGCCGTAGATCGTGCCGAGCGACGCGCGACCGTAGATCGTCGCGACCAGGTTCGCGGTCGGTGGCACGGTCGCGATCCAGTCCAGGCCGTAGACGAACGCGAACAGGAACAGCCACCGCACGTCGTAGATGATCGGCAGCGCGAAGAGGCTCAGCGCGCGGAAGCCGTAGTACGCGGCAAGGAGCTTTCGGTTGTCGTAGCGATCGGTAAGCCAGCCGGAGGCGAGCGTGCCGACGATGTTCATTGACCCCAAGAGAGCCACGGCGCTCGCCGCCGTAACTTCGGTGAATCCGTGCTCCACGGCGTGTGGAATGAGATGCGTGCCCACCAGACCGTTTGACGTATAGCCGCAGACGAAGAAGCTGGCGGCGAGGAGCCAGAAGTCACGCGTGCGCATCGCATCGCGGAGCGAGGTGCTCCGCCGGTCCTCGGCGCGTTCAGCCGCGGTCACGACTGCGGCCTGCCCGAACGGGGTCGTACCGGCATGCTCGGGACGATCGCGCATGAAGATCGCGACCGGCACGAGCATCGACGCGCAGGCCACGAGGACGATGCCGATCGCCCACCGCCAGCCCTCCGTCACCGTCAGCTGGGCCATCGCCGGAACGAATACCAGCTGGCCGGCGCTTGTCGCCGCGCCGAACGCGCCGATGATCACGCCGCGCTGCGTGCGGAACCAGCGGTGGGCGACCGCCGCGCCGAGCACGCCGCCAACGGCACCCGTCCCGAGCCCGATGGGGAGTCCCCAGAGCACGTACATCTGCCAGAGATCGCGGACGAAGATGAGTCCGAGGAGCCCTCCGACGATGAGAATGTCGCCCACGAGCATCACGCGACGCGGTCCGAAGCGATCGATGAGCGTCCCGCCGAGAGGACCGCCCAGCCCGAACGTCAGGATGCTGAGCGAGATCGCAAACGAGATCGCCGTCCTCGACCAACCGAATTCCGACTCGAGTGATGTGATGATCACGCCCGGCGCGGCCCGCACCGCTTGCGCCGCGAGCAGAGCGAGGAAGGTCACGGCGACAACGACCCACGCGTAATGGAAGCGCTTCACGGAGGATCGAAGTTTAGACTTGCATCGGAGAGGTGTCCGAGTGGTTGAAGGTGCCGCTCTCGAAAAGCGGTAGGCGAAAGCCTCGTGGGTTCGAATCCCACCCTCTCCGCCGGATAATCCATATATGGAGAGGTCGCCTAGTCCGGCTTAGGGCGCAGACCTGGAAAGTCTGTGAGCGAAAGCTCCGTGGGTTCGAATCCCACCCTCTCCGCTGAGGGCTCGTGAAGCGCGTTCTGGTCTTCGACGTCAACGAAACGCTGCTCGATCTGAGCGCGCTCGACCCCCATTTCCAACGGGTCTTCGGCGACGCGAAGGTTCGCGTCGAGTGGTTCGGGACCATGCTTCAGTCCGCGCTCCTCACGACGATCACCGGTCCATACGTGCCGTTCGGCGAGCACTTCAAGGCGGCGCTCGCGATCACCGGCGAGCGCCATGGTCTGAGGGTCAGCAAGGACGACGAGCAGGCGATCCTCCAGCAGGTGCGTGGATTGCCACCGCATCCGGAGGTGCGCCCTGCGCTCGAGCGGCTACGTGGCGCGGGCTTCCGACTCGCGGCGCTCACCAACTCGACCGCTCAAGTCGAAGAGGCGCAGCTTCGTCACGCCGGGCTGGCCGACCTATTCGAAAGAGCACTTTCGGCCGACTCGGCGAAGCGCCTCAAGCCTGCGCCGGAGGCTTACCAGGCGGCCGCCCGCGAGCTCGGCGTCACGACCGCTGACATCCGCATGGTCGCGGCGCATGTCTGGGATGTGCAGGGTGCGCTCCGGGCAGGTTGCGCCGCGGCCTTCATCGAACGGCCGGGCGCCGTATGGAACCCGCTGTTCGAGAAACCGGATGTCGTGGCAAAGGATCTCGCCGAGGTCGCCGAGCGCGTGATCGCACTCGACCGCTAACAGCCGAAGCCGCTAGATGACGTTCAGCTCCTCTTCGCGCCGCTTGCGGCCACGCCGGCGAGCCGCCGGGCCCTGAGCAAAGGTCGAGGGACCGAGTGTCGTCGTGACGATGTGGGTGTACCCATGCGCCTCGAGCTC
>VBDX01000072.1 GCA_005881885.1 Chloroflexota bacterium
GGGGATGCACACCGGCGAGGGTCGCCCCGCGAGCCTCGAGGCGGGCGCGGATTATGTCGGCATCGACGTGAACCGCGCCGCGCGCGTTGCCGCTGCGGGCCATGGCGGGCAAGTCCTCATCACCGAAGCCACAGCCACGCTCGCTCGCGCTGATCTCGGCGACAACCTGTCGCTTCGCGACCTGGGCGAGTTCCGGCTCAAGGACCTGGCGAGACCCGAGCGGCTTTACCAGCTCGTGATCGCCGGGGCTGCGGCGGACTTCCCGCCGGTCCGGAGTCTCGATCGGACGGCGACGTTCCTTCCGTCGCAGCCGACGAGCTTCATCGGGCGAGCGCGCGAGATCGCCGAGGGGCAGCGACTGCTGGAAGGTGCGCGCCTCATCACGCTCACCGGCCCGGGCGGCACCGGAAAGACCCGGCTCTCCCTTCGCATTGCCGAGGAGTCAGCGGAGGGTTTCGGCGACGGCACGTACTTTGTCCCACTGGCTCCGATCAGCGATCCGGAGCTCGTGCCCTCCACCATCGCGCACAGTCTTGGTGTCCAGGTGACCGGCTCGGAGATGCCACTCAGGCGCGTCCTCGATCACGTCAAGGACAAGCGCATCCTCCTCGTGCTCGACAACTTCGAGCAGATCCTGCCCGCGGCGTCGATCGTCGGACAGCTTCTTGGCGCGAGCGCCGGATTGAAGGTGATCGCGTCCAGCCGCGCGCCCCTGCGCATTGCCGGCGAGCAAGAGTTCCCGGTCCCGCCGCTCGAGTTCCCCGACCTGCGGCACCTGCCCGCGCTCGATGTGCTCGCACAGTCCGACGCGGTGCGGCTCTTCATCGACCGCGCGAAAGGGGTCCGCCCGGACTTCCGCGTGACGGCCGAGAACGCGGGCGCCGTCGCCGAGATCTGTAACCGGCTCGACGGGCTGCCTCTCGCGATCGAGCTCGCGGCGGCGCGCGTCAAGGTGCTCACGCCGCAGGCGATGCTGCCGAAGCTCCGCGAGGGCCTCGACATGCTCGCCTCGACCGGACGTGATCTGCCGGAGCGACAACGCACCCTTCGCGGCGCGATCGCCTGGAGCTGGGATCTGCTGAACCCCGCGGAGTGCAAGCTCTTCTCGAGGCTGGCGATCTTCGCGAGCGGCGGGATGCTCGCGCAGGTCGAGGAGATCTGCGGCCCGGCCAAGGAGCTCGGCGCCGGCAACGTTCTCGACGTGCTCAGCACTCTCGTCGAGCACAGCCTGGTGCGGCAGTCGGAGATCGACGGCGAGCCGCGATTCCGCATGCTCGTCACGATCCGCGAGTTCGCGCTCGAACGCCTCGCGGAGAGCGACGAGCGCGATCTCATACGGATGCGCCACGCGCGCGCGTATGTCGCGCTCGCCGAAGAAGCGCGCCCCCACGTTCAGGGGAGCGACCAGAAGCGGTGGCTCGATCTACTCGAGGATGAACACGACAATCTTCGTGCGGCGCTCGAATCCTCGATCGGAGACCGTCGAGTAGAGGACGCCTGCCGTCTCGTGTACGCGCTGTGGCGGTTCTGGCAGGTCCGCGGTCATCTGGTCGAAGGAGGCCGCTGGTGCGAGCGGGTCCTCGCGCTACCAACCGCGGCAGTTTCCCCCATGGTGCTGATGCGCGCGCTCGAGGCGTCGGCCGGCATCGCCTACTGGCGTGGTGATCTCCCGGCCGCGACAGACGGCTACATAAAGGCGAAGGCGATCGCCGAAGCTCATGGAGGCGACGCCGAGCAGGCGAACGCCGAGTACAACCTCTCGTTCGCGTACGGTATCCCTGGGTCCGATCTTCCTCAGGCCCTCGATCTTCTGCGCAGCGCGCGGCAGAAGATGGCTCGGCTCGGCGATCGCGCCGGTGTGGCGCGCGCCGCATGGGGGCTCGCGACGTTCCTGCAGCTCGGACGACGTGGCGAGATGGACCCAGCACGACTGGAGGAGGCTTCCCTCGCCGTCCAGGATGCGCTGGCCGTTCATCGGGACGGTACGAACCGCTTTGACCTGGCGTGGAGCCTTCATCTGGCGGGCATGATCGCCGTCAAGCGCGACGACTTCGCGGCCGCCATGTCCGCGTTCCGCGAGGCCGCGCAGATCTTCACGGAGGACAACGACCTTTCGGGTCTGACGATCATCGCGAGCAACTGCGCCGAGCTCGCGGCTGCGCAGGGCGATCTCGAACGGCAGGCGGTGCTCGTGGGGCTCGCGGACGCGCTGGCCGAGCGTGCGGGCACCGGAATTCTGCGCGAGATCGCGCACCAGGACGGGCGTGCGCTTGCGACCGACATCGCGCCGGAGTTCAGACCGGCGCTCGAGCGTGGACGCGCGATGGAGACCGCCGCCGGAATCGCGTACGCGCTCGACGATTCGGCGCTCAAAGCGTGAGCCGCGAGGCGCCCGCTTCGGCCGGAACGGTGGCCGGAAGCAGCGAGCGGCGCCCACTCACGGTGCTGTTCGCCGATATCGCCGGCTCGACCGCGATCGCCGAGCGCATGGATCCTGAGGATTGGACCGCGATCGTGAGTCAAGCGTTCGCGCGGATGAACGCGACCGTGACGCGGTACGACGGAACGATCGCGCGGCTCATGGGCGACGGCGTGCTCGCGTTCTTCGGCGCGCCGGTCGCGCACGAGGACGATCCGCTCCGTGCGGTGCGCTGTGGCCTCGACATGGCCCGCGCGGTCGACGAGCTCAGCGCCGAGTTGAACGCCACGGAGCCGATCGAGTTGAAGGTCCGCGTGGGCATCAACACCGGTCCCGTTGTGGTCGGCATCGTCGGCACGGACTCCGCGAGCGAGTACACCGCGATGGGCGACGCCGTGAACGTCGCCGCGCGAATGCAGGCGCTGGCGCGGCCCGGCACCGTGCTCGTGAGCGGGGCCACCCACCGCTTTGTCGCGGCGCTCGTCGAGTCCGTCGACGTCGGCCCACTTGATCTCAAAGGCAAGGCCAACGCCGTTCAGGCCTATGAGGTCACCGGGTTGAAGGCAGGAGCGACCGGACGCGGGCTCAGTGGCATCCATGCGCCGATGATCGGACGCGACGCTCAGCTCGGCCGACTTCGCGAGCTGTATGCGATCGCAAGGGCCGGACAGGGCCGAGTCGCCGCGATCCTGGGCGAGCCCGGTATCGGAAAGAGCCGGCTGCTCTCCGAGTTCCGCGCGGAGGTCGAGCGCGGCGATGGGTCAGCGCGTTGGATCGAAGGCCGTTGTCTCTCCTACGGTCAGACACTGCCGTATCACCTGGTGCTCGATGTGGTCCGATCGGTGATCGGCGTGAGCGGATCCGCAACCGAGCCGGAGGTGCGCGAGGCGCTCGAGAGGGTCTTGCGCGAGCTCTTGGGTGACAGCTGGGCAGAACCGTACGCGTATCTCGGTCACCTTCTCTCGATCGAGCTCGACCCCGAGATGCAGGCCCGTCTGGCGGCTCTCGACATCGAGGCCATCAAGCGCTACGTCTCGTCACTTCTGCAGACGGTGCGCGCGATAAGCACGCGGGGTCCTGTCGTCCTGGTCTTCGAGGACCTCCACTGGGCCGACGGCGCGTCAGCCGATGCGCTGCTTTCGCTCTTGCCGCTCGCGGCGGACACGCCGATCCTCTCGATCATGAGTTCGCGCGCGGACCGCGATGCCGTGGGCTGGCGGCTCGTTTCCGGCGCCCGTGACCTGTTTGGCGATGCGCTGACCGAGATCCGTCTCGACCCGCTCTCCAGCGATCAGACCCGTACCCTCGTCGCAAATCTCCTGGAGATCGAATCGCTTCCGAGCGAGACGCGCGACCACATCCTCGCCAAGGCCGAGGGCAACCCCTTCTTCGTCGAGGAGGTTATACGGATGCTCATCGAGCGCGGCGCGATCCAACGCTCGGGCGACCGCTGGATCGCGACAGCGAGCGTCGCGGGGGTCGAGATCCCCGACACCCTTCAAGGGCTCCTGCTCGAGCGCATCGACCGTCTGCCGAAGGAGAGCAGGCGAACGCTGCGCGTCGCCTCAGTGATCGGGAGGCAATTCGGTGTGACCATCCTCGAGCGCCTGCTCGAGGCACGGACGACATGAGCACGAAAGCCGAGCTCGGAGCACTCGAGGCAAGCGGCCTGATCCAGGTCGCCGCGGTGCAGCCGGAGCTCGAGTACCTCTTCCGGCACGCGCTCGTTCAGGACGCGGCGTACAGCTCACTGCTCAAACAGGACCGCCGCTCGCTCCACAAGCTCGCGGCGGAGACGCTCCTGTCGCTGTACCCCGAACGGCGTCGCGAGCTCGCCGCGGTCATCGCGATGCACTTCGAGCAGGCGGGCGATCGCGGGAACGCGGCAGAGCATCTCATCGTGGCCGGAGAGCACGCCCTCGAGCGCTTCGCCCAACGCGAGGCGGTTTCCTTCTTCGCCCGTTCGGCAGAACTCCTACCCGTGGACGATCCTCGCGTCGACCTACGAATGCGCGCCGCGATCGGCAGCGCGAAAGCCGGTTGGACCTTCGCCGGCTTGAGCGGAGCGACCGAGCAGCTCGAGCGTGCTGTCGCGATCGCCGGCGACCGCGCCGACCGCAAGCTGCTCGGCGAAGCTTTTTTCTGGATCGCGTTCCTCCGGCGGATGAGCGGAGAGTCTCCTGAATCGAGTCCTCAGCTCAAGCACGCGGTCGAGCAGGCTGAAGCGATCGGCGAAGAACTGGGGGATCCAAGCGCGCACGCGATCCCCAAAGCGTTCATGGGCGTAGGCGTGATGTTCAACGGCGAGCTGCGCCAGGGCGCCCAGCTGCTCAGCGAAGCGCTCGACGAGCTCGAAGGGAGGGCCGACCCGCTCACGACGGCGGTGCTCTCGGGGTTTCTCGCGATCACCTATGCGCGCTTGGGTGAGTTCGCGGACGCTGAACGGGCGCTCAGCCGCGCCGACCGATACGCCGCCCAGGGCGATGAGATCGCGCGACTCGACTCGCTCATCGCGCGGACCGCGATTCACCTGGAGAGCGGCGACATTGACGAGGGATCGGCTCTCGCAGCGCAGTGTGCCGAGACGTCCGAAGTACTCGGCGCCGTTTCGTGCGCGGTCGCCGCGAACGTGTTCCTTGGGCAAGGCCGACTCATCCAAGAAGACGCGCTCGGTGCCAAGGGGCCGCTCGAGCGCGGCCTCGAGCTTTCGCTCGTCACGTATATGGCGCCCATGCGGACACTCGCGAAAGGCATGCTCGGTTCGGTCAGAGCGCGCCTCGGTGACAAACCGGCCGGCGACGCCGGCTGGAACGATGCGCTGGCGGCGGCACATGCCGGAGGCGATCGCTTCGGCGAGGCAGTGACGCTCTGGGGCCGCGCCCGAACGCACGTCCGGCAGTCAACACCGGACTGGGCCGCCGCCCTCACCGACCTCGACGCTGCGGTCGTGCTGTTCGAAGCCATGGACGCGCGTCCTTCTGTGGCGCGAGCGCTGCGCGACCGGGCGCAGGTGCTCCGTGCGCTCGGCCACACCTCCGAAGGCGACGACGCCGAGCGCCGGTCACGCGAACTGGCGAATCAGATCGGCCTGAAGGACTTCAAGTGAGCTCGCTCGTTAGGGTGGCTCGCGCGGCTGTCCGCGTCAGCACGACACCGATCGTGGCCGCGACCGGCAGCGCCAGCGCCGCGGTCACGATGAACGGCAGGAGCGGGTCCGCCTCGTAGAGGAACCCGGCGACCGTCCCACCGCTGCCGAATCCGATCGCGAATGCGACCTGGTAGGTCGCATAGCCGAGCGCGGCCCGCGCCGGCGGGATGATGCGCTCCACGGCGGCCGCGAGCACCGGGTTCGGCGCCTGCGTAGCGCCGAGGAGAAGCGCGGCCACCGCGATGATCGGCTCGTTCCGACCGGAGAAGGCGACGAGCAACGCGGCCGAGGTCAGCACGCAGGCGGCGGCGATGAGCGCCGGCACCGTGCCAAGAGCATCCGCGAGCCGGCCCATCGCCACCGCGAGGAGCGTCGCGCCAAGCGAGATGAGTCCGAGGTAGAAGCCGATGCGCTCGAGCGGCACAGCCGCGATGTCGCGCAAGTAGACGGGTAGGAGCGCGAGCGAGAGGATCGAGAGGGCCGCGCCGAACGGCGCCACAGCGAGCAGCGTCCAGAACGAGCGCGGCGGACGGAACGCACCGCGTTCGGGTATGGGCGGGGTCGCGCGCAGTCCGAGGATCAGCGCCGTTGAGACCGTGAGGAGGACCGCTGCGGCGGCAACGGCCGCGCGCAGACCGAACGTGGCGGCGATCGGTCCGGCGAGCGGCGCGCCGGCGATGTTCCCCGCGAAGTACGCTCCGAGGAGCAGCCCCATCGCGCTGCCGAGCTGCGCGCGCGGCACGGCGGCCGCGATCAGCGCGAACATGACTGGAAGCGAAGCGGAGCCGGACCAGTAGAGCGCGGATCCGAGGAACGCACCGTGCCAGTCGCCAAGCGGAACGAACGACCAGACACCGAGCGTCGAGGTGACGTAGGCGGCGAGGAGAACTGCCTTCCGGCCGACCCGGTCCGCCAAGTAGCCGGCCGGGAGAAAGCAAAGGACGGCCACGAGGTTCCCGGCGCCGAATACCAACCCGATCTCTTGC
Source organism: Chloroflexota bacterium (assembly GCA_005881885.1). Classification (GTDB taxonomy): domain Bacteria; phylum Chloroflexota; class Limnocylindria; order P2-11E; family P2-11E; genus 3-1-20CM-2-70-9. The sequence continues at coordinate 6,554 of VBDX01000072.1, forward strand.
GGCCGTGCGCCGAGGTCCGTCAGGTAGAGCGGCCACACGGCTGAGAGCAGACCGAACCCGAGTCCCCACAGGAGCTCCGCGCCCACGAGGAACCAGAGTTCGCGAGGGAGTCTGGTCAGCGGCCCTTCACAATGCCGCGCGAGCGGCGCTCCTCGAACTCCGCGCGCGCTTTCGGCAGCACCTCGGGATCAGCCAGCACGTCGATGGCCGTGAGTGCCAGCGCCTTCGCCGCGACGAGCGCGTTCTCGTGCGCCTCCAGGGAGACCACGGCCTCGCGGAACGCGATCGAGTGGCCGGGGATCGGCTCCTGAGAGATCGCGATGTATGGATGGATGGCCGGGAGGACCTGCATGACGTTGCCCATGTCGGTCGAGCCCACGCGCTCGTCGTCGCGCGCTTCGAATACCTGGATGCCCTGAGCGCGCATGTGATGCGCCCAGCGTTCGGCGATCGGGGTCGAGAAGACCATGTTCTCGTAGCCCGCGTTCTCGTTGACCGTGACCTTTAGCTGCGTGCCGGTCGCGAGCGCAGCGCCCTCGGCACAAGCGATGAACCTCCGCAGGACCTCCTGCTGGTAGCGCCGGTCCAGGGCGCGGATGGAGAAGCGCGCGGCCGCGTAGTCCGGGATCACGTTCGGCGCGCTGCCACCCGAGGTGATGATCCCGTGGACGCGCGCATCGGGACGCAGCTGCTGGCGCATGGCGTTGACGTTGTTGAAAAGCTGCAGGATTCCGTCGAGGGCGTTGATGCCGAGGTCAGGCTGTGACGCGGCGTGCGCGGCCCGCCCGGTGAACTCCACCAGGACGCGGTTCGACGCGAGCGAGTGTCGGCCGGCGAGCGATCGGCCGGAGGTGGGATGGATCATCATCGCCGCGTCGACGTCGTCGAAGCCACCGGCGCGGATGAGCGCGACCTTGCCGCCGCCGCCCTCTTCTGCCGGCGCGCCGATCGCGGCGAGCTTCCCCGGGAGCTGGTCCATCACCGACCGGACCCCTACCGATGCGGCGACGCCGATCATCGCGATGAGATTGTGGCCGCAGGCGTGTCCGATCTCGGCGAGCGCGTCGTATTCCTGAAGGATCGCGACCGTTGGACCGGGAGCGCGGCCCTTCGCGTCGCCGCGATAGCTCGTCTCGATGCCGCGGTAGCCGCGCTCCACGCTGAACCCCGCGCCTTCCAGGAACTCGGTGATGCGCAGCGCAGCCTCGCGCTCCTGGTATGCGAGCTCGGGCTTCGCGTGGATGGCTCGCGAGAGGGCGAACAGCGCGTCACGCCGCTCGTCGATCGCTTTGATCGCGCGCTGGCCGAGGGCCTTGGGATCGCTCAACCGTCGGGGGGCTGTCGGTTCGCGCTCCGCTGCGCGTCCGGGCGCCCCTGCCCCCGGCCCCCGGGTTTCATTTCGCTTGATGTCCCTCGATCAGTGCGAGGATCACGCGATCGAGCGCGCGGTCAGCCTCCTCGAACTGGAGCGCGGCCTGCTCGGACGCGAGCGCCCGGCGGCGCGCGACGTTCGCGATCTCGGCCATGAAACGCGCGCGAAAGAAGAGAAAGGCCTGCGTGGCCTCGCCCAGCGACAGCCCACGACGCTTCGCCTCGACCCCGTATTCGCGCCCGAGGATCTCGGCCTGCGCGATGAGCTGCTCGCGACCGACCGCGCGCGTCGTGTCGAGGCCACCGAGGAGCAGCTCGCTCATGCGAACCCCGCGCTCACGGAACCAGCGGAGCGAATCCTCGTCGAACCGCGAGTACCAGTCCTGCGTCACCATGTCCACGCGGACGCGTCGACGGA
>VBDX01000218.1 GCA_005881885.1 Chloroflexota bacterium
AGCGAGGTCGCGAAGCGTGCGCCGATGCCGGTCGCAACGAACATGTGCGTGACGCAGTTCGACCACATCGCTCCCGCCGTCGCGAAGCGGGCGGTGGGCGTCATCCTCACCGACCACCACATGTGGGGCGGGATGCGCGCGACGGTCGAGCTCGGCCGGCTCTGCCGGACGTTTGGGCTTGGCGTCTCGATGCACTCGAACTCGCATCTGGGGATCTCGCTCGCCGCCATGGTCCACGTCGCAGCCGCGGTTCCGGAGCTCACGTACGCCTGCGACACGCACTACCCCTGGCAGACCGACGAGGTCATCAAGGGCGGAAAGCTGCGCATCCAGGATGGTTCGGTCGCCGTCCCGGACCGGCCCGGCCTCGGGGTGGACCTCGACCGCGACGCGCTCGGGCGTTTGAACGAGCAGTACCGGCGCGCCGGCCTTGCGCTGCGTGACGACGTCGCCGAGATGCACAAGATCGATCCGGCCTGGCGGCCGCACAAGGGGGATTGGTGAGCCCGGCGCGGCGGAAGACGCCGTCGGCATTCGAGTTCGAGGCGCTCGTTGCGCAGCGCTACGCGACGCTTAGCCCCGCGCATCGCAAGGTCGCCGACTACCTGCTCTCCGACGGACGACGCGCCGCGCTCGTGCCGGCCGCCGACGTGGCGAAGGATCTCGCGCTGAGCGAGGCGACGGTCGTGCGCTTCGCGCAGGCGCTCGGCCTCGCCGGATATCCGCAGCTGCGCGATCGGCTTCGCGAGCGCTTCCTCGTGACCGCGACGAGCCTCGACCGCCTCGCCGCGAGCGCCGAGGAACGTGGCGGGGGCCGCAACGGCGTGCTCGAGCGCGTGCTCGCCGAGGATGCCGACGCGGTACTGGGCACGCTCGCGCAGATCCCGCGCGACACTTTCGCCGCGGTCGTCGAGGCCATCGTCTCGGCGCGGCGCACCTACGTCGTCGGCTTCCGCGGCTCGGCCGGCCTTGCGCTCGTCCTGGGCATGGGCCTCCGCATCTTTCTGCCCGAGACGCGCGTCATCGCGGTGAACGTCGGCGACACCGCCGAGGAGCTCCTCTCGCTGCGGCGCGGCGATCTCCTTATCGTCATCAGCGTTCTGCGCTACTCGGGGCAGACGCTTGAGATCCTCCGGTATGCGCACGACGCGAAGGCGCGGACCGTCGCGATCACGGACAGCCCGATCTCGCCGGTCGCGCGCCTTGCGGACCTCGTGCTGCTCACGCGGGGCACGTCACCCCGCACGATGGCGTCCTACGCGGCGATCGCCAGCGTCGCGAGCGCCCTCACCGAAGCGGTTGCCGCTCGTCGCGGCAGCAACGCGGGCCGCTCGCTACGGGACGCCGAGTCGCTCTGGGACCGCTTCCGCGTTCACGCGCGCGAGCCGCGCTGACGCGTCAGCCGCCATCTTTTTAGAGGCTCGGCGCGGCGACAGTCGCGCTACGATCCCTCGCTGCTCTCGTCGTGGCCAGGCACTTGTGACCCTACTTACCCGAAGAGGAGGACCTATACATGCGGAGAGGGGCGGTCTCGAAGTCCCGCTTCAAGGCGCTGGCCCTCGAGTACATGCGTCAAGTCGAGCGCACGGGCAAGGAGCTCGTCATCACCGATCGGGGCACGCCTGTCGTGAAGATCGTGCGCTACGAGCGGGATCCGGCGGCGCTGCTGAAGCCGCTCCGCGGCACGGTACGGCGCTATTCGGAGCCGACGAGGCCTGTCGCCGAGAAGGACTGGGAGGCTCTGCAGTGATCGGGGCTCGGGTCCCTAACTCGGCCCGATTTTCCGCTGTAGCCGCGCGGCCACTGACGGCGGCAGCGGCGCATCGATCTGCGGCGAGCGCAGCTGCGCAAGCATGCCGCCGTCGACGTAGAGGACCTGGCCGGTGACGTAGCTCGCGTCATCGGAGGCCAGGAAGGCGATGACCCGCGCCACCTCGTCCGGATCACCACCGCGCGCGAGCAGCGGTACGACCGCGCCGCGACGAGCACGCTCCTCGGGGCTCTGCTCCGCGAACTGCTCGGTCATGATCGCGCCGGGACCGACGGCGTTCACCCGGATACCGAAGGGACCGAGGTCGAGCGCCGCGGCGCGCGTGAACGCCTCGACGCCGCCTTTCGTCGTGTCGTACGCGGCCATGATGCGGTGCGCTCGTGCGCCGCCGAACGACGTGAGGTTGACGATGCTGCCGTGCTTGCCCTGGTCCACGAGGATGTTCGCGACGCGATTGGTGCAGAGGAAGACGCTCCGCAGGTTCGAGCGCATGACCTCGTCCCAATGCGCCGCGTCCATCTCGAGGAGATGCGCCTTCGGATCCGACCAGGCGGCGTTGTTGACCAGGACGTCGATCGTCTTGAAGGCGCGCAGCGTCTCGTCGAACAGACGCGCGACCTCTTTCTCG
>VBDX01000149.1 GCA_005881885.1 Chloroflexota bacterium
CGCGCTATCCATCGCGTCGATCCTGACCATCGCGATTGCACCGGCTCTGGCCCTCGCGGGAACACCGGCCTCCTGGCCGCAGTGGGGCCGCGACCCACAACACACCGGAGCATCCAACGTCGTCGGGCAGAGCTTCGGCCAGATCCTCGCTGACGTGATCTACGACCCGTTCGTCCCCGCCGAGCAGAAGGCAAGCTTCGGCGATCTCCTCGCTCATTACCAGGCCCCGCTCGTCGACGGCGACACCGTCTTCATGGAAGTGAAGACGGGTGCCTACAGCGGCTCATCGACATGGAACACGCAGATCTGGGGCGAGAATGCCTTCGAATGGGTCGATGGCCAATTGACCCAGAAGTGGGCGTGGGCGAGCGACTGGAAGCCCGAGCCGAATTCGCCGGCCGTCGGCTCATCGCCAACCGAGCGATGGGGACTCCTCGGATGGGAGCCGGTCTTCCACGCGGTCCTCGTGGGCAACTGGGTGTATGCGCCGGGCGCCAACGGCGCGATCTGGAAGATCAACAAGAACACGGGTGCTGCGCAGAAATCGATCTCGCCGTTCCCGGCTGGCGCGGACAAAGACCCCAACGCTTTCGTCGCCGGTCCTCTCGCCGCCGACGCGGCCGGGAACGTCTACTACAACGTACTCAAGCTGAACCCCGCCGATCCGTACGGGATCGACAAGTCGAACGACATTCCGGGCTCCTGGCTGGTAAAGGTGTCGAACGATGTCGCCGCGAGCGTGAGCTACCGGGCGCTGGTCCCGGGCGCGCCGACGACCTGCGAGACGACTTTCAGCCTCGCCCAGCTCCCGTGGCCGCCGACCCCTGACGCGGTCGTGCCTACGGGTCCATGCGGCACGCAGCGCCCAGGCATCAACGTCGCCCCGGCCATCGCGCCCGACGGGACGATCTACACGGTGAGCCGGGCGCATTTCCGTACGCGCTATGGCTACGTGATCGCCGTGAACCCCGATCTCACGCCGAAGTGGGCGGGCTCGCTCCGCGGTCATCTCTCTGACGGCTGCAACGACGGCACTCAGTTCAGCGTGCTTCCACCGAGCGGCACCCCCGGCGGCTGCATCGCTGGAGCGCACGCCGGCGTGGATCCCGCGACGAACAGCCCGCCGGCAGGCCGCGTTATCGATCAGTCCAGCTCGTCCCCCACGGTCGCGCCCGACGGCAGCGTGCTCTACGGCGCGTACAGCCGGTACAACTTCGCGCGCGGCCACATGTTCAAGTTCAGCTCGACGGGCGCGTTCCTCGCGGCATACGACTTCGGCTGGGACACGACGCCGGCGATCCTCGCGCATGCGAACGGCTCGTATTCGGTCGTCGAGAAGGACAATCACTACGACGCCGGCTCGTACTGCAACGACAACAAAATCTGCCCGGTCGCGCCGCCGGGCCCCTACTACATCAGCATCCTGAGCGGCACGACGCTACGGCCCGAGCATCAGTTCCTGAACACGAACACTGAGAGCTGCTACTACCAAAACAACGGCACGCTCAAGTGCAAGAGCGACCATCCCGGCGGTTTCGAGTGGTGCATCAACGCGCCAGCTGTGGACGCGAACGGCGTGATCTATGCGAATAGCGAAGACGGCAACATCTACGCGATCAACCCCGATGGAGGGCCGCGGGCGAAGATGTTCCTGAATCTGGCCTTGGGGGCGGCCTACACGCCGCTCGCCATCGGCGGGGACGGGAAGATCTATACCGAGAACGACGGGCATCTCTTCGTGATCGGCGACTAGCGAACCGCCAGCGGAGACCGGAGCGCACACAGGTGGCGTAACCGCCACCGCCGTCCCGGTCTCCGCGGCCTGGTAGAGTCCGGGTGCGGTCGGCGCCGCCTAAACGTTGCCTTTGAGATGAAACAAAGGTGGTGCTCCCCGGTGTTAGCGAGTCAGTGGACGCCTATCTCTGGTACACGAACGAGAACGTGCGTCACCTCATCAGGGCCGGATCCGTCGAAAAAGTGCGCGAGCAGATCGCCGTTACGCACGGCCAGGAGATCGCGGAGCGTGCCGTGATCACGCCCGTCGGCCGGTCTGACCAGGGAGCTCGGAGTGCGCCCGCCGCCTGATCCGGTGGTGGACCCACGCGAGCGCGCGCGGCTCGTCGCGGACCTCGGAGTGTTCTCCGCCGCCGGGGTCGAGCGGGCCGCCTGGGGCTGGGATCAGCATGGCGAGGGCGCGTTGGACCGGTTCCACGCGGCCGAGCGCGTTGCCCTCCACGCCATCGAGCAGGGCGAACGCGGATCCGCATGGGAAGAATTCCGTCGGTCGATCTTCGATATGACCGAGGGCCGGCGCGCGCTGGCCTCATGGCAGTACGAGCACGGCGACGTCGGTCACAAGGCGGAGCGCGCCGCGTACGGCGCCGCTCTCGGCATCTTTGCCCGGGATCGGCTCAAGCACGATCAATACGTCACGCTCGTCCGGCCGATGGCCGAGGCCCTGCCGTGGTTATTGCCGGAGACGCCCCCGCAGCCACACCCTTAGCTGCGTGCGGCTCCTTTTCATCGGGGGAACCGGCCCCCTCGGAGCGTCGGCCTGCCGATGGGCGGTGGCTCGCGGCCACGAAATCACGGTCGCGCACTCCGGAAAACACGAGCTGCCGATCGATCTAGCCGCGCAGCATTTGCACGGGGAGCGCGACGAACTCCTCGCACCGGGCGGACCGGTCGAACAGGCGCGGGCGGACGTGTTGATCGATACACGAACGAAGGCATCGAACGCAGACCAACTCCTGCGCGCGGCCCGGGCGGGTCACGCTCGTCGCCTCGTCGTCGTTAGCTCGACGGACGTCTATGACTACTTCGTTACAGGGTCGGGCTACGACGTCGCTGCTAAGTCTTGGCTCTCCGTTGCTGGCCGAACGGTTCTTCCCACGCAGACGTTGCCGATCACCGAAGATGCGCCACTGCGTTTAGCACCGTATCCGTGGGCATCACCTGGACACGACAACGCCGCGATGGAGCGTGCGTTGCGTCGGGCGAGACACGATGAGCCCATCGCTGTTCTGCGGCCGGGGATGATCTACGGTCCGGGTATCGCGGGCCGCGAATGGACCATCGTCTCCCAAGTCCGTGCCCGCGCGCGTCAGATCAAGCTACCGGATGGCGGTGCCCAGTTCTTTTCGCGTGTCGCGCTTGATCGCGTCGCCCGCGCCGTCGTAGCCGCCGCCGAGAGGGCGCCCGATGACTTCTGGCCGGTGAACGTCGTGGATCCCTACGGATGGACCTATGCCGGACTGGTGGGTGAGATCGGCCGGATGCTCAGTTGGACGTGGGAGCCGGTCTTTGTCAGGTGGGATGAGGCCGACCATCCATACAAGATCCACAGTCCGTACTTCTGCTCGGACGTTCGGCTGCGTGAGGAGCTGCAAGTGACCGAGCCGGATCCGAGAGACGCGCTCGCGGAGACCGTTCAGTGGCTCTGGGAGCACGGCGCCGCGCACTACCCGGATGACCAGGCAGAGGCGGTTCCGACGGAGCGCGGACCCGAGAAGGCGACCTAAGCCGCGTCGTGGCCTGCAGATTGCGGTCCGTCATCACGTGACTTTCCGCGGTGACGCTCCCCTCGACCCGTCCCAGGTCGAGGACCGGCGCGGCGGTGGCGGCGTGAGCGGTCCGGTGATCGTTGGCGGCGGTGGACTGGGCCTGCTGATCCTCGTGGTCGCGCTGCTCCTGGGCGTGAATCCGCTGGCGGATTACACGGGGGAGACGCCGGTCGAAGGCGCCCCGTCGCTCCAGGACTGCCAGACCGGCGCGGATGCGAACAAGCGCGATGACTGCCGCGTCGTCGGCTTCGTCGACAGCATCCAGAAATATTGGGGTGGCGAGTTCACGCGCCGCGGCGAGACGTACCTGCCTGCGAAGACGGTGATCTACACCGGGTACGCGCAGGGCGCGTGCGGTCTCGCCCAGACCGCGATGGGTCCCTTCTACTGTCCGGACGACGAGAAGGTCTACCTCGACATCAGCTTCTTTCAGGAATTGCAGCAGCGTTTCGGCGCGAAGGGCGGCCCGTTCGCGGAGGGCTACGTCATCTCGCACGAGTACGGCCATCACGTGCAGAACCAGCTCGGTCTGCTCTCGCAGACCGGATCGCGCACCGCTTCGATCCGGGTCGAGCTTCAAGCCGATTGCCTTGCGGGGGTGTGGGCCCGCCACGCGGCGGACACCGGCTTCCTCGAGGCACCGACCGACGCGGAGATCGCGCAGGCGCTCGACGCGGCGGCTGCGGTCGGCGACGATCGCATCCAGAAGGAGACCCAGGGGCGCGTGCAGCCGGAGCAGTGGACGCACGGCTCGTCGGCGCAGCGCCAGCAGTGGTACCGCACCGGTTATCAGACGGGTGATCTCGATCGCTGCGACACTTCCTCCGTACGCTGACGGGGAGGAATATCGATGGCGGCGATCAGAGAAGCGCGCGCGGTGTGGAACGGCGATCTCATGTCGGGCAGCGGCGCGGTGCGCGCCGTGTCGAGCGGCAAGTTCGCGGATCTTCCGGTGTCGTGGAGCGCGCGCACCGAAGCGCCGGGGGGAAAGACGAGTCCCGAAGAGCTGCTGGCAGCGGCGCATGCGTCGTGCTTCGCGATGGCGCTCTCAGCCGCCCTCGCCCGCGCGGGCACGCCGCCACAGCGGCTCGAGGTCAGCTCAAAGGTCACGTTCGACAAGGTGGGCGACAACTGGACCGTCGTGTCGAGCGGCCTCGACGTGAAGGGTCACGTACCCGGCGCCGATGCGGAGAAGTTCAAGGCGGCCGCGGAGGGGGCAAAGGACAACTGCCCGATCTCGCGAGCGCTCAAAGGCAACGTCAAGCTCTCGGTGAACGCGACGCTCGCTTCATAAGGAGCGAGAGTGTCAGTCCCTGGACGACGAGCGCGGCCGCGATCCCCGCGACGAACGCCATGACGATTCCGGCTCGCTCGATCGTCCCGCCGATGGCGAAGAAGAACGACGCGAACGCGAAGAGGCCGTAGCAGAGGCCGCGAACGACGTGGATCGCCGCGGCGCCTCCGCGCTGCGACTGGGCGAAGACCGCGAGCACGCTCGCGTAGACCGGGTACGTCGTGAGGAGCCCGGTGAGCTGCGGTCCAAGAAGCGGCGCCGCGCCTGTGATCACCAGCACGAGCGCCGTCGCGACGAGCATGCGGGAACGGCAGCTCGCTGCCAAGCGGAAGTTCGCGTAACGCAATCACTGCCGCGAAGAACGCCGCGCTCGCGACCGCGAGCGAGGCCGGCCATCGTGAGCGGCGCGCCATCGCCGCATAGGCGACCGCGAAGAGCGCGGACGCCGCGGCGCCGGCGATCGACCCGGCCGCCGCGGCCGCCGCGAAGCTCGTGCCCTGCTCGAGGGCGAGGAAGAGCGAGACCGGACCGGACGTGAAGGGCAGCCCGACGAGCCAGCCGCCTATCGATGGACCCCAGCGCCGGCCGGTCAGCGTGGCGATCGCAATGAGCGTCGGTGTGAGAACGATCTTGAGGGCGAGGACGGTCACGCGAGCGCCGCGCGGGTCTCGCGCTCGATCTCGGCAATGAGACGCCTCGCTTCGGTGATGCACGTCTCGAGCGCCTTGGCGATCGCGAGCCGGTGGCGCGGATCGAGGTCGGGAGGCAGCTCCTCCTCGTCGAGTACCTCGATCGCGCCTGATGGGCGAAGGAGCACGTCGACGACAAGGTCGGTGTACGCGATCGCCCCAGTGTCGATGGTGGTGTCCGCGGCGATGTTGACGTAGAACGCGATCGTCCGGCCCCCCTCGATCCAGTGGTAGACGTTGTACGGCCGGTCGGTCCAGAAGTGGCCGATCGTCAATGTGCCCGCGCGGAGCATGAGGTCGGTGCCTTCGAGGTGCCGGTCGCGCTCGGTTACGTAGCGCACTACGGCACGCCGGCCCGCCTCGACGATGAGCCCTTCGCACGGATACTCGGCGACCGTTCCATCGAGTCGCGTCTTACGCTCGGTGATCGGCGCGGGTGTTCGACCGCCCATCAGGAACTCGTCAAGGGCAAGACCGAGTGGACGCAGGCGGAGGACTCATGGCAAAAGTGATCGTCGGGATGACCACCTCGATTGACGGGTTCGTTGCTGACCAGAGCGGCAGCGTAGTGCGTCTCTATCCCGACCTCGCGGCGCTTCAGGGCACGGCATACATGAATGCCCTCATCGCAGAGACAGGTGCGGTACTCATGGGAAGGAGGGCGTTCGAGATGGCAGAGGATCCCAACTGGTTCGTCGGCAACTACGAGTTCCAGGTGCCAATCTTCGTGTTGACGCATCGACCACCCAGCGTCATGCCGAAGCAGGACGAGCACCTGACCTTCACTTTCGTCACCGACGGCGTCGAATCGGCGATCGCGCAGGCGACAGCCGCCGCGCGGGGCAAGGCCGTTCAGGTGGTGGGCGGCATCAGCGTCATCCAACAGGTATTGCGTGCTGGTCTGGCGGATGAGCTTCATCTCGATGTCATGCCGGTGCTTTTGGGGACGGGCCGGCGGTTGTTCGAGACCGCTCTCGAGAACGTCGGGCTCGAGAAGATCGGCGTGCAAGAAACCGGGCCGAGGACCAGCCTCAGGTTCCGCGTCAAGAAGAAGTAGTAGGTGGCCAAGCATTGCAAACTGATTTCGGCAGTGTGTTAGCCGGACTCTGAAAATCTAGGGAAACCAACATGAACGGCTAGCGAGTCAAGCAGGACCGCAACACGGGCATACACGCTTTCTAATGCTTGTATTGCTTGGCTTGTCCCGGTAGCGGAATCGCTGATGGGTTAAGGAGTGGGCACTCTCTATGTCATCAAAGGCGTTCGGGCCCGTCCGGCAGAGCTACGCGGCACCTATTTTCGATATCAAGGAGCGGATGATGACCCTGTTTGGGGCGTTCGACAGGGCCAACCGGGCCCCAGACAGACTTCTACCCTTCAGCAAAGGCGGAAGCGGCATCGTCCGGGGATCCCAGCACGGCCGAGACTGCAGAGGTGTCGAACACTGTGCCTCTAGCTCGGAACCTATTGACTGACTGACCTAGCGCGTTTCTGCTCGAGCAACGTGTGCTCGATGTCATCCAGGTGCTCTTTGCGATGGATCGCGCGCGACAGGTTGAACGGAGGCCCTCCCTTTGCCCGGATCTTCGCCAGCATCGCGTCGCTCAGCCCCTTTACCTTTCGGTCGGACTCCTCCGCGAGCCGGAGCGCAAGCTCCGCCGCAGCACGCGGCGGGAGGGCGAGGCATAACGGTTTGGCTGAGTTGTTCACCGCGTCGGTGTCTTCAGACTCGTAGGTCGAAGGCTCACCGCTCGGTCCCCACTTGTCGATGAAGTGGATCGCTCGCGCGTCCCAAAAGCCGACGTGCGCGAGCACCGCGGCCACCGTCCACCCGGCAGGCATGGGCCGACCCAACTCTTTATCGCTCAACCTCGTGACGAGCGAGCGCAGGCGCTCGCGCTCGGCATCGTTCTCCGCCACGTAGCTCCGATCCTCCGACATGCGCACCTCCACCGCGGCCGTTCGCGTTTGACTGCCCACTACACGCCGGTAGCATGACCGACGCCGATGCGAGAGCTCTACCAGGTAGTTGAGGTGGGCCCCGCCTGGTATCAGGACAACATTCCGTGCCAGGAAGCCTGCCCGGTGAAGACCAACTGCCGGGGCTATTTGAATCTCGCGGCGGCTGGTGAGTTCGAGAAGGGCTGGGAGCTCGCGCTCGATCCCAACCCGATGGCCTCGATCTGCGGATCGGTGTGCGCCGCGCCCTGCGAGACGGCATGCCGGCGCAAAGAGGTCGATAAGCCGCTCTCGATCCGCTATGTGAAGAAGTTCCTCTCGGACTGGGCGCACGAGAACGTCGAGCTGGACGGCGGGCGCCGCTATACGCAACCGCCACCGCCGGTCTTCGGCCCGCCGCGCGGCAAGGTCGCCGTCGTCGGCGCGGGTTGCGCCGGCCTCTCCGCGGCGAGCGATCTCGCCAAGCTTGGCTTCGGGATTACCGTCTTCGACGCGCTCGATCAGGCCGGAGGGACGCAGCTCGCGGGCGTGCCGCCATTCCGGTTGCCCCGCGAGGTCATCGATCGCGACATCAACGGCATCGTCAACGAGAACGTCGAGCTGCGGCTCTCGACGTACGTCGGCCGGGACGTCTCGCTGCGGCAGCTGCACGACGAATACGACGCTGTGCTCGTCGCCGCGGGTTGCTTCGAGCCGAACTACCCGCGCATCAAGGGGGAGGACGCGGCGGGCGTCATGGCCGGCATCGTTTTCCTCGAGCGCGCGTACCGCGGCCGGCCGCTCGAGGTGGGGAAGCGCGTCATCGTTCTGGGCGGCGGCTATACCGCGATGGACTGCGCGTCGACGTCGTGGCGGCTCGGCGCCGATCACGTCGTCATCGCCTACCGTCGCAGCCGTGACGAAATGGTCGTCGACGAAGAGGAGCTGACCGAGACCGAGCGCGAGGGCATGGAGTTCGTGTACCTGATCTCGCCGGTCGAGATCCTGACCGACCCGAACGGCCATGTGCGCGGCGCGGTCTTCGTTCGCAACAAGCTGGGCGAGCCCGACAAGTCGGGTCGCCGCGCGCCCGAGCCGATCCAGGGCAGCGAGTTCGAGATCCCCTGCGACACCGTGCTGCTCGCGCTCGGACAGGCGCCGGACACGACCTGGCTCGCCGCGGACTTCCCCGAGTTTCGCGTCAAGCGCTGGACCGAGATCAAGGTCGACCCCGAGACCTATCAGACGGTTGTGCCGAAGGTCTTCATCGCGGGCGACTACCGCACCGCGCCGAGCACGATCATCGAGGCGGTCGCCGATGGGCGCTCCGCGGCGCAGCAGATCGCGCGGTTCCTCGACGAGAACGCGGTCGCGGTCAACGTCCCCGAGTACCACGAGGTCGTGACGCTGCGACGCTCATCGACCCCCGACAACATCGGCATGATCGCGCTGGAGGGCGAGCTCGCGCGCGTGTATCACAACATGTCGGTCGACTACGACCGCATCCCGCGTCAGGAAATGCCCAAGCTCGCCAAACAGGACCGCCGAGGCCTCTTCCTCGAGGTGAACCAGGGCTACACCGATGCGCAGGCTGTCGCCGAATCGGACCGCTGCCTCAAGTGCAACTTCAACATCGAGATCATCGGCGAGCTGTGCATCATCTGCGGCGGCTGCGTCGACGTGTGCCCGATGGACGTGATCCACATGGTCGACATGAGCGACATCGTCGACGACGGCTCGATCCCGGCGGTGGCCGGAGCGAAGAAGTGGGAGAACGGCGTCGCGTTCTTTCTCGACGAGACCGCCTGCATCCGCTGCGCGCTCTGCATCATCCGCTGCCCAACCGACGCGATAACCATGAATCGCTACGGCACCGTGATGCCCGCAGTGGGCAACGTGCTGCCGAAGGAGTCGATCGACGACGAGATCCACCTCGATCTCACCGTCGGCGCGAAGAAGGCGGTGCGGCCGCTCCCGCTCTACGATCCCTCGCTCGCCGCCGGCTACAAGCCTGTCCTGAATGGCCACGGCCTGAACGGCAATGGCCACAACAAGTCGGGGGGCCATGCCCCCCGGCCCGCGAGAGAGAAGGAGCTCACGCACTAACCGATGCTCGAGATACCGGCCCAGATCTGGCAGAAGACGAAAACGAGCTACATCTGGCGGTCACTGTTCCGTCACGGCTACCCGGACTCCCGTAAGAATCAGTCGCTCGCGGTCTTCACCAACGTCTTCCTGCACCTGCACCCGGTGAAGGTGCGAAGACACGCTCTGGCCATTCCGTACACGTGGTGCATGGGCGGGCTCACGTTCTTCCTCTTCCTCGTGCTGACGCTCACCGGGACGCTGCTCATGTTCTATTACCGCCCGACGACCGAGTGGGCCTACTCCGACATCAAAGACCTGGAGACGGTCGTCGTGTTTGGGCAGCTGCTGCGCAACATGCATCGCTGGGCGGCGCACGGCATGGTCATCACCGTGTTCCTGCATATGATTCGCGTTTTCTACACGGGCTCGTACAAGCCGCCGCGCGAGTTCAACTGGGTCGTCGGCACGCTGCTCTTCTTCTTCACCATCCTGCTCAGCTACACGGGCTACCTTCTTCCGTGGGACCAGCTCTCGTTCTGGGCCGTGACTGTGGGGTACGAGATCGCGCGCGCGACGCCTGCCATCGGTGACGAGTTCGCGTTCGTCCTCTTCGGCGGTTTCCAGCTCGGTCCGAACGCGCTATTGCGTTTCTACGTCTTGCACGTCGTCGGCTTGCCTCTGACCGTCGGCTTCCTGATCGCCATCCACTTCTGGCGAATCCGGAAAGACGGTGGCATCACGGGCCCCTTGTGATCCCTCCTCGCTTCGCCGCCTTCGGCTGCTCTGTTCGTGGGGGCCGGGTACTGGGCTCCTCGCGGCAAAGCCGCTCCTCGCACGCATGACCGCTCCACGAGGACCGCAACCCTTCCCCGGCCAGGAGAAGCGCCTGCGGCTCCTCGCGTTCGTCCGGCAGGACTCGATCGTCCGCGTCGACAAACGCGTCGAGGACACCGCGATGGTCTGGCCGCACCTCCTGGTGATCGAGTTCATCGCCGCGATGCTCTGGTCCATCGGCCTGTTCGCGATCTCCGCCGCGTTCAACGCCCCGCTCCAGGATCACCAGACCCCGGACTGCACGCCGAATCCCTCGAAAGCGCCGTGGTACTTGCTGAATCTGCAGGAGCTCCTGCTGCACATGGACAAGGGCCTCGCCGGCGTCGTTGTCCCGACCCTTTGGCTGGTGTTCATGGCGGCGATCCCCTACATCGATCGCAGCCGCGAGGGCGTCGGCATCTGGTTCACGAGTCCGAACGGCAAGCGCATCACGATCTTTGCCGCCGTCTACTCGACGCTCTTGACGTTCTCATTGATCCTGCTCGACGCCTTCCTCAAGGCGCATGGGTATATCGAGTTCGCGAGCGACTACTTCCCGGGCGGCAAGCAGCTCTTCCCGAACTACGTCATCCCTATCGCGATCATGATCGGGCTCTCGGTCTTGCTCGTGGTCATCGTGAAGCGGCTCTACGGCGCGAGCACGCGCGAGTGGATGATCGCTATCTACACGGGCTGGGTCGCCACGTATCTCGTCCTGACCGTCGTCGGCACGTCGATGCGCGGCCCGGGCATGGACCTCTTCGCGCCCTGGGCCGTGCCCGCGACGCACCAGTGCTTCGCGCCGACGAAGTGATGACGTGATCCGACCGCACACCGACACCACCGTCGCCGGCCTGATCGGCCGCATCAAGCGCCGTCAGCTGCTGCGCGTCGGCTTCCTCGGCGCCACGCTGCTCGCGCTCACCGAGCTCACCGCGATCGTCGTGCCGTTCTTTCGCGTCAACAAGATCCTCGGGCTCGGCGCCAAGATCGCCGTCGGCTCGAAGCAGAGTGTCTTCGACCAGTTCAAGGCGTCGAACGACACCCCGATCCTCAACGTCGAGGGCAAGTTTTTCCTCATACACGCTCCGGGCGGGGTGGTCGCCGCATATCGCAAGTGCACGCATCTCGGCTGCACGGTGCCGTGGAACGCCGGAGAGGACCAGTTTCACTGCCCGTGCCACGGCTCGCTCTACGACAAGCACACCGCGGTCGTGAAGGGCGGCCCCGCGCCGAAGCCGCTCCAGCTCTTCCACATCGTCGCAGACCCGAGCGGCGCGCTCATCGTCGACACCAACCCGCTGAACGTGATCGACCGGCAGGCCAACATCTGGAATCCCAAGGACCTGGAGATCACCGAGTAGATGGATCTCAACGCGGTCCTCGCCGCGGTCAGCCTGCTGCTCTTCCTCGCGCTCGTCGGATTCTTCGGCTTCGCGGTCTTCCACGAGCAGTCCGTGGAGCCGCGCGAGCCGAGCGGAGCGGAGCTCATCGAGCAGCACTACGCCCCCGGCGAAACGGTGGAGCAGCCGACGCCCTATTACGTCGCACCGGTGCCGGCGGCGCCGGATCCCCTCGAAATCAGCTCCAACCTCGACAAGAAGATCCTCCTCGGGGCGGGCATGCTCTTCGCGATCTTCGCGCTCGTCGGGGGCTACTTCTTCACGCTCTTCATCGTTCGCGCGGACGCGAGGACCGATCGCTGGCGCGACAAGGTCGCGTACCAGCATCAGCTCGAGCAGTCGGTCGAGCGCGGCCGGAACCTCTACGCGAACCTGTGCTTTGACTGCCACGGCAAGACCGGTCTCGGCAGCACCGATCCATCGCGCAAGGATCTGCCGGGCCTTCCGTTGAACAAGCCGGCCTTCAAGTACGACAACATCCAGGGCGACCCGGTCAAGCTGAAGGCGACGCAGGACCTCATCACGCTCACGATCGAGCGCGGTCGAGCGAAGCCGCCTGGGACCATCTCGATGCCGGCCTGGAGCGTCACCGAGGGCGGACCGCTGAACGACGAGCAGGTCCAGCAGCTCGTCAGCTTCATCCTGTACGGGAGCGACGCGGACTGGGCGGACATCGTCACCGTGCGTCTGCACAGCGACGGCACCGAAGACGGACACCTACCGCTCGAGCCCAATCCGCCAAAGCCCCAGGTGCTGACGGGGATCGAGCTCGGCCGCGCGCTCACGCTTAGCAATCCGCAGGCGGCCTGCGTCACCTGCCACAGCTTCGACCCGAACACGCCGAGCACGCTGCCGCAGGCGCCGAATCTCGGGCACTACGGCACGCAGGGCCCGCTGAATGACGAGAACAAGGCGCGCAAGGCCGCGGGCGACTCCGAGTACTTGCTTCACTGGATCCAGAACGCGCCTTCGATCAAGCCCGGGATCGCCATGCCCGCGTTCAGCACCAGCGCCGGCGGCTCACTGAGCGACGAGCAGATCAAGGCGATCATCGAATATCTTCAGAGCCTGAAGTGATCACCGAGGTCAGCGAAGCCAACGAGTTCTACATGGTCCTGGTGACCGTATTCATCCTGCTCGCGGTCATGTACTTCCTCCAAAAGTGGTGGACGAGCTACCACTGAGCGGAGCGAGTACGTAGGACGCGGAAACGCTCGAAGGCGAACGGCTTCCGCTCCCGCGCCAAAAGACCCTCGCGCTTCTCGTCGGCCGCGTCACGACGATCAAGCTTGCTTACTGGGCCGCACTCACGCTGATCGAGTTGGCGTTGCCACGTGTTTTAGACCAAGGATTTACCGAGCGGTTTCCGCTCTCGATCGCGCTCGCTGCGGTCACCACCGTGGTCGCGCTCGGATGGGCGAGATGGCAAGCGGGGGTCATCGATCGACGCGTGGGTGGGATCGAGCGCGGAGTCGCGACCATCGCGACGACGTTTGTCGCAGCATCAGTGGTCGCGTCGCCGGGTAGCCTCCCGCTGCTCCTCATCGAGCGCGCTCGGTCGCTCGAGGGTTGCCCGGCCGGCGTGACCTGCCATTTCGAGGCGATCTGGCTCTGGCTCGCGCTCTTTGCGGTCGGCTTCGTACTGATACCGGCCGTGTTCGCGGCATCGCTGCGCGAACCGCACTCGCTCGCTTGACCGCCGACCCGATGAGGTGTGGCAATCTACCGAGTCACGGTGGCTGGGAAACGCGTGCTCGTCGTCGACGATGACCCCGACATTCGAGAGCTTCTCTTCACCGCTCTCGAGGACGAGGGCTTCGAGGTCGTGCCTGCCGAAAACGGGCAGGAGGCGCTCGCGATCATGAAGACCTTCCGGCCGGACGTGATCGTGCTCGATCTGATGATGCCGGTCATGGACGGCTGGCAGTTCGCAACCGAGCTCCGCGCGCGCGACGAAGACATCCCGATCGTCCTTCTCTCCGCCGCCCGCGACCTGCGCATGCACGCCAAGAACCTTTCCGCCGCGGAGATCATCGAGAAACCGTTCGATCTGAGCGAGCTCCTCCCGAAGATCGCGAAGGTCGCCTCCGCCGCGTAACCTCCCCACCAACATGTCGCCTGTCCGGCCGGTCGCGGTGATGGTCGTGGCGCTGCTCCCAAGCGTTCTGCTGGCGTGGTTTCTGACCGATCCCGCACGGAATCAGCCGATCCTGATCAGGCTCGAGCACTTCGTGATCACATCGAACGTCTCGATCGTCGCGGCGCTCGTCGCGTTCCTCGTCGCGCGCGCCGCACTGGACGTGGGCCATTTCCGGACGCTTCTCATCGCGCTGGGATTCGGATGCATGGCCGGGATCTTCGCGGTGCATGGCCTCTCGACGCCCGACGTGCTCGAGCGGGGCGAGCGCGCCCAGCCCGCGGGCCTGGTGGTGGCGATCTCCGGCCAGCTGGCGCTCGCGGTCGCCGCGGTGTTCTTCGCGGTCCGCTACACGCCGCTCGCCGCATGGCTCGAGCGGAGGATCCGTCCGCGCGTGTTGACGGGCGCGGTGGTCACGGGGCTCGCGGCGTATGCCGCACTTGCTCTGGGATGGCCCGAGGCGTTCAGCGGGAGCGCGCGCTGGATCCTCGTACAGGCGGGATCCCAGCCGGGCTACGACCCGGCGACGTACGGCTACGGCGCACCCGCCGCCGGCGACGTCACCGGTGGCGCGGGATGGCTGCCGTACGTGCTCGTGTCGGCTGTCATCGCGCTCTACCTGTATTCGGCGTTCGCGCAGGGACGCGACTTCTTTCGCTCCGGTCTGCCGCTCCAGGGCGCTCTCGGCATCGCGTACGTCCTACTCGCGCAGGCGCAGGTCTCGCAGTTCCTTGGTCCAACGTGGACGCCGTCGTGGTGGGAATACCACGGGCTCATGCTCGTCGCGGTGGTATTGGCGCTCGGTGCCCTCTTCCTCGAGCTCGACCGCCGGCGCGGGCTCGAGCGGTTCCTTCCGCCGACCGTTGTCGAGCGCGTGATCCAGGGCGATCCGCTGCGGCTCGAGGGCGAGCGTCAGACCGTGACGATCCTCTTTACCGACCTGCGCGGGTCGACGGCGCTCGCCGAGCGTCTCCCACCCGAAGCATTCGTGACGGCGGTGAACGAATACCTCACGGTCATGGGTCGGTGCGTCCTCGACCAGGGCGGCATCCTCGACAAATTCACGGGCGACGGGCTCATGGCGATCTTTGGTGCGATGAGCGATCCGACCAACGGCGCGTCCGCGGCCGCGCGCGCGGCGCTCGATATGCGCCGCCGCATCGCGGAGCTCAACGCCGGCCGCGCCGCGCGGGGCGAGGAGGTCGTCCAGTTCGGAGTCGGCATCCACACCGGTGACGTGGTCGTCGGGACGATCGGCCTCCCCGAGCGCTCGCAGTACGACGCCTTCGGCGACGCGGTGAACACGGCGTCGCGGATGGAGACGCTCACCAAGGACTTCAAGGTCGACTCGATCCTCTCGCGCGACACGGCTGATCGCCTGCGCGATGACGGCGTCGCCCTGCGCCCGCTGGGGGTCGCGACCGTGCGGGGCAAGGCGAACGCGGTCAAGGTCTTCACGCTCGGCTAGCCGCTAGGCCCGCCACCTTAGGGCGCGCGCACGACGACCCAGAGCGCTCCGAAACCGGTGCTTCCGTGACCCGACGTCGGCTTGTCCGCGGTGTCGCGAACGAAGTAGTAGAGCGGCATGGTGTTGTACGTGGCCTGCAGCTTTCCGTCCTTCCGGGCGACCGTGCCGAGCTTCCCGTTCACCACGCCGTCCCCCGCGACGGTCTTGACCTCGACGAGGAACGGCGGCCAGATCGCGGCGCACGCGTCGTAGCACTGGCTGTTCTCGTCGATGTCTTTGAACCACTGGTACACGGTCTTGCCAGCCTGATCGACGAGGATCTTGCCGAGCGTGGCGTCGGTCGCGACCTTCGCGACGACCGTCGGCTTCGGGGTCGGCGATGGACTGGGACTCGGGCTCGGCGCGGCAGTGCCGCCGCAGGCTGCGACGAGCAATGCGGTGGCGAGGCTCATTGCGAGCGGGCGCATGGGAGACCTCCCGTGATGCGGTTCTCGATCCCCATACGGACAAGCCGCTAACGCGGATGAGCAGGTTCGCGGAAGTTTTCGGAGTGGTTGTCACGGGACGTCCTACAGTTCGGTTGACAACGGGAGGCCACCGATGAAGACGAAATCGATCCGCCTCAACGCGGCGGTCGAGCGCTATCGACGCGAGCAGTTGTTCGAGATTGCGGATGCCGCGTATTGCCGTGGCCTCGGCAAAAGGGACCCGGACATGGCCGCGTGGGGAAGCGCTCTCGGCGACGGGCTCTAGGTACTAGCCTCGATTCATGCCGGCCCTCGCCGCCATCGGGATCGTGACCCGCGACATGAAGGAGTCGGTGCGCTTTTACCGTCTGCTGGGCATCGACGTGGCTGATGCTGCCGACGACCACCTCGACGCGACCCTCCCGAGCGGCATTCGCCTCATGTGGGACACGCTCGAGCTGATCAAGCAGCTCGATCCCGACTGGGTCGATCCCAAGGGACACCGCATGGGTCTGGCGTTCGAGTGTTCCTCGCCCGGAGAGGTCGACGCAACGCACGCGCGCGTCGTGCGCGCTGGATTTCGCTCGAAGAAGGATCCGTGGGACGCGTTCTGGGGTCAACGCTATGCGCAGATCGTCGACCCCGACGACAACGTGGTGGATCTCTTCGCACAGCTTCCGACCGCGACCGCGTGAAATAGAAAGAGGCGGCTCGCGTGGTAGTGATCGGGACGATCGAGTTGTGCGACGAGCGCCGACGCGTCGACAAACATAGTCACCGGCGACGGCGGCGGTTGGCCTGTTGTTCGTAGGCGTCAGCGAGATAGCGGTCGTGATTCGTGCCGATATCGGTCCCGCCGGCGGGATCGCTGTATCGACCCATCGCTGCGAGGGCGCGGTGGATCCTGGCCTCGCGATCGTCTTCGAGGACGTAACGATCGATGGCATCGCGAATCACACTGGCCAGCGAACGGCCCGAGCTGTTTGCTCTGCGCCGCAACCGTTTCTCCTGCTCCTCGGTTAGCTGCACCTGGATACGCTTCATGCCATTACTTTTATCACCTCTCTCAGTCAGCCCTTGGCGTCGAGCACCGTGAGCCCCGCGGGCCGCGTACGCAGCCACTCTCGTCCGCGCACGAGCGCGCGGACCGTCTCGACGAACTCACGTCCCGCACGGGTAAGGCGGCGATCGCGCCGGTTCGCGAAGCCGATCGTGCGCGTGAGCGGATCCGCGAGCCGCACCGCGCGCAGCGGACCCGCGGGTTCGATCACCAGGCTGGGCACGATGGCCACGCCGAGGCCCGCCGCCGCAAGGCGGAGCACGCCGTCCATCTCGCCACCCTCGAGAGCGAGAGTCGGCTCGAACCCCGCGCGCCGGAAGGCCGCGAGCGTCGTTGCGCGCAGGTCATAGCCGTCGCGGAACATCACGAGGGGAACGCCCTTGAGATCAGCCACACCTATCGTCTTGCGCGACGCGAGCGGGTGGTCAGCGGCGACGGCGACAACGAGCTCCTCGCGCAGCAGCGGCGTCGTCTCGAGCACCTCATGCCGCAACGGCAGGATCACGAGCGCGATGTCGAGCGCCCCTTGCTCGAGCTCACGCACGAGGTCACGCGAGCCCGCCTCGTGGAGCACGAGATCGACACCGGGAAATGCGACGTGGAAGCGCGCGAGCGCCGGCGGCAGCAGCGTCGTGGTCAGAGACGGTGTCGCGCCGACAGCGAGCCGACCAAGCCGTAGATCGGCGAGCTCGCGCACCTCGAGGGCGGCGCCGTCAACGTCCGCGAGCACGCGGCGCGCCCAAGGAAGCAGCACCTCGCCCGCGGAGGTGAGCGCCACATTGCCCTTCATGCGGTGAAAGAGCGGAGTACCGAGCTCTTTCTCGAGCACGCGGATCGCTCGGGATACGGAAGGCTGTGCGATCCGCAGGTTTCGCGCGGCCTTGGTGAAGTGCCGCTGCTCGGCCACCGCTACGAAGTACTTGAGCTGGTGGAACTCCATGTGGTCATAGCCTACTGCTATCGCAGCGAGCGCATCGAAACCTTTGCGTTCTCGACGACGAGCGCCCACCATCGGCGGCGGTGGCGACGACATCACTCAGGGCAGGCGTGCGAAGTGTGGTGCCCGAGCGCAGGGACCTCTGGTGGCTCGAGCCTCTCGTCATCGTCGTCGTGCTCGGCACATTCGTCCTCTATTCCGTGTACGCCGGCCTCGCGAACGCGAACTACTTCTACGAGCCGTATCTCTCGCCCCTGTACTCGCCGTGCATCACCGCGAACTGCGTGCATCCGCATCTGCCGATCGTCGGGTCGTACTGGAACCTCTCGCCGGCGATCCTCATCGTCGCCTTCCCGCTCGCGTTCCGTGTCACCTGTTACTACTACCGCCGCTCGTACTACCGCGCCTTCTTCTGGGCGCCGCCCGCGTGCGCGATACCCGATGCGCGAAAGTCGTACGCCGGCGAGACGCGTTTCCCATTCCTTATCCAGAACCTCCACCGCTACGCGCTGATCTTCGCGACCCTGCTCCTCGCGTTCCTCTGGTGGGACACGTTCCTGGCGTTCAATTTCAACGGCCGCTTCGGCATTGGCCTCGGCTCGCTCCTCTTGCTCACCAACGTCGTGCTGCTCTCGGGCTACTCCGCGAGCTGTCACTCGCTGCGCTATCTCGTCGGTGGCTACCTTGACAGCTTCCACCGCGCGTCTTTGCGTTACCGCCTCTGGAGCTGGGCGAACTGGCTGAACGCAAGGCACGCGCGCTGGGCGTGGGCGAGCCTGGTGGTGGTCGGCCTCACCGATCTCTACATCCGGCTTCTTTCGATGGGCGTGCTGACCGATCTGAGGATCGTCTTCTAATGGCCGAGATCAACACCGCCACCTATGACGTCGTAGTGGTGGGTGCGGGCGGTGCGGGACTGCGTGCCGCGATCGAGGCGCACGGCGCCGGCGCAAAGACCGCGGTCGTCTGCAAGTCGCTCCTCGGGAAGGCCCACACGGTGATGGCTGAGGGCGGCATCGCCGCGGCACTCGGGAACGTCTGGCAGGAGGACAACTGGAAGGTCCATTTCCGGGACACCATGCGCGGGGGCAAGCTGCTGAACAACTGGCGCATGGCGCAACTGCACGCGCAGGAGGCTCCGGACCGGGTGCTCGAGCTCGAGGAGTGGGGCGCGCTCTTCGACCGCACGAAGGACGGCCTCATCCTGCAGCGCGACTTCGGTGGGCATAGATACGCACGCCTCGCGCACGTCGGCGATCGCACCGGGCTCGAGATGATCCGGACGCTCCAGGACCATCTCGTCGCGCAGGGCATCGACGTCTTCATGGAGTGCACGGTCCGGCACCTTCTCACCGACGGCGGCCGCGTGGCCGGCGCGATCGCCTACTGGCGCCAGTCCGGCGCGCTCCTCCTCTTCCAAGCGAAGGCCGTCGTCCTCGCGACCGGCGGCGTTGGCAAGGCCTGGAAGGTCACGTCGAACTCCTGGGAATACACCGGCGACGGCATGGCCATGGCGCTCGAAGCCGGCGCGGATCTCATCGACATGGAGATGACGCAGTTCCACCCGACCGGCATGATCTGGCCGCCGTCGGTTCGCGGGCTCCTCGTCACCGAAGGCGTGCGCGGCGACGGCGGCACGCTCCGGAATGCGAGTGGCGAGCGCTTCATGTTCAAGTACATCCCCGAGTTCTTCCGGGCCGAAACGGCGGACAACGAAGCCGAGGCCGACCGCTGGTTCGAGGACAAAAGGAACAACCGCCGCACGCCGGACCTCCTACCGCGGGATGAGGTCGCGCGCGCGATCAACTCCGAGGTGAAGGCCGGCCGCGGCACGGAGCATGGCGGCGTGTTCCTGGACATCGCGACGCGCCGCCCCGCCGACTATATCAAGCGGCGGCTCCCGTCCATGTACCACCAGTTCAAGGAGCTCGCCGACGTCGACATCACCAAGGAGCAGATGGAGATCGGCCCGACGCTCCACTACATCATGGGCGGCATCCGGGTCGATCCCGACACCGCCGCCGCGACCATCCCCGGCCTCTACGCGGCGGGCGAGGTCGCGGCGGGGATGCACGGCGCGAATCGCCTCGGCGGCAACTCGCTCTCGGACCTGCTCGTGTTCGGCCGCCGCGCGGGAGAGGCCGCGGCGGAGTACGTGAAGGGCGCGAGCACGGTGCGCATCGACGATGCGCAAGTTGATGCGTTCGCCAAGCGACTGACGGAGCCGTTCGAGCGGCCGGGCGACGAGAATCCGTACGCGATCCATGCGGACCTGCAGGAGACGATGCACGACCTTGTCGGGATCATCCGCAAGAAAGAGGAGCTCGAGGAGGCGCTCGCGCAGCTCGAGCGCTTGCGCTCGCGAGCCAGTCGCGTCCGCGTCACCGGAACACGCCGCTACAACCCGGGGTGGCACCTCGCGCTCGATCTGGAGAACCTTATTGGCATGGCCGAAGTCGTCGCGCGCAGCGCCCTCCTGCGCACGGAGAGCCGCGGGGGACACACCCGCGAGGACTTCCCCAAAGCCGATCCGGATTGGGGGACAAAGAACGTGGTCACGCGCAAGCGTGACGGTCGACTCGCGCTCACAACGGAGCCGATCCCGGCCGTGCCGCCGGAGCTGCGCGAGCTCATCGGCGAAGACAAGCCACAAGAGATGGTCGCTACCGGCGAGCCCGCCGTGATTGGGGGGAAGGAATGACTTCTGAGGGGGCAGTCGCTTCGCGCCCAGGGGCCCCTTCCCCTGCTCCTCGAACCCCCGAGGTCAGGATGAAGATCTGGCGCGGGGAGGGCTCGGCGGGCGAGCACGTCGAGTACGTCGTCCCTATCGATGCGGGCATGGTCGTCCTCGACGTCGTCCACCGTATCCAGGCGACCCACGCCCCGGATCTCGCGGTGCGCTGGAACTGCAAGGCCGGGAAGTGCGGTTCATGCAGCGCCGAAGTGAATGGGGCGCCGAAGCTCATGTGCATGACGCGGATGAGCGAGTTCGCGACAGGGGAGGCGATCACAGTCTCGCCAGTGAGAACGTTCCCGCTCATCAAAGACCTCGTGACCGATGTCTCCTTCAACTACGAGAAGGCCAAGACGATCCCGCCGTTCAAACCGAAGCCGAAGGACCCCGACGGCAAGCGGCGGATGTACCAGGAGGACGTGGACCGAGTACAGGAATTCCACAAATGCATCGAGTGCTTCCTCTGCCAGGACGTGTGCCACGTCATCCGCGATCACGAGGAGAACAAGCCGTCGTTCTCCGGTCCACGCTTCTTCGTCCGGCTTGCCGCGCTCGAGATGCATCCGCTCGATACGAACGACCGGCTCGACCTCATCCGTGCGAAGCACGGCTTGGGCTTCTGCAACATCACCAAGTGCTGCACCGAGGTCTGCCCGGAGGACATCCACATCACCGACAACGCGATCATTCCGCTCAAGGAGCGTGTCGTGACGGCGCAGTACGACCCGATCGCATGGGCGCTCCGCCGCATCCGTCGGACGGGCCCGGCTTTGCCGGCCCCGTCCGTGCCCCCATCAAAGGAGCCGCCATCCGCCTGACCGGGCGCGGCGCCTTCATGACGATCGCGGCGCTCGTCCTCCTTACGGTGCTATTGGGTGCGGTGGTGCTGCCTGCGATGTCGCGCGGAGGGTTCATCGAGCTCCTCGGTGTTGCCGCGATCTGTCTCGCTGTCCTGCTTGGGGAGCGCTGGCTCCGGAGCCGCTAGCGCGGCGCGATCAGCGAATCCATTGCAGCGTGCAGATGTCGGGGCATCCCAGCGTGAGCTTCGTCGCGTAGGTCAGATCGAACTCGCGTCCGGCGACCTGCGGTCCACGGTCGACGACCGGCACCGTCACCATGTTCGCGCCATAGCGGAGCGTCACCGGCGAGCCGCAGGGGAGCGTGCGGTGCGCGACGCCTTGAAGGGTCGTCGTGAGCGTCAGTCCGCACGCGGTGCGGTTGCCAAAGAGTCCCGGACCGAAATACGACACGACGACCGTTGTGACCACCGGCGCCGGCGTGGGCGCCGGCGTTGGATCGGGAGGTGGCGGCGGTGGCGGGGTGCCATCCGCGTTGAGGACGGTGACCACCCAGAACACGCCGTAGTCCTCCATCCACTGCGCGCTCTCGATGAGCGGCCGCAGCGCGATGCGATACGTCCCAGGCGCGGGCGGAGCGACGACGGCGAACTGGAACCATGCGACTTGATTCGGACCGACGTATGCGGCCGGTTGTGACGCGAGCCGGTTGAACCGCGGCCATCCCGTCGCGGGCGATCCGTTCGTGCCGTCACCACCTAGGTAACTCGCGCGATCCTGTCCGGGATCGGGGTTCCACGTGCCGAGGTATGCAGCTTCGCCCAAGCGCCCGGTGACCCAGCCGCGCGACCCGCTGTTATAGAAGGCGACGGTCGCGGTCGCCGTCGTTCCCGCACAGAGCGACATGTATCCACTCTGTCCGTACCACGCGGCATGGAATCCGACGAGGCCGCTCGGCAACTGAGCGGGCGGCGGAATGCCCGGTCCGACGCTGCTGGCACAGGTCGCCGCGCGTGCGGGCACGAGCTGTGTGAGCGCCACCACGAGTGCGACGGCTGACAGGACTTTCGCAAGGGCACCCACGAAGTGTCTAACGAGAGAGCGCTGCCGGTGGTATGTCGGGGCGGTGTCCGCCGCAAGGTGTGGCCGCTCTCTTTGCAGGTGGTACCTCAACCGGAGGGGCACATTGACATATGACAAGGGCACAGCAGAATGGATCGCGACGTCCGGGAGCTTGTGGACGAGTTGGCATTGCCGGGAATGCCCGGCGATCGCAGGTGGAAACGAATCGTCCTGCCAAAGCTTCGCCGTGGCGGCTTCGAAGAGGGAAGATGACCATCAAGAGAAAGAACCGCCGGTACATCGTCGATGTGCATTCGACACCGCTCTCCGTGCCCGTCACGGACGAAGTGCTGGAGGACTTCGCGATTGGGGCGGAAGAGGAGCGCCGCATCGCAGCACCATTCGCGTCTGCGAACCTTGCCACCAACACGCTTGATCTGGGCGCATCCGTGAAAGCGAGCGACCCAGGGGTAGCAGCAGCGGCCGCTCTAAGTGCCTTCAGGCGCGGCCTACGCAAAGCCCACGTGAAGAATGCGCTCGCGTCCGAAGTCGCTGTAGAGCTGGATCATGGGGACGGTCCTTTACGACAGCAGCTTCTCAGCGGCGCGGAGGTTGCGCGGAGGATCGGCGTCTCCCGTCAGCGGGTGAGCCAGCTCGCGGTGACGACCCACTTCCCCACGCCCCTCTCGACTGTGGGTGGATATCTCGTGTGGCGGTGGGGGGACATCGCCGATTGGGCGACGCTGCGCCGCCGTCGGACCACCAAACCGCGGCGCATCACGCGATCCGCGTAAGGACCCGCTGAACTTTTCGCTGATAGCCGAATGATCCCAGGTCATACTCGTGCCAGGCGTACGGTCATGACGCAGGAAGGGCAAGGATGAGACGGATCCCGGCTCGCGCGTACGTGTTCGTCGCGGTCACCTGTTTGGTCGCCGCGCCGTTCGTCGCGCTCGGCATCCAGGACGTCCTGAATGACGAACCGCCGGGCATCGTGGCCTTCTACATCTGGGCCCTCTGCGTCCTCCTCTCGCTCCGTCCGATCCGCATCGCTCCGAACGTCGAGCTCTCCGCGTCGGAAGTGGCGGTCCTGGCCGGGGTCGTCCTCCTAACACCGGGACAGCTCGCGCTCGTCGCGGCGTTTGCGCGCATCGTCGTCGACCTCGCCACCCGCAAGTCGCCCGTGCGGCTCATCCGCAACAGCGCGGCGCAGGCGATCAGCGCCGGGACGGCCGCGATGGTGTTCCAGCTCATTCTCCAGTCGATGGCCGATCGAGTCATCGGCCCGGTCGCGGAGGTCATCGCCGCGGGCGCGCTCGCCGCCCTCGCGCTCGTCGTGCTCGACCTCGGTCAGATCCTCGCGCTACAGCTGATGCTCGGGACCGAGCAGATGAGCGGGCAGACCATGGGATGGATCAACCGCACCGGACGCGCGCAGCTCCTCTGGGGTCTCGCGGCGGTCATCGCGGTCGAGATCATCCTCGTGCAGCCATGGTTCCTCCTTCCGGGAATCCCGCTCTTCCTGCTCGGCTACCTCGACATCCGCGCGCGATTCATTGCCGAGCGCCGCGCGCGCCTTCTGGCCACGCTCGTCGAGGTCGGCCACGCGGTCGGCAGTTCGCTTGACCCGAACGAGGTCTTCCGGAACGTGTACCGGCAGGTTGCCGCGGTCATGGACGCGGACAACTTCTTCGTGGCGACGCTCGGACCGGACGGGTCGACCGTGCGATACCGCTTCCTCATGGATGGCGGGAAGGAGCTCGCGCCGATCGAGCGGCCACGTGCAGGCACCCTTGTCGGTGCGACCGTCGAGCGCGGGCCGCTGCTTCTTCGTGATATCGAGCACGACAGGGGGCGGCTCGGTCTCCCCGAACTCACGTCCTGGGGCGCGGTCGAGGAGCACTCGATCATCGTTGCGCCGCTCCGGCAACGCGACCTCGTGGTCGGCGCGATCTCCGCGCAAAGCCGCCGGCCGAGCGCATACGACGACGGCGATCTCCAGCTCCTCACCGCGATCGCGAACGAGGCGTCGATCGCCCTCGAGCGCGCGAACCTCTACGAACGCACCGCGATGCTGTCGAGGCGGCTTTTCGAGCTGCACCGCGTCGGGCTCGCGATCGCCGAAAGGACCGAGCTCGTCGACGTCACGCGGCTCCTCGCCGAATCGGTCGTCGGTCTCTTGAAGCCCGCGGTATGCGCGATCTACCTCGACAAGGGCGGAGACACGCTCGACTTCGCCTTCTCCACCGGCAAACCGGCGAGCGATGTCCTCGCCCTTCCCAAGAACACGCCACTGATGGCGCGCGTGCTCGAGTCCGGGCAGCCAGTCGCGCTCGCGCAGCGCGATGACGCTCCGGAGAATGCGCGCAAGCTCCTCGAGCGCTTCGGCCATGAGGCGCTGCTCGTCCACCCGCTCCGCTCCGCCGACCAGACCGTCGGAGTGCTCTTTGTCACCTGGCGAGAGCCGCACCTCATGACCGATGACGAGCGCGAGCTCATCGGCATCCTCGCGGGCGTCGGTGCGTCGACGATCCGCTCGATCCGCCTCTATCGAGAGCTGGACGACGCGTACCTCTCGACCGTATCCACGCTCATGTCGACGATTGTCGCGCGCGACCACTATCGCGAAGACCACCAGCGCAAGATCGCCGCGGATGCCGTGGCGATGGGCGAGCGGCTGGAGCTCTCGGAGAATGAGCTCCGCGACCTGCGCTACGCGTCGCTCTTCCACTCCCTCGGGAAGATCGGCGTGCCGGCCGCGATCCTCTCGAAGGCCGGACCGCTGACACCCGAAGAGAAGAAGATCATGCAGGAGCACCCGATCCTTGGGGCGCGCATCCTCGAGTCGATCCGCTTCTTGCGCGGCGTGGTGCCCATCGTCCGTCACGCGAACGAGCGCTGGGACGGCGCGGGCTACCCCGATGGGCTCGCCGGCGAGCAGATCCCGCTCACCGCCCGCATCCTCGCCGTCGCGATCGCCTACGAGTCGATGCTCGCCGATCGCCCATACCGGCCCGCCCGGCGCGAGGATCAGGCGCTCGCCGAGATCAAAGGGATGTCCGGCAAGTGGTACGACCCCACGGTCGTGAACGCGTTCGTCGCGATGATCGACGCGCGCGGCGTCATCCACGCGGCGGAGGAGGAGGTGCAGACGACCAGCCGCGAGCTCGCGATCCTCTCCGAGCTCACGCCCGAGTTCCACACCATCCTCGACCTGCAGCAGCTTCTTGACCGCACGCTCGTCGTGCTGCAGCGCGCCGTTCCCGGCGCCTCGCTCACGATCCTCCTCCACGACGAGCAGACCGACGAGCTGGTCGCGCGTGCGGTCGCCGGGACCTGGACGACGGTCGAGTCGCCCTCGCGTATCCCGACCGACCGGGGCATCTCGGGGTGGGTCTTCACACATCGGGAGGGGCAGATCGTCGACGACGTGCGCGCCGACCCGCGCTACATCGGCGACCCGCGGGTGCGGAGCGAGCTCGTCGTGCCGCTCGTCTCGCGCGGCCGGACGGTGGGCGTGCTCGTGCTGAGCCATCAAACCGTGGCCGCCTTCAGCAAACGCGACCTGACACTCATGGAGACTGTGGGCGCGCAGATCGCCGCCCAGATCGAGGTCGCCGAGCTGCACGAGCGCCTGAAGCGCGCCGCCAACACCGACGCGCTCACCGGAATCCACAACTTCCGCTACTTCTACGACCGCCTCGAGGAGGAGGTCGCGCGCGCCGAGCGCCACCAGTCGCCACTCGCCGTCGCGTTCTTTGACATCGACGAGCTGAAGAAGGTCAACGATACCTACGGTCACCTCGCCGGGAACGAAGTGCTCCGCATGCTCGGCCAGTCCATCAGCGAGCGGGTACGGACCGAGGACGTGCCCGCGCGGTACGGCGGGGACGAGTTCGCGATCGTGATGCCGGACACGCCGCGCGAGGAGGCCGAGAAGGTGGTCGTCCGGCTCATGGAGATCCTCGATGCGACTGAGGTGAAACTTCCGGGCGGCGGATCGATCAAAATGCCCGCGCGCTCGTGGGGCGTTTCCTCGTACCCTATGGATGGGAAGACAGCAGAGGCCCTCGTCGAGAACGCCGACACACGCGCGTACGCCCGCAAGCGCACCCGATAACGCAAGGGGCAGTCGCTCTGTTGAGGTAGGCAATGGGATCGGCGCTTCTCGATCTACTCACCGCGGATGGACAGGTCGCGTTCGTGCTCGCGGCGGTGATGCTCAGCAGTGTCGGCATGCTCACGATGCTGTGGCGACCGCGTCACGCCACGTATCGCCCGCACGACTGCCGCTCGCTGGCCTGCGGGTGGCTGGAGGAGAAGCCCCGGCCGTAGCTCCGATACGCTGGTTTTGTGCGGCTTCAGATCACCCTCGATGAGGAGCTCGTCCGCGCCATAGATCGGCGTGTTGGACGCCACAAACGGAGCGCGTTCATCGCGCTGGCTACGCGGCGAGCGCTAGAGAATCAGCATCGCTGGGACCTCATCTTGTCTTCGCTTGGCACGATCAAGGACAGAGGCCATGCCTGGGATCGAGATGTGGCCGCATGGGTGCAGAGCCAGCGGCGCGGTGGCGGCGCGTAGCCTCGACCTGCTTGGGACTTGAGGACCAGCGCCGCTGGCGACAGGTCCTGGCGGCAGCGAGACCCACTGGACACCTGACCGAGCGGTCCGCGAGATAGCGTCGCTTGCCGGCGTGTTCAAACTCACCATCGCCGCCATCCTCGTGCTCGCCGCTGCGTGCAGTCCGTCAGCGACTCCTTCGGCGGTGCCCGCCCAACCAGATGTTCCGAAGACGGCCGGTTCGCCCACGACATTGGCTAACGCCTCCTTCTCGAAACCGCGGATCGAGACCGAGGTCCAGCAGGTCTTCGAGCTCAACTACCAAGCGCGGACGCTGCGGCCAGGAGGCCAGTTCGGCGTCGACGCTCTGCGCGGGCTCGTGGGTGGTGCATACGGCGACTACACGCTGCCGCTCTTGGACCGCGAGATCCGCGACGCGCAAGCCGGCGTTCTGCAACAAGTGACCTTCAACGACATCGGCGTAAAGGTTGACCAGTGGCGTGGAGACGGCGGCTGGGGCTACGCCGAAGTGAGCGTTACCAGGACCCGCCAAGAAGTTCGCGCGGGCGCGAGCCCGAGCGCGGAGACGGCGACGTATCGGTTCCGTCTGCAGCGCCAGCGCATCGGTGCCGATGGCGTTCTCTGGGTCATCTACGACTTCCTCAACCCCGCGACTGGCGGGTGGATCTCGCAGCCGGTGACTACTCCGATCCCCGCGAGCGACACGCAGCTCGCAACGGAGCTGAAGTCTTTCTTCAACGAGTTCTATCAAGCGCGCACGCTCACGGCCCTACATGCATTCGATATGTCGAAGTCCGCAAGCTTCGTGGCGGGTACGTACGAGGCGTACACCATGCCTTTGCTCGAGCACGACCGGGCCGAAGCCGAGTCCGGCGGGCTCAAAGAAGTGCGGTACGCAGGCATTGCAGTGCGGCTTGAGAAATGGGATCCGCGGGCGACGGACCACGGTGGACTCGCGACGGCAGCGGTCACCCGAACGGCGTTCGTCACGAGGTCCAGCGGCGCCGAACCGCCGCAGGTGGGCACCTATGAGTTCCGCCTCCACCGCCATTACCACCCGCTTGTCTTCGCAGGCCCACCCGACCCCTCATATACAGGCCCAACCGCCCTGCTGAACTGGCTCATTGTCGACTTCCTCCGGCCGGACGTGAATCGCTGGGTCACCGATCTGGCCGGAGCTACCACGATCGTCCCTGACGTCGGGCACTACTGATAACGAGACTTGGCCGGCGGTCTGCCGGCACCGGCGCCTAGCGAATCCGACCACCGTCCAGTCGAGCCACGCTCCCGCGGATAATGAGCGGCGCGCGCAGCGTATGCCGCGAGCCCTTCGTCTTTCGCGAGCTCGCAGCGCGATCGCCGATGAGACGCGCCGCGAGCTCGCCAACCTCGCGCATCGGCTGGCGCACCGTTGTCAGCGGCGGATCGACGACGCTCGATACCGGGATGTCGTCGAAGCCGACGACCGACACGTCATCGGGAACGCGCAGGCCGCGGGCGCGGAGCGTGGCGATCGCGCCCAGCGCGAGCAGATCGCTCTGCGCGAAGATCGCGGACAGCTTGGGCGCGGACGCCAGGAGGCGTTCGGCCGCGCGCCGTCCGCTCTCCAGTCCCCAGTCAACGCACGGCTCCACCAGCGTCCGGTCCGCCGCGATGCCTGCGTCCTTGAGCGCGTCGCGGTAGCCGTCGAGTCGCGCGCGTGCCGACGGCCAGTCCAGCGGACCGGTGATCGTCCCGATGAGCCGATGGTTCTGAGCGACGAGGTAGCCCGTCGCCTCGTGACCGCCGCGGCGGTTGTCGATGTCCACGTGATCCGCA
The DNA here is from genome assembly GCA_005881885.1 of Chloroflexota bacterium. Lineage (GTDB taxonomy): Bacteria > Chloroflexota > Limnocylindria > P2-11E > P2-11E > 3-1-20CM-2-70-9. The sequence continues at coordinate 28,853 of VBDX01000149.1, forward strand.
CCAGCAAGGTCGATATCCGACGCCACGAGCACGGTGGGGATTCGGGCGACCGCGTCCGCGAGGGGGTCGTCCTCCGCGAGCCGCAGCCGCGGGACCGCGACGATGAGGCCCTCGACCCTGCGCTCGAGCATCAGGTGTAGGTAGGTGCGTTCGTCGTCTTCGGAGCCTTCCTCGATGCTGCCGATGATCATGAAGTAGCCCCGTTTTCGTGCCTCCGCCTCGGCGCCGGCCACCGCTTCGGCGAAGAAGTGGTCGCTCACGTCGGTGGTGACCATCCCGAGCGTGTGCGTGCGTTGCGACGAGAGGCTCCGCGCCACCGCGCTGGGCACGTATTCGAGCTCCCGAACGGCGCGCAGGACTCGTTCGCGTGTCTCATCCGTCACGCTCTCATGGCCGTTGATCACACGGGAGACCGTCTGGTGCGAGACGCGGGCGCGTCGCGCGACGTCCCGGATGGTGGCGCCCTTCACCCGCCGAACTCTAGCCGCAGCTTTCCCGGACGCCACTTGACAAGGTCGGAAATAGGGCTATGTTACCGGTCACATCGGAGAAGGAAGGTCGGGGAGATGGCGCCCACCGGGGGCCGGGGCGCAAGCCCCCTGACCGCAGGAGGGCCTGATGCCTGGCCTCTCACGCCGCAAAGTCCTGATCGGAGCCGGCGCGATCGCCGCGGCCGCCGCCGCGACACCGATCCTCTCGGCCTGTCAGCCCACGCCGAAGACGGGCGGCAGCGGGAAGGTCGTCGTCATGACCGACCCGAACGAGTTCAATGATGACGATCGCAAGACCCTCGAAAGCGCCACGAAGCTCAAGATCGAGGTGGTCAAGAGCGACCTGACCACGCTCTACGCGATGTGGGCGGCGGGCAACTCTCCGGACATCTTCCGCGTCCAGGCCGCCGGGGTGCCCCAGTACATCTCGCGAAAGATGGTGAAGGACCTTCAACCGTACTTCGCCAATAGCAAGCTCCTCAAGATCGACGATCTTGCACCAGCGAACAACTTCTACAAATGGGACGGCAAGCAGGTCGGCAAGGGTGACCTCTACGGCATGGTCAAGGACTGGTCGCCCGACTTCACGCTCTACGCGTACACCAAAGCATTCGACGAGGCGAGCGTGAAGATCCCGAGTGACACCACGCCACTGACGTACGACGAGCTTCGCGATCTCGCGAGGAAGGTCAACAAGAAATCCGCCGGCAAGCGCGTGTACTGGGGCTTCGTCCATTCGAACAACGACCAATGGATCGATCGGACCGCCATGAACATGCTCGCCGAGAAGAACCAGTCCCTCTACACCGACGACTTCTCGAAGCTCGTCATCGCCGCCAACCCCGAGTCCAACAAGGTCATCAGGTACCTCTATGACCTGGCCGCGGACGGCGTAAACCAGACGCCGATCGATCCGAGTCCGAACTGGATGGGCGCGGACTTCAACGAGGGCCAGATCGCGATCCTCCAATACGGCTACTGGTTCAGCGCAATGGCCGAGAGCGACAAGACCAAGGGGAAGACGGTCTTCCTGCCCGCACCAACCTGGTCCGGCGTCCGGCGCGATCCAACGATGACGGCGACAGGTTGGGTCATCTCGTCTCAAACGAAAGATGCCGACGCGGCGTGGTCGGTGTTCGAGCAGTACATGGGGGGCAAGCCGGCGCAGGACCGCGCGAAGAGCGGCTGGGGCGTCCCCGGACTGAAGTCGCTGTACTCGCAGATGCCTCAACAGTCCGATTTCCAGAAGCAGGTGCAGCGGGTGCTTCAAGGTGAGCTCCCCAAGAGCGATTTCATCCTGCAGTTCAATCCCTACATAGGGGAGGAGACCTTCGCGACGAGCTGGAAGAAGAACCTCGAGCCCGCCCTAAAGGGCTCCATCAGCTTCGACAAGTTCGTCCAGAACATCGAGGCGGAGGTCAACACAGCGATCGCGGACGGCAAGCGCATCATCGGCGGCTAATGGCCGGCGCGACGCAGGTCCTGCCACGAACGATGCCGCGGCCCGCCGCATGGCGCCGCCGCGGCGTGCGTCGAGCGGTGACCTTCTACCTGCTGATCTCTCCGTGGCTGCTCGGATTCGTGGTCCTGAGCGCGGTCCCGCTCGTGGGAGCGTTTCTCATGTCGTTCACGAATTACGACGGGCTGAACCTCGACTATGTCCGCTTCGTCGGGACCGACAACTACCTCCGCGCGCTCGGCGACTCCGACGCGCAGTACGCGCTGGGCCGCACGCTGCTCCTCATGGCCGTGGTCGTCCCGGTCGGGCTCGTACTGCAGCTTGTGCTCGCGCTGATGGTGAACCAGCCGATCCGCTTCTCGAATGTCTTTCGAACGATCTTCTATCTGCCCTACGTCGTTCCCGTCGTGGCCGGAGTCTGGATCTGGAAGATCTTCGTCGACCCGACCGGTGGGCTGCTCAACGCGCTGCTCGGTGTGGTGCTGCCGGACGTCAACGTTCGCTGGCTCGTCGAGTATCCGACGGCCGTGCTTGCGGTCCTCACGATCTGGGGCGCTGCGGGTGGCGGAATGGTCGTCTTTCTCGCGGGACTTCAGGGGATCCCCGCCGAATACCGCGAGGCGGCGATGATCGACGGCGCGAGTCGCGCGCAGGTCACGCGCTACATCACGCTTCCGCTTCTCACTCCGGTGATCTTCTTCAACCTCGTCACCGGGATCATCGTCGCGCTCCAGATCCTCGTGCAGCCGATGCTGCTCTCGCCCGGCATCCTCGGTCTGAGTCCCGGCACCGTGCCGCCGCGCGACAACTACCTCTATGTGGTGCATGCGTATATCGAGATCTTCACGAAGCAGCTCTTCGGCTACGGTTCGGCGCTGCTCTGGGTCCTCTTCGCGGTCGTCCTGGGACTCACCGTCCTCCTGTTCAAGACGAGCCGCCGGTGGGTCTTCTACGGGGTCGAGCCGTGATGCGGTACTACGGAGGTGGAGGCGGAGTAGCAGGACGGTCGGGCACCGCAATGCGATGGACGACCACCTACGGCCCCGTCCTCATCGCCGCGACGGTGTTCGCGCTTCCGCTCTTCTGGGTGCTCGTGACCTCGCTCAAGAAGCAGTCCGAGTACGGCTCCGCGCTCTTCCCGGCCGAGCCGCAGTGGCTCAATTACGAGCTCGCGGTCGCGCTGGCGGACTTCGCTCACTTCGCGGCGAACTCGCTCTTCCTGAGCGGCGCATACGCGTTCCTCGCGGTGCTGGTGAGCGCCCTCGTCGGCTACGGCTTCGCGCGGCACGAAGGGCCGGGTCGGAACAAGCTGTTCGTGCTCGTCCTCGCGACCTGGATGGTGCCGAACCTCGTCCTCTTCGTGCCGCAGTTCGTGATGTTCGCGCGGCTAGGTCTCACCAATACGTACTGGCCGTGGATCCTCTGGGGCCTCGGCGGGAGCCCGTTCGCGATCTTCCTCTTCCGTCAGTTCTTCGCGAGCTTTCCGCGCGAGCTCGACGACGCGGCCGAGGTCGACGGAGCCGGCCCGTTGCGGATCTTCCTCCAGATCTACCTGCCCAACGCCGGACCCGCGCTCGCGGCGAGCGCGATCTTCATGTTCCTCTGGGTGTGGGGCGACTGGCTCTACCCGGCGCTGCTGCTCCATCAGGACAACACCACCCTCGCTGTCCGGATGGCGAACGCGTATGCCGATCCACACGGCAACCCGCTGCAGACCGTGACGATGGCCGGCGTTGTCCTCTACGTCCTTCCGCTCATCGCGTTCTTCGCGTTCGCGCAGCGTTTCATCGTCCGCGGGATCGTCACGACGGGGATCAAAGGATGAAGATCACAGGGGTCCGTCCGCTCGTGCTCGGCGCCGCGTGGCGCAACCTCACCTACGTCGTCGTCCGCACCGATGAAGGCATCGAGGGCGTCGGCGAGGTGCGCATGATCAACCACACCAGCGCGCTGCTCGGCTACCTCGAGGAGGCCGTACCGACGCACGTCATCGGCGCGGACCCGTTCGCGTTCGAAGCGCTCGCGCGTCGCATGATCCGCGACGACTACGCGCGTGCGGGCCAGATCGCGATGTCCGCGCTCGCGGTGATCGAGATGGCCTGCTGGGACATCGCCGGGAAGGCGCTGGGCGTTCCGGTCTACCAGCTTCTGGGCGGTCCGATCCGCGACCGCATCCCGACGTATGCGAACGGCTGGTACACGGTGGAGCGCACGCCAGAGGAATTCCGCGACGCCGCGCGGCGCGCTCTGGGCAAGGGCTACCGCGCCGTGAAGCTGGCGAGGTCTTCGTCGAGATGCACGGCCGCTTCACGCCGGCGCAGGCGATCGCGATCGCGCGCGAGCTCGAGCCCTACCGGCCGGGGTGGATCGAGGAGCCGGTGCCGCCAGATAACGTGCGTTCGCTGGCGAAGGTTGCGCGCCAGGTGAACGTCCCGGTCGCGACCGGCGAGCGGATCCACGTTCGCCACGAGTTCCGCGAAGTGTTCGAGCTCCAGGCCGCCGACGTCATCCAGCCGGACCTCACGATGATGGGCGGGATCGCGGAGACCCGGAAGCTCGCGACGTGGGCGGAGTCGTACAACGTGATGGTCGCGCCGCACAACGTAGGCGGACCCGTGTCCACCGCGGCGGCGCTGCACTTCGCGGCGGTGGCGCCCAACTTCAAGATCCTCGAGCACTTCAACGACTTCGTGGATCCGTTCGTCAGCGACGCAGCTCGCGGCGTTCCCGCGGTCGTGGACGGCGCCTTCCCATTGCCGCCCGGCCCCGGTCTCGGCATCACCCTCGACGAGGACGTGATCGCAGCGCATCCGCGCCGGCCGGTTCACCTCAATCTCTTCGGCGACCGCTGGCATCTGCGTGGCCGTGTGGAGGAACGCGTATGAACGATCGAGGGGCCTCCGCCGCCCCGGCCCCCCGTGCACTGGACGACGGCGCGCGCGAGGCCTGCATGGAGATCACCTCTGCCGGCGGCCGCGCCACCATCCTGCGCGGCGACCTGTCGCAGGTCGCCGACTGCCGTCGCGTCGTCGACGAAGCCGCCGCGGAGCTCGGTGGCCTCGACGTGCTCGTGAACAACTCGGGCGTGACAAAGACGCGCGACCCGCTCGCGCTCACCGAGGCCGAGTACGACGAGCTGTTCGACGTGAATGTGCGGGCGGCGTACTTCTGCGCGCAACGCTCCGTGCCCCATCTCGAGCGCCGCGGCGGATCCATCGTGAACGTGAGCTCGATACACGGCGGCGCGGGCTTTCCGGGCCACGCTGCCTATGCGGCGACGAAAGGCGCGCTCAATGCATTCACCCGCGCCCTGGCGATGGATCTCGCGCCGAAGAAGATCCGCGTAAACGCGGTGGCGCCGGGGCTCATCGAGGTGCCGCGCTACTTCGAGATGCCGGGCTACTCGAGCGAGCACACCGCCCGCCGCGTCCCATGGGGTCGGATGGGTGAGCCTGCCGACGTCGCGCGGGTCGTTGCGTTCCTGGTCTCGCCCGCCGCCGACTACGTCACCGGTCAGCTCCTCTACGTCGATGGCGGGATCAACGCGCGTATGGGGCTCGAATGGGCAGCGGCGGAGCCGCGCCGATGAGCGAACCGACTGCGCTCGCGCGGCGCTTTCCAGCAGGGTTCCTCTTCGGCACGGCCACCGCCGCGTACCAGATCGAAGGCGGGCATGATGCCGACGGGAAGGGACCCTCGATCTGGGACACGTTCTGCCGGCGGCCAGGCGCGATCTCGACCGGCGAGACCGGAGACATCGCGTGCGATCACTACCACCGCTGGCGCGAGGATGTCGGCCTGCTTCGCGGGCTGGGATGCAATGCGTACCGCTTGTCGATCAGCTGGCCGCGCGTCTTGCCGGTCGGCGGCGGCGCGGTGAACGAGGCGGGACTCGCGTTCTACGACGGGCTCATCGACGAGCTCCTCGCAAACGGCGTCCGGCCGTTCGTCACGCTCTACCACTGGGACCTGCCGCAGGCTCTTCAGGACAAAGGCGGCTGGTCCGCGCCCGAGACGGTCGAGGCGTTCGGCCGGTACGCGGATGCCGTCGCGCGCAGGCTCGGCGATCGCGTCCGCGACTGGATCACGCTGAACGAGCCAGAGGTCGTCGCGTACGCCGGGCATTACGTCGGCGTGCACGCGCCCGGCATTCGCGATTTCCGCACGGCGGTGCTCGTCTCGCACCACCTGCTGCTCGCGCATCGTGCCGCGGCCACCGCGGTCCGCGCAGCGCATCGCGACTCGCGCGTCGGCATCGCGCTGAACCTCTCGCCATGCGATCCGGCAAGCGACACGCCCGCCGACGCCGACGCGGCCGTGCGCATGGACGGATATCTGAACCGCTGGTTCCTCGACCCGCTCTTCGGACGCGGGTATCCCACGGACATGGTCGACCTCTACCGGCCCTACGGGAATTGGGAGCTCAACGGATACGACGGCAGGCTCGACTTCCTCGGCGTGAACTACTACGCGCGTCGCGTGGTGCGCGCCTCGAGCGACGGACCGCTGCGCGGCGAGCGCGTCGACCCAGAGGGAGAGCACACCGCGATCGGGTGGGAGGTGCACCCCGCTTCATTCCGACGGCTGCTGGTGCGACTTCACCGCGAGTACGCGCCCGCACAGCTCTACGTCACCGAGAACGGCGCGGCGTACGACGACATCGTGGTC
>VBDX01000221.1 GCA_005881885.1 Chloroflexota bacterium
ACTCCTTTCCCTGAATGGCGGTCTTGTTGCTGCGTCGCTTCGGCGACCTGCGAATTTGCTCAAGTTCTCGACTGAGCCGACGGGCAGACTCGAACTGCCGACCGGCGGTTTACGAAACCGCTGCTCTACCGGCTGAGCTACGTCGGCGCGGATTTGCTAATGATTTTGCCACGTCGTGAATGACTACGCGAGACGCGAAAAGTCTCACTAACAAGCTAGGGGGCAGCGGCCGCAGATTCTGGCGGGACTCCGAGCGATATAGCCTGCCAGCCGAAGAGGGGGCCGGCGCGAGGCGGCCCCCTCGCTCCTCGAAGCTGAGCGGCCTCACGGGACCGCGACCGTGAAGATGTCCTCGTTCGTGCCGCTCGCGCCGTTCACCGTCACGAGGCGGCGCATGTCGGTCCAGAGCGGGTGCGCGACGCCGTCGGACCCCACGGCGAGGCCGTTGTAGTCGCCGAGGAACGTGGTCTCGCCGCCGGTCGAGCCGGCGAACCAGCGGGCGTGATTGGGGTCGGAGAGGCCCGTGTCGATCCGCTGACCGCTGAAGGTGCTCGCTCCGAACGCCCGCCGTGAGAGCGTGATGCCGTAGCGCGAATTTCCGCGGTCGTAACTCCGGTCCATGTACATCACGTTGAGCGTGCCATCGGGCGCAACGGCCGCCCAGGGATAGAACTGGTCATTCCGCGAGCGGCTCACGGCCGCCGGACGTGACCAGGTAGTGCCGCCGTCAGTGGAGGAGACGACGAAGACGTCCGTGTTCGTCGCGTCGGCGGTGCCGTTCCGGTTGTCCGACCACACGATGTGGAGCGCTCCGCTCGCCGAGTGGATCGCGAGATTGCCCGCCGAGTTCACCCGGAACTGCGAGTTCGAGAGGGTCTGCCTCCCGTTGACGTTGATCGGATAGTCGTTCACGCCGTCCCGGAGGACGTCGCTCGCGCGGACCGGAGCGCTCCACGTCGCGCCTCCGTCACGAGATCGCACAAGGAGGTACTGGCTCCGGAACTGCCCGTCGTCGACTGCCTGGGTGTTCTCGAAGGCGACGAGGATCGTGCCGTCCGCGGCGACCACCGGCGACGCGAACTGGTCCTCCTTGCACCTCCCGTCATAGGCCAGCGGCGTCCCCGAGAACGTGCAGATCGCGCGGTTCGCCCCGCTGATCTCCTGTGGCAGCGACCAGGTCTGCCCGCCGTCGCGCGACGCGGCGAAGAAGATCGGTGACTCGAGGTAGGTGAACGACCTGGTGAAGTGGAAGCGCGCCCAGGTCATGTAGACGCTATTGCGGAACGCGCTCGTCGCGCTCGTGTCCACCGCGAGATAGGGCTTGTCCTCGAAGACAGCGGTCGGTGACGTCGACTGTTCGATGACGACTGGCGCGCCAAAGCTGCGGCCGCCGTCGGAGGAACGCGAGATCTGGATCGCGCCGCCGAGCGCGAGGCCGCCGAGGCCGAGGTCGAACGCGACGACGCCGTAATACACGTTGCCTTGCGCATCGAATCCGATCGTCGGGTCGCCGGTCTGCGTGAACTTGCCCGCCGGCACCTGGCCGTTCAGCCAGCTGTCGCCGCCATCGAAGCTCGTGTAGTAGCCCGCGACGCTCTTCGCCGAGCCGCTGGCCCCGCTCGGCGGCAGCTCGGTGTCATTCGATCCACCGACGAGATGGGTGGCGTCATTGGGATCGACGGCGATGGACGTCTCGTTGTGCGGGAGACGCGTGCTATCGCAGTTCGCCATGACGTTCGCGCCGAAGGCGGCGCTCGAGACGCAGACGCTGGTGAAGGGGCCGCCGACGGATTCGTTCTGGAGCGCAACCACCAGGTCTCGCACGCTCGAGAGCTGTCGGCCACCTTTGCTTTGCGCGACCGCGGTTCGGGACAGCGCCCCGGAGGCGAGCGCGACGCAGAACGCGACGACGAGGGCACTCGCGAGGAGGCGTACGACCGGTTCTCTCATGGCTTCTCCCCTTTCGGCTAGTGACGGCGCCGACCCGCGCATCGGCGTTCGGCCGCGGTCTCGCCCCGCCGCTTAGCCAAGACCGAGATGATGACCGAACGGCCGGGGTCGGGCTCGGCCGGCCACCCGCGAGCGCCTGTCGAGACACGTGGCCTCCGAAGCCGGCAGATGTCCCTGATAACTTCGCCACCCCAACGAGCGATTTCACTGTCACCGTTTAGCGCATCAGTTCGGGACGATCACGGCGCGAGCGAACTCGCCGTTGAGCAGCGCCCGATAGGCGTCATTGATCTCTGACAATCGGTAACGTCGGCCCAGGAGCCGGTCGATCGGTAGACGTCCGCGGCGGTAGAGCGAAATGAGCCGAGGGATGTCGGCGAAATGACGCGTCGATCCGTAGATGCTGCCCTTCAGCGACTTCTCCTGCGTCACGAGCTCGACCACGTTGACCGACACCTCGGCATCCGCGCGTGGCAATCCAACCGCCACCGCAGTTCCGCCGCGTCGCAGCGCCTTGACTGCCTGCGCGAGAAGCGCGCTATTGCCGATGCACTCGAACGCGAAGTCGACGCCCTCGCTTGTCACCT
>VBDX01000150.1 GCA_005881885.1 Chloroflexota bacterium
GCACCGGTCGCGCCGGTTGTACCCACGCCCGTCGCACCGGTCGCGCCGGTCGATCCAGTCGATCCGGTCGATCCGGTGGCGCCGGTCGGACCCTGAGGACCGGTCGGCCCAACTGAGCCGGTCGTACCGACACCCGTCGCACCGGTCGCACCGGTCGCACCCGTCGCACCAGTGGCACCGTTCGTTCCATTGGTGCCGTTCGTCCCGTTGGTGCCGGTCGCGCCGGTCGCGCCGTCGGTTCCGTTGGTTCCATTCGTGCCGTTGGTGCCGTTGTTGCCAGTCACACCCGTCGCACCGGTCGCACCGTTTGTTCCGTTCGTTCCATTAGTTCCATTCGTGCCGGTCGCGCCCGTGGCGCCGGTGGCACCGTTCGTCCCGTTGGTGCCGTTGGTTCCGTTGTTGCCGGTCGCGCCAGTAGCGCCGGTCGCGCCGTCGGTTCCATTGGTTCCGTTGTTGCCGGTCGCACCCGTGGCGCCCGTCGCGCCGGTCGGACCGAGCGGACCCTGAGGACCGACCGCACCTGCGGCGCCGTCAGCTCCGGTCGCACCGGTAGCGCCGTTTGTCCCATTCGTCCCGTTGTTGCCGGTCGCGCCGGTGGCACCGTTTGATCCGTCAACACCATTGTTACCAGTCGCACCGGTGGCACCGGTCGCGCCGGCTACACCCTGTGGACCAGTCGGGCCGATCGCACCTGCCGGACCAGCGGGGCCAGCCGCACCAGCGACGCCCGTCGCGCCTGTCGGCCCGGTCGCGCCATCAGCGCCAGTCGGGCCAGTCGCGCCGTCCGCACCGTTCAGACCATCTACACCATTGAGGCCGTCCGCGCCCGGTGCGCCCGTCGGGCCTTGCGCGCCTGCCGGACCCGCCGCACCAGCGGCACCGGCAGCGCCTGGAGCACCAACCGCACCCGCGGGACCCGGCGCACCGGCGGATCCGGGAACACCGGGGACACCTGACGCACCGGGAGCACCAGCAAGACCGTCAGCCCCTGTCGCGCCGTTCGCACCAATCGCACCAGGCTGACCCGCGGGCCCCGAAACACCAGGCAAGCCCGATGAACCGGGCTGGCCGGATGCGCCGGGCTGACCCGTCGGACCAGGAGGACCCTGTGGACCGGGAGCGCCGGGAGCGCCGTTCAAACCCGCGGGGCCCGCAGGACCGAGATCGCCCTGCTGACCGCGCGACACGATGGTGAGCGGATTGAATGGAGTCGGAGAAGGCGGGGCGCTGACGAGCACCGGAGCCGGAGCGGCCTTCGCCGCCGCGTCGCTCAGTACCACGATCTGCGTACCGGTCACGTTCACGCCGCCCCTCGCGACGCCAGCTACGACCGGCCGCGTGTCGGTCACCGCGCTCGTCTCGCCGCTCGAGCTTGCGAGCTGCGCGGCAACGTGGACCTCGACGACGTCGCTCGTCGGCGCCACCAAGGTCGAAACGCGGCCGGCGTCGGCACCTGGGATCGTCACCAGGATCTTGTCGTTCTGACGCTGGACCGACGATCCGGGGATGTACCGCACCACGCTGTTGCCGGTGATGCCCGCCGACTGGCCGGTGCCGTTGACGATGATCGACTCGCGCGCGGCGTCGAGAGTGAACGTGAGTGTCGGCTGCTTCATCGTCTCGGGGATCGAGGGACCGGTGGTCGTGACGGCGGTCACCATACCTGCCGTGACCTGCACCGGCGGGACACTCGTGTCCGAACCGAACGTGCGCACGACTCCGTCCGTCGTGCTCACGGAGGTGTCGCCTTGCGCGTCGACGCGCACCTGGAAGGCTGTGCCCTGCACAGTGTTCGTCGAAGTCGGAGTGACGACGGCGTAGTGACCGCCATCACCGATCGTGTGCGCGACGACGTGCCACGTCTTGCCGCTCGTCTGCCGCATGAGGAGGTCGATGTCGCGACCGCCTGAGACCGAACGCAGCGTCGCGAGCTCGACCTGGGTCTCGGGCTCGAGGACGACGAGCGAGTTCTCAAAGAAGGTCAGCGCCGCGTGGCCTCCGGCCGCGGTGCGGATCGCGTCGCCCTGCTGCACGAGCTCATTGCCGGTTGCGGCCGCGAAAGCGCCGGTTCCGTGGCGCACCTCGACGGAGCCCTGGAACACGGTGAGGTTCGCGCGCGCCGCGACGACGGTGCTCTGGGACAGAAGAACTCCGAGACCCGTCGCGAACAGGAGGAACGCCGCCGCCAGCGTGCCGACGAGAACGAATGGACGGCGCGAGCGGCGCGGCTGCGCGACGTGCGGCATCGCGACCAGCGGCACGGCCACCGGCGCGTACGCGCGGCGCAGCGACTCGCGCACATCAGTGAGCGTCGCGGTGACAACCTTGAGCTCGACCCCACCGAGCATGTCCTTTGCCTCGTGCGCCGCCGCGTCGTCGAGCGGGTCGGCCATCGCGAGCGTCGCGCTCGTCCGACCAAACTCCGTGAGGACGACCGCGCGCAGCTCGCAGAAGCGCCGCGGAAGCTGTCGCACGACGGCGGCCTCGGCAGGCTGCGCGAGCGACACGACCGCGCGACCGCTGACGCGCGCGAGCATCGCCGCGAGCGACTCTTCGCTGACGAGACCCGACCGGAGGAGCGCGTTCGATAGCGTCTGCTTGGTCTCGCGCGCGCGATCGAGGTCTTGCACCTGACGCGCGCTCAGGTCCTTCTCCGTGACCAGGAGCTCGGCGAGCTTCGCCTGCGCGCTCAGCGCGCGGCTGGGCGCCGTGGGAGCGATGATGCCCGCGGCCGCGCGAACGACACGCATGATCTCTTGCGGCGGCTGATCCTTGGACACATGCCCTGCCGCCCCGGTGGCGAGCGCAAGGTCGCGGATCCCAGGGTCGAGGGTGAGGAAGACGACCTTGGTGGTGGGGAGGTTGTCGCGGAGCATCCGCGCGACCTCCAGGCCGGTCATACCCGGCATCGAGTTGTCGAGGAGGATCAGGTCGGGCCGAAGCTCGAGCGCCTTGCGCCCGGCCTCGACGCCATCGGCGGCCTCACCGACGACCTCGAAGTCGGGATCCGGGTCGATGAGCGAGCGGAGACCCTCGCGGACAGCGAGGTGGTCGTCGGCGATAAGGATGCGCTTGGGCACGAGCAATAGAGTCGGTTCCAGGCTGTCACCAGCCATCGGACCCGAGGGGGACCTTCGACGGAGGCCTGATGTAGTGGAAGAAGACAAAGATGTATCGTCCGGCCATCGGCCGGCCAAGGGTGCTCCTGGTCGTCTTTCACCCCGCGGTCGGCGGTGGCATCGAAACGCTGCTGAGACTGGAGCGCCGCTACGAGGTGCGCCGCGCCACCAGGCTCGCCGACGCCCTCCAAATCGCGCCGAGCTGGCCGGCAGACCTGGCGCTCCTCGATGCAGCGATGGTCCCGCGCCAGGGCCGGGTCGTCCTCGGGGTGCCGACCCTCCTGCTGGCGGGTGGCGAGGCGGAGGGCGAGGCCGCGGCGCGCAGGCTCGACGACCCGCGCGGCTGGGTTGCGCCGGACGCGGAGTCGGCGTCGCTCATCGCGGCTGTAGAACGGTTGTTGACACAAAGGCCGGAAGCTGTGGCCGGCCCGTTCCCGCTACTTCTCGTCGGCGCCCTCCTCGTCGTCTTCGTCGCGCTTCTTCTGTACCTCGCCTGGACGGCGATCGTCTGATCGCCGCATAGAATCCTCGGATGCCGATCAGGGTCATGCTCGTCGACGATCACGAGCTCGTGCGCCAGGGCGTCGTGTCAATGCTCGCCAAGGCCGAGGACCTCGCCGTCGTTGGTGAGGCCAAGACCGGCCGCGAGGCGATCGAGACCGCGCGCAAGGAGCTGCCCGACGTCGTCCTCATGGACGTCCGCATGCCGGACATGGACGGTCTCGAGGCGACCCGCCGGATAAAAGAGGAGCGCCCGCGGACGGCCGTGATCATGGTCACGATGCACGACAACCCCGCGTATCTGCGCGAGGCGGTGCGCGCCGGCGCTGCCGGCTACCTGCTCAAGGACGTTTCAAAGGACGAGCTCCTCGACGCCATCCGGCAGGTGGCGACGGGTGGCGCGTTCATCGAGTCGCAGATGCTGAAAGGGATGCTCTCGGAAATGAAGCCGGGAGCACCGGTCCCGTCGGCCGCCCGAAATCTCACCAAGCGCGAGCGCGAGATCCTTGGGCACGTGGCCGAAGGTCTGAGCAACCGCGAGATCGCCGATCGCCTGGTCCTCTCGCCTGAGACAGTCAAGAGCCACGTCGCCGCGATCCTCGAGAAGCTGAACGTGTCGGACCGAACGCAGGCCGCGATCTACGCGGTCCGGAACGGCCTGGTCGAGCAGCCCGCGACCTGACCCCTTCCACTCTGCTCCGCTCTCTCGAGCGCGCGACGGTGCGCATCGGGAACGCCGCGAGCCTCGATGAATTGTTCGACCTCGTCCTCGAGGCGGCGCACGAAGCGGTCGGATATGAATCGGCGTCGCTCATGACGGTCGATCCGGCGGGAGATGCGTTGACTGTCCGCGCGTCCCGGCCCGGGCGGCTTGTCGGCACGCGCGTCCCGGTCGGCCCGTCGATCTCATGGCAGACGCTCGAGCGCCGGGAGCCGATGATCATCGAGGGACCCGCGGACAAGGAGCTAGGCACGACGTACACGAAGGACGTGCCGTTCGCGATCTGCGTTCCGATGATGGTCGCCGCCAAGACGCACGGCGTGCTCAACGTGAACCGCACCGCTCATCCCGGCGGCGACGGACCGCTCTTCCTCCGCATCCTCGCCGACCAGGCCGCGTTCGCGATCGAGAGAATGGAGCTCTACGGCGACCTGCAGCACTTCACCGGTCAGCTCCTTTCGCAGGACGAAGAGCACCGTCGCCGGCTCGCGCGCGATCTGCATGACGGGCTCGCGCCGATCCTCGTCTCGGCGCACGCGCAGCTGCAGAGCGCCGGGGTCGAGAACGAGCAGGTCGCGAAGGCCACCGCCCTCCTACGCCGCGCGATCCGCGAGACCCGCGAGATCCTCGGCACGGTGCGGCCATCCACGCTCGACGACCTCGGCCTTGTGGCCGCGATCTCGGCGGCGGCGCGCGAGATGGCCGCCGAGTCGGGATGGACGCTCGAGGAGGCCCTGGACGATCCGGGGCCGCTCTCGCGCGAGGCCGAGTCGACCCTCTATCGCGTCGCCATCGAGGCGCTGAACAACGTGAAGAAGCACGCCGCCGCCCACGAGGTCCGTCTCGCGCTCCTCAAGAACGAGGACACGCTGGAGATCGACGTCGCGGACGACGGCCACGGCTTCGAGACCGAGCAGTGGGGTGAGGCCGGGGTGCGCCCGGGCCACTTCGGGCTCCTCGGTATGCGCGAGCGCGTCGCCTTCCTCGGCGGGTTATGCAAGGTGCAGAGCAAGCTGGGCGAGGGAACGACGGTGCGCATCGTCGTACCGCGCGCCCGCCTGCGCTGATCAGGCTGGAGGAAGGGCCTCCTCGAGCAGCATCACCGGGATGCCGTCGCGGATCGGGAACCGCTTGCGGCACTGGGTGCAGACGAGGTACTCGCCCTCCTCGCGCACCGGCGCGTGGTGCTCGTCGGGGCAGGCCAGGATCTCGAGGAGCTCGCGGTCGATCGGCATGTGCTGATTTTCGGACTTGACGGCCATGTCAATATCCGCTTGACATGCTGGCCGACACCGACCGCGGGGTTCCCGCCGGGCTCAGCACGAGGATCGTGGTCGAGCCGCCGCGACCTGTCGCGCTGTCGGTCCTGCCCGCCGAAGAGCCGGCGCGCGCCGAAGCCGTCGGCGTCGGCTCCGGCATTCCCGAAGAGCTCCTCCGCCGATACGGCGCGCGCGTCAGGCAGACACACCGCCGCGCGAATGTCGTTGTCCTCGAGGTCCCCGCGGACCGCCAGGAGCCGCTGCTCGGCGAGCTCGCGGCGGCCGGCCTCGTCGCCCGCGCGCCGAAGCCGGTCTATCCGCTGCTGAACGAGAGCGTTCCATCCCTCGCGATTCCACCGGTGTGGCGGTCCGGGTTCCTCGGGAACGGGACGCGCATCGCCATCGTGGACACCGGCGCGGATCACCATCCCGACTTCGGCGATCGCATCGCGGCGGCACACGACTTCACGGGCGGCCGCGGGCTGGACGACGTCGGCCACGGGACACACGTCGCTGGGATCGTCGCGGGCGCGGGCCGTGTGTACCGCGGCGTCGCGCCAAAGGCGATGCTGATCGTCGCGAAGGCGCTCTCGATCGGCGGCGGCACCGAGGACACGGTCCTGGCGGCGCTCTCTTGGGCCAGCCGCCAGAACGTCGACGTGATCAACCTCTCGCTCGGCGGGCCTGGCGATCCGACCGATCCGCTCTCACGCGAGGTCGATGCGCTCAGCGCCGAAGGCATCCTGGTGTGCGTCGCGGCCGGAAACTCGGGCCCCGGCGCGGGGACGATCGGCTCGCCGGGCTGCGCCGCGGGTGCGATCACGGTCGGCGCCACCGACAAGATGCGACACATCGCCGAATACAGCTCGCGCGGGCCGGTGCCGGGTCTCTCCGTCCACAAACCCGACGTTGTCGCCGTCGGTGGTGGCACGACCGCGGACGCCAGCTGCCGCTACGGCATCGGGGTGGCGAGCGCCCGGGCGCGTTCGCTGGAGAAGGACCGCTGCATCGTGCCGCCGCGCTATGTTCGGATGAGCGGGACGTCGATGGCGGCTCCGCACGTCTCCGGCCTATGCGCGCTGCTCGTCGAATCCTCGCGAGCGATGGACAAGCGCGCGGCCAAGGCGAGCCGCGCGGGCGCCGTGCGCCGCGCGCTGCTTCAGAGCGCGGGCGACCTCGGGCTCGCGCCGGACGTCGCAGGCGCGGGCATCGTCGACGGCGCGAGGGCGCTCGCGGCGCTCGCGTCGCGGCGCTCGGTCGAAACGAGCATTTCGTCGTCCACCGCCATGGCCAGGAGCGGCACCGACCCGAAGTAGTTCTGGAGCGACCGCCAGGCGAGATAGAGAGGTACGAACGGGAAGACGACGGCGCCTATCGGGACCCGGCGCCACTGCCGCCAAAGCACCGCGGCGAGGACGAAGAACGAGATCGCGGAGAGCGCGCCGTACACCACGCGCGGCAGGAGCGGAAGCGGTCCGTCGATCCCCAAGCGAACGAAGCCGACCCCGCCGGGGGCGAGCGCGCCAAGCATCGGCGCGCTGATCCCGTCGAAGAACGAAAAGGGCGCGTCGATGATGAACGGCAGGTTCGGCAGGACCGCCGCCGCCGCGATGATCGCGGTCCGTCGCAGCGCCTCGCCGCGTCCGCTGCGTTTCCAGATCGCGATCACGTAGAACGGCGCGATGAACCACGCCGGCTGTCGCGACGCGACGGCCAGACCGACCGCGATCGGTGAGAGCCACGGCGATTCGACAAAGATCCAGCCGAGCATCACCAGCAGCGCCCAGGTCGGGTCGACGCCCGCGAGGATGTTCTGACGAAGGATGATCGAGTTGCCGACCGCTCCTGCGGCGACGAGCGGCCGCCAGGGGATACGCACGTGGCGTAAGAGCACCAGGACCATGAGCACGATCTCGCCGACGTAGATCCACCTGATATCCGTGACACCGACCGCGATGAACGGCGCGACGAGGAGGAAGCTCATCGCCGGATAGTTGAGCGAGCGCAGCACCGACCCGTCTTCGTAGTGCGTGACGAGCTGCGGGTCGAGCCCGAATTCGGCGAGCGCCTCGGGGAGGTCGAACGTCTTGTACGGATTTTGGCCCGCGAGCAGCAGCTCCGCCGCGTGGTGCGGGACGGTGACCGCGTCGACGTGGTAGCCCTTGCCCGAGATGAGCGCCATCGCCGTGAGCACGAACACGCAGAGCGCCAGACCCGTCGCGAGGGCGTCCCGCATCGCCGGGCGGATCCGGACGACCGCGAGGATCGGGAGCGCTGCGACGATCACGAGCGCCATGAGATCGTCGGGCGCGACACCGGTCGAGCCGACGACCAGGTGCCGCTCGACGACCATCGCGACACAGGCAACGGCGAGCAGGCCGAGTCCGATGCGGCGCAGGCGCTCGTCGGGGTCGCGCGCTGATCGATCCAGGAGCACGCTGACGAGATTGAACAGAGCGAGCACCGAGGCCAGTGCGAGCAGCGCTGGAAAGCGCCCCTCGGTCGGCTCAGGTCCGAAGAAGCGAAGTGCCGGCGTCCAGAGCGCGAATGCCGCGACGGTGAGCGGCCGGAACGCCGGCGGGGTGGCGAGGTATCCGAGATACGCCGCGGCGATATAGAGGCCGATCGCGAGCGCGTTTCCCCCGAGCGTGACGATCGCGAGGCCGTACGTCACCGCCACGAGGACAAAGCCCAGGATCGGTCCCCACCGCGGCGGCTGCCGCGGCGTCGCGATGAGGATCAGCGCGAGATAGCACGCGTACTCGATCGCGAACGGAAAATCGCTTGGGCTTTCGTCGATGCTGTGGCGAACGCTCGCCGCTGAGACGATGCCGGTCGCCGTGAGCACGAGCGCCGCACGCAGCAGCGAGTTGGAAGGCACGAACGAGCAGGGTAGCGGCGGCTCGTGTCAGCGCGGCGTCAGCAGAGGCGGGGGGCTCTGCCCTCCGACCCTCAGGCGCTCGAGCGCGAATGTTGCGATCGCTGCGGCCTGGGTCGCGAGCGCGACGAGCAGGACGATCCGCGCGACGGACACGGCATCGGTCGCAGTGAGGAGCAGCAGGGCGATCTCGACCACGACCGCGACCGCCAGCAGCACCCCCACGCGCATCTCGCCACGACCGACGAAATAACTGATCCACAGATTGAGGAGCGCGTTCGCGAGCGCCGCCGCCCCGTACAGCGGCACGACGGCCGCGGTCGTCGGGTACTGATCGCCGACGACGATCCCGACGAAAAAGGCCGGGGCGACGACGTAGGCGAGTGCGACGATGCCGCTGGTTGCGAGGACGAAGGCCAGCGAGAGAAAGAGGGCGCGCTCCGTCGGCTCGCCGCGAGCGTGCGCGCGTGAGGTGCGCTCGAGGAGCAGAAAGCCGACCGCGATCGGGGCGAACAGCACGATCTTTCCGAGCGTGACCGCGCCCGCGTACGCGCCGGCTTCGACCGGCGCGAGCACCGATCGCGCGAGGACGGCGTCGACGTTGGTCAACGCCGCGTATGCGAGGAGGACGATCGCCGCGAGCGCGAAGAAGCGCGTTTCGGCGCTGCCGAGCTCGACCCTCGCCGCGGCCCCGCGAGCGGCGCGCAGCAAAGGAACAAGCGGAACGATCGCCACCAGCAGGGCGACGCCGACGGCTGCGGTCGCGCCGGTGAACGCGCCAAACACGCCGCCGCCGAAGACCGCGACGAGCGCGACGCCCATGGCGAGTCGCGCGGCGGCCTGAACGATGAGGACGCTGCCCATCCAGCCGAACCGCGCGAGGCCTTGAAGGAGGCCAAGCGCGAACGTCAGCAGCGCCGCGAAGAAGAGGCTGACTCCGAGGAGGACGACGGTGAGGATCGGCAGCGACAGTCCCGCGGAGATCGGCCCGGAAAGCACGGCGATCGCTGATGCGATGGCCGCGACAGCGACGACGATCCGCACCGACCAGCGACGGACGAAGAGGTGGAGGGCGGCCTCGTCGTCACGCGCTTTGTATTGCGCGGTGAGCTTGGCCGTCGCGGACTGGATGACCTGGCTCGAAATGGACTCGAGGATCAGGATCCCGAAGAGCGCGATGAGGATCGCGTAGTCCTCGGGTCGGAGGAGCCGCGCCATCACGACCTGATAGCCGTAGGCGAGGACGTTCGCGATCGTCGTCGCGGCGAGCAGCCACAGCGCGCCACCGTGCACGCGTGCCCGGGCGATCACCGCCGGGAGTATGACGAAGCGATGCCTTTCGGCCAGACGACCTCGCGCGCGCCGGCGAATGCGCCGAGATCCTCGACCGCGTCTTCGATGGCACGCCGCGTGGCGCGGTCACGCGGGACATCCGGCTCGAGATGGAAGGTGACGACCTCGAGCCGGCCATGCTCACGGTCCATCTTCGGATCGACCGTCCCGATGAGCTGTTCCCGGTGGAGGATGGGCATCGCCCAGAAGCCGCGCGTACGCAGGTGTTTGGGCACGTAGATCTCCATGCGGTACCGCATGCCGAAGAGCAGCTCGGTGCGCTGACGATCGATGATGAGGTTGTCGAATGGCGACAGCAGGACCGTCCCGTCGATCGGCTCGGTCCGCCGACGGAGATCCCGTGCCAGCGCGAAGCGCGGACCGCGCAGGCCGGCGATCTCGACGCGCCGCGCGACGCCTTCGCGCTCGAGGCGCGTGAGCGCGTCCTGCGTGACGAACCGGCCCAGGGCGTAGACGCGCCGGAGCTCCTGGAAGGTCGCGACACCGGTGGCCGCGAGAGCGCGCTCGGTCGCGTTGAGCGCGGCGAGCGCCGGGCTCAGCGGGGCGATCTTCGGAAACCAGTCCTTGGCGAGGATGAAGAAGCGTCGTCCGGTGGCGCGTCCACCGATCGTGACCTCACCGAGCCGGATGAGGAACGAGAGCATCTGCGACACGTTGCGGTCGGCGTTCCAGCCGGACGAGGTCCAGGAATGGACGGACCGATCCTCGAACGCGCTGAGGGGAAGCGGTCCCTCTTTCCGTAGACGGGCGAGCACGTGCCGGCGCAGAACGGCGTTGCGCTCGACCCACGCCGTGATCCGAGCGGCGTAGGGACCGTCGCCGCGGCGGAGGGCTCGCATCCGAAGCGCGTGGAGCGGCAGATCCGAGGTCGGCGCGATGAACGTGATGTACTCGAAAAGCGCGCGGTCCCGCCACATGAGCCGATCGAGATCGGAAAGCTTGAAGCTGCCGAGGCGTGACCAGAGCACGAGAAGCTGATTTCTGGCGACCACGTTCGTCGGATCGAGCTGCACGTACCCGAGGTGCTCTACGGTGCGAAGGATCGAATGCGGCGTCGCGCGCGGCCGGACGTCGAGGCGCTGAGCGTGTATGGCGAGGCGACGGGCCTGGCCGAGGGAGAGCGGTGTGGTTATGCGACCGGGACCTGCGGGTGCTTCTCCGGGGCGCGCTCGAGGAAGTTCACGATGAGCTCCTCCGACTCCGGTGACTCGTACGACTCGATGAGCCCGGCGTCGGAAAGCCTCGCGATCTCGGGATCGATCGGCAGCTTGGCGATGAGCGGGGCGTTGGACGCGATGACCAGCTTGAGGCCCTGCGACGGTCCGAAGACCTCGATCTGCGATCCGTCCGGCGTGCGCACGTAGGCCATGTTCTCGACGATCCCCAGGATCTCCCCGCCGAGCTGCTTCACGAGCTTCACCGCCTTGGTCACGACCATCGCGGCAAGCGCCTGGGGCGTGGTCACGAGCACCACGCCGTCGACGGGAAGCGCCTGCATCACCGTGAGCGGCGCGTCGCTCGTACCCGGCGGCAGATCGACGATGAGGTAGTCGAGCTCGCCCCACTGCACGTCGCTGAAGAACTGACGGATCGCGCCCGAGACCATCGGCCCGCGCCAGATGACCGCCTCGCCCTCGTCGGGCAGGAGCAGGTTCATCGACATGATCGGGATGGCGCCGCGCGAGAACGAGGGCATGAGCGACTTCCCGTCTGGCGCGACGGGCGGCTTCTCACGTACGCCGAACATCTTTGGGATCGACGGACCGGTGATGTCGCCGTCGAGCACCCCGACCTGGAATCCGCGCCGCTTGAGTCCCACCGCGAGCAGGCCGGCCACGAGCGACTTCCCCACTCCGCCCTTGCCCGACATGACCGCGATGACGTGCTTGATGCCCTTCTGCTCGGCCATGCCGCGCATCTTCATCCCACCCATCGAGGCCGTGGCACTCGCGGCGGGAAGGTTGTCCGGGAGCTTGCCCGTGTCGGCGAGGACGTTGAGATCCCGCATCAGGTCTTCGACGTTGACGCGACCGCCGCCGTGACCCGTCGCCCCGGCATGGATCGTCTCGCTCTTAGAAATGGAGCACGACGCGCAGGACAGTCCGTAGCGCGCGAAGATCCGCGCGGCGTCGGGCCAGCGGTCGACGACGCTGGAGATGGTCATGTCGGGGGTGATCTGCGCCACGGGGGAGCCTCC
The DNA here is from genome assembly GCA_005881885.1 of Chloroflexota bacterium. Lineage (GTDB taxonomy): Bacteria > Chloroflexota > Limnocylindria > P2-11E > P2-11E > 3-1-20CM-2-70-9. The sequence goes on from VBDX01000150.1 coordinate 12,029, forward strand.
AAACGGTCGAAGGGCTACGCCCTTCGGACCTCGATTGTACCGTTCATTTCGTGCGCGACACGCGAACGCAGCGCAGGCGACTGCTGATCGCCCTCGGCCTGGCGGCGGCCGTATTCGTCGTCGAGGCCCTCGCCGCCGTCTTCGCGAACAGCCTCGCCCTGCTCGCGGAGGCCTTCCATGTGCTCGTCGACGTCGCCGCGCTGGGCATCGCGGCCACGGCCCTGTGGCTTGCCGGCCGGCAAGCCGACGAGCGGCGCACCTTCGGGCTGCTGCGCCTGGAGATCCTCGGAACGGTCCTCAACACCGTGCTGCTCCTCGTCGTCGCGAGCGTCGTTCTCGTCGAGGGGCTGCGCCGTTTCTCCGAGCCGTCGCAGGTCCAGAGCGGTCTCGTCCTGCTAGTCGGCGTGGTCGGACTCGCCAGCAACGGCATCTCCATCTTCCTGCTGCGCGATCCGCACGCGTCGCTGGTGGTGCGCGCCGCATACCTCGACGTCCTCTCTGATGTTGTGGGCTCCGCGGCGGTGATCGTTTCCGCGCTTGCGACGATCCTGGCCGGAAGGCAGCTCGCCGACACGCTCGCTGCGTTCCTCATCGTCGCGCTCATTGTTCCGCGCGCCGTGACTCTCCTGCGCGAGGCGATCGACGTGCTGCTCGAGGCGACCCCGCGCGGGGTGGATCTCGAAGTGCTCCGCCGGCACGTGCTCGCGTGCACCGGCGTCAGCGACATCCATGACCTGCACGTGTGGACGATCACGAGCGGGATGAACGTTCTCTCCGCGCACGTCATCGTCCACGCCGGAGCCGACCCGAACGCGGTCCTCGACGAGCTCGAGAGCTGCTTGCGCGGCGACTTCGACATTGAGCACTCGACGTTCCAGCTCGAGAGCGAGGACCGTAAGCGGCTCGAGCGCGCGGGCCATCCATGATCCCGCCCGAGGCCGATCTCATCCTCGACGCCTGGCGGCTGCCACGGCCGCGCGTCCTGGTGCGCGCGGAGGGCGGCTATCAGAACGCGACCCTCTTCGTCTCGTGTGCCGCGGGCGAGTTCGTCCTGCGTGTCCATACGAACGTCGCGGACCCGGCGCATCAGCGCTTCGAGCACGAGCTCCTTCGCAAGCTCGCCGCCGCCGATCTGCCTTTCGCGGTGCCGCGCCCGCTCCCGAGCGACGACGGCGACACGCTGCGGGTGGTCGGCGGGCGGCTCGCCGCGCTGTTCTCGCGCATCCCGGGCGATCCGCTCCCGAAGGATGGCGGGCCTGCGCTGCGGCAGGCAGCGGTGGCCCTGGCGCGGCTCGACGTCGCGCTCGAGCGGCTCGAAGGCTTCGTAACGCGGCCGCCGGCGTTCGACGGCGACCTATTGCACGTGCATCCTTTGGTTGACGATCTCGGCGAAGCCGTCGACGCGTCGGGAGTCGATGCGGCGCGTCGCGACGATCTGCATGGGGCGCTCGAACGCACGCTGGAGCTCGCGGCCCCGCTCTATGCCTCGCTTCCACAGCAGATCACGCACGGCGACTTCGCATTCGGCAACACCCTCGTCCGGTACGGCGAGGTCACTGGCTTGCTCGACTTCGAGCACTCGGGCATCGACGTACGCGCGATGGACCTCGCGGTCGCGCTCTATCGCTTTCCGGCACATGAGGACTCGCTCGGCCAGTGCGAGCTGTTCGGGCACGCATACTCATCCGTTCTGGCCCTCGATCCCGCCGAGGTCATTGCCTTGCCGGCGCTCCTGAACGTGCGGGCCGGCGTGAGCCTCGTTCACTGGGTCGGGCGCATGCGCGCGGGGCTGGCGAACATCGATGATGTCCGGCCACGCGCTGGACGCGCGCTCTTCACCGCGGAATGGGTCGCCGAGAACGGCGAGGAGCTGGTGCGCCGCGGCCTCGGCTGGATCGGAGAGCGGGTCTAGATCGCGAGGACCTGCGTCGCGCCGTAGATGAAGAGCGCACCCACAAAGGTCGCTGCCAGAACCACCCAGCCCTGCTCCTTGCGATGCGCTTCCGGCAGGAGCTCCGCCCCGGCAACGTAAAGGAAGAAGCCCATGAAGAGACCGAGCAACGCGCCGAGCGCCGCACCTTCGATCCGGATGGCGAAGGCGGCAAGAGCACCGACGACGGGTGCCGCCGCATCGACGAGCAGCCACCGCAGCGCGGTCGAGCGGGGGGCACCGTTCGCGAGGAGCACGCTGACCGTCCCGATGCCGTCGGAGAAGTCATGCAGGATAACCACGACCGCGATGAGCAGGCCAAGCTCGGTCCCGGCGTGAAAGGCTGCGCCGATCGCTAGACCATCCATGAAGCTGTGCACGCTCATGCCGCCCGCGCCGAGGGTGCCAACGTGCTCATGGCGATCGACGGGCATGCCGGCCTCATGGCCCACGTGTATCAGCGTGACTCTCTCGAGGAGATAGAAGACAAGAAAGCCGAGCGCTGCGAAAACCATCGCGCTCTCGACCGAGCCCATCTCTTTCGCGGCTTCGGGGCCGAGGTCGAAGAACGCGGCACCGACTCGGACTCCGGCGCCGAGCGCGATGATCGTGCCGACGCGAGGGCCGGCGCGAAGCGCGACGAGCCCTCCGAGCAGCGTCGACACGAACGTGGTCGCGGCGACGGCGAGGACGATCACGCACCGCCCTCCCGGCATTCCGCGCAGATCCCGGCGATCTCGACGGTATGGCCAAGCGATGCATAGCCACGCGTGCGAGCGATCGCAGCGAGACGTACGTCGAGTCCGGCGAGGTCGACCTCTTCAACGCGACCGCACGAACGGCAGACGATGTGATGGTGATGCGCAGGCGCGCAGGGCGTGTAGCGGACACATCGCCCGCCGCGCTCGACACCGTGCACGCGCGCCAGTGCACCGATCGAGACCAGCAGATCGAGCGTCCGGAACACGGTCGCGCGGCCAACTCCCCCGCGGCCGACCTCCCGCGCCAGCTCCTCGGCACTGAACGGCGCGTCGCGTCGCAGCGTTGCCGCAACCACGCGCGCGCGCGCGCGCGTCGCCCTCCGGCCCGCGTTGCCGAGGCGCGCCATGACCGCCGCGGTCGCCGATCGCGAGCTCACTGAGACAAAGTATCAATTAACGCGGATCCCGGCCAGCCCGGTTGCCCGGGGCCGGTCAGCGCAAGGTGAGCGTCGCTCCGACCGTGGTGCGCCGGCCCTGATCGTCGAGGACGGCGATCACCAGGCTGTAGTCGTCGGCCGGGACGGCGCGTCCGGCGTCGTCGGTCGTATCCCAGAGCAGTTGCGCGTCGGCCGCCTTCGCGGCGGTCGCGGTCACCGGCAACGGAGCGAGGTGCTTCACGATCTGCGTGCCGGCGAAGCCGCTCGCCTGCACGTAGGGCTCGAGCGGTCCGCGCAGCGTTCCCGTCGACGGGATGAGCCGCACGGTCACGGTCACGTCCTTGCCGTTGGCGTAGGAGGGCTTGATCACGAGCTCGACCCGCCCGTTCGGGACAGTGTTCGGTAGCACGAGGTCGCCTGATGACGACGGAGCCGGCGTCGGCGCGACCCTGGTAGAACAGCCAGCCAGGACGAGCGCCGCGACGACAAACAGGACGCGCATCGCGGCAAGGCTATTGCGCGCGGGCGCCGAAGAGCACCTCCTGCAGATCGGGGAGCGCCGTGCCGAGCCCGGTAATGAAGAGGATGCCGATAAGGAGGCTCCCGAGACCCGCGACGAACCCGACGACGACGTAGACCGTGCGGAGTCGCTGCGCGCCGATGAATCCCGATGCGCTCACCACGGCGACGAGCGTGTTCGAAAGGAGCAGCCCTACGACGAACGCCAGCAGGATCACGATGCCGGTCACGCCGGTGACCCCCGCGATCCCCGCCAGGAGCAGCGCCTGCGAGCCGGTCTCCGCCCCGACGCCGTGGATCATGCCGACGCCGAAGGCGGTCTTGGGGCCGTACTGCGTCGCGTGGACGGATGGCGTGTGCCCGTGGCCATGGATCCGCGCCTGCAACGCGCCCCAGCCGTAACGGATGAAATCGAACACGAGCATCCAGCGGCTGCGCAGGCGGAACTCGCCTTTCCCGCGCAGGTACTGGTAGACGGAGAAGAGCACCCAGACCCCGAGGAGCACCAGCGTGACGCCCACCACGCGCTGGAGGATCGGATCGACCCAGGCTGGGAGCACAGCGCCCAGCAGGAGAGCGGCGACGCCGAGGACGACCACCACGAACGCGTGTCCGAAGGCATACAGCGTCGCCAGGCCGATGGCGTGACGCTCCTCGTGCGCGAAGCGCGACTCGGCGAGGACGTGCATGGCGCCCGGGCCTCTCGCTTCGTGCGCGTGGGCATGTCCGCGAAGCTCGTCGGGCTCGTGACCGTGCGACGGCATCGGCGCGCCGGCCGGGACGTCGGCCTCGGTATGGCTCGCGCTGGTCGTGCTGGTGATATCGGTGATCGCCGCGATGTGATCCCAGTCGAAGCCATGCCGGAACCCGAGGGCCGCCATCCCGACGAGAAGCGTCACCAGACCCAGGTCCACATGGTGAGGTTATCGCAACTGCCCGCAATAGTGGCTTCTTGCAACACGCTCGCAATTGCGTCACGCTGGCACTGTGACCGTCGCGGACGATATGCGCGCGAAGGGCATGCGCATGACCGTGCAGCGCCGTCTCGTTCTCGACGCCCTCCGCCGCGCGCGCCACCACACCACCGCCGAGGAGATCTCGCGCTCGATCCGCGCGAGCTATCCGCAGATCGATCCCTCGACCGTCTACAGAAATCTCGAAGCGCTCGAGAGGCTCGGGTACGTGACGCACACGCATCTTGATGACCGCGTCACGCGCTGGCGCCGCGCCGACTCCCGCCCGCACGGGCACCTTGTCTGCCGAAAGTGCGGATCGGAGGAGGAGATCGCGATGAGCGTGCTCGAGCCGCTGGCGAAGCGCCTCAAAGGTGAGCACGGATTCCGCGCAGACCTTGCGCACTCTGCCGTCGTCGGTCTTTGCAGGGAATGCGCTGGCTGATCAGCCGCCTGGAGGGCGCAAGAGCCCGCCGTATCCTCTTATCGCGGTGCGCCGCCTGCTCGCGATAGCCGTCTTCTCGCTCGCGGCGACCGGGGCGACCCTCGCGGGCTCCGGCCTGGTCGTGGCGCCGCACGTGGACCCCCCCGGCACGCCGGTACTCCATGACCACGTTCTCGCCGCCTACCGCTTCCCCATCTTCGTCATGCGCCTCCAGCAGCTCTACGACCGCGGGCCGAAGCTCACTTTCGTCTCGCCGCTCGCGAGCGGGATCGCGGCACTGGTCATGTGTCTCCTCGTCTTCGCCTGGCCGCGCCTGCCGCGACCGACACGCCGGCCGACCGCCGACGTCACGCTCCCGTTGATCTCGCGGGCGCTGTGGAGCGCGCCGCTCTTGCTCGGACCTCCTCGGGCCTAGACCCTCCTCGCGTTCGCGCACCTCGAAAGACCAAGGAGGGTCACATGTCGCGTGTGCTCGCGGCGATTGCGGTATTCGCCATCGTCGTCTCGAGCTTCGCATTCAGTTCGAACGTCGCGCTCGGCCACGAGCGCCGGAATGTCGGCCCGTATACGTTCGTGGTCGGCTGGCTCGTCGAACCCGCGTACGTGAACAACCTGAACGCCCTGGACCTCACCGTCTCCGAGACCCAAGGCGCCAAAGCTGTTGAAGGCCTTGAGAAAACGCTCCAGGCCGAGATCATTGTCGGCGGCGCCGCGAAGACGATGCCGCTCAAGGTCGCAGCGCGGTTCGGCCTCCCCGGCAAATACCAGGGACAGGTGCTACCGACCAAGACCGGCGACTACTCCTTTCACATCTTCGGGACGGTCGGCACGACCAAGGTCGACGAGAAGTTCGAATCCGGACCGAACACGTTCGGAGGCGTCGAGCCGACAGACGCGCTGCAGTTTCCCGACAAGGTCGTCTCCAACGCGGACCTCGCCGCGCGTGTCGATCAGCTCCAGGCCCTCGTGATCGCCGGCCTCGTGGTCGCCGGTCTGGCGCTCCTCGCTTCCATCGGCGGACTGGTCAAGCGTCGCGCGTGATCGGGCGTCTCGCGATCACCGTGGCGTGCGTGCTCGGGGGTGTCGCCTTTCTGGGCGGCGTCGCCGACGCCCACGCGAACTACGTCCGCTCCAACCCGGCGTCGGACGCGCGCCTGGTGAAGCCGCCCGCCGAGGTGCGGATCGAGTTCAGCGAGCCGCCCGACCCCAAAGGGAGCGACATCCAGGTGCTCGATACGAGCGGCAAGCGTCACGACAAGGGCGACATCGCGCCGTCGGGAGACCCGAACGGCCTGAAGGTCTCCGTCGGGCCAATCGGCGAGGGCGGCTATCTGGTCGCGTGGACCGCGACGAGCGCGGTGGACGGGCACACCACGAAGGGCAACTTCGCATTCGTGGTCGGGAGCGGGCCGCTCCCCGCCGTGCCGGACGTCGGCGCGAGTGCGCCTCCGCCGGAGCCACTCGAGATCGCGGGCCGCGCTCTGTCGTACGCAGGCATCGCGCTCGGCCTGGGCACCGCGTTCTTCGTCTTGTTCCTGCGCGTGCCGGCCGAGAGTGAAGAGACCCGACGCGAGTCCATGCTCCTGCTTGCGGCCGGCGCGCTCATCTTCGTCGGATCGGTCGCGCTGATTGCCGAGCAGGGCTCAAAGCTCCCTCCGAGGCTGGGTGCGCTGCTCGCGATCCGCGCGTTCACGGGCATCGTGCTCGCGGCGCTCTCGGTCGCGCCGCCGCTCGCGCGCATGCGGCCGGTCGCGGCGCTCGCGAACGGCGCGGCCGTCATGACCCTCGGCGCGCTCTCGATCGACCGGCCCCGACGGGTGATCGCGCTCGTGGCGGGCCTGGCCGCCGCGCTGACGGCGACGCTCGTCTCGCACGCGACCGCCCTCGGAAGCCTCAAGAGCATGGTCCTCGACTTCACGCACGTCGTCGCGATCTCGGTCTGGACCGGTGGCGTCGTCGCTCTCCTGGTGATCATTTTGCTTCGAGCGCGAGAGAACACCCCGGAGCAGCGTCGAGCGCTCGGGGCGACGGTGTGGCGCTTCTCCGTCACTGCGCTGGTCGCGGTCGCGCTGCTCGTCACCGCGGGTACGTTGCAGGCGTTCGACCGCCTGGTGCTGATCGACGACCTCTACGAGACCCCGTACGGGATCGCCCTCGCGGTGAAGATCGCGATGCTCGTGACCGCCCTCGCCATCGGCGCGCTGAACCTGCTCCGGTGGGGACCGCGCCTGCGCGCGGGCCTCGCGGCGCGTGCGGCCCTCGTGCGCGACACCATCGCCGAGAGCGCGATCTTCGTTGTCATCATCCTCGCGGCCGCGTTCCTCACGGCCTTCGCGCCGCCGGCGCAGCCCTCCGCTGCGGCCTACGACCAGACGCAGCACGTCTCGGGGCTGCGGCTGGAGATGCTCGTCGCGAGCGCGCAGCCTGGCCGGAACAGATACGTGCTTCGCGTGCATCAGGGGCTGGCACCGGTGCAGAGCGCGGAGAAGGTCGCCTTCCGCTTCACGATGATCGAGCACGACATGGGCGAGCAGGAGCTCGTCGCGGTCGAACGCGCGCCGGGCGAGTACGTCGCCGATGGCAGCCCGACGGCGATGTTCGGCACCTGGCGCATCAAGGCGATCGTCCGGGTCACCGGGCGCGAGGATGTGACCACCGTCTTCACGCTCCCGGTCGGGGCGGGCGGCACCGGGACATCGGTCGTGATCACCGCGGCGCCGTACACGCTGATCGTCTTCACCGACCCGTCCCAGGCTCAGGCCGGCGCCCCACTCGCGATCTTCGTCGTCGTCATCGGCCAGGACGGGAGCCCGGTGACCGGGAAGGCCATCCGCGCGACCTTCAGTGGCCCGTCGGCGCAGGCGCCAGTCGATGCGGTCGAGGACGCGGCGACGCTCGGACCGGGCCGCTACAAGATCGCCATCGCGGCGCTCGACGCAGGCGCCTGGAAGGTCACGATCGGCATCGGGAACGAGGTCTCCGGGACATATAGCCTCGAGGTATCGCGATGATCTTCGCGTCGGTCTCGACGCACGGGGCGACGGGCACGTGGCTCGACGAGGCCCTCGAGCTGGGCGTGCCACTCCTTCTGTTCATCGGTCTCTGGTGGTGGTCGACGCGGAAGGAGAAGCAGAGGACGAAAGCGAAACCCGTCGAGGAGGCGGAGCCTCCTAAGTGACCTTTCCCATCTCGCGGCAGGGCCTGGAGCAGATCGCGATCGTTCTCGCCGTGGGCGCCGCGTTGTTCGGACTGTTCGCTCTTCTGCGCTGGCGCCGCGGAGTTGAGTGGCGCCGGTTCGCACAGAGCGCGGCCTTCCTGGGGCTGCTCGTCGTCGTATCGCTCGGCCTGGGGTACACCGTCGCGCCGAACATCCCGACGCCGCCCGTCCCGCTCACCGCGCGCCTCGCGCAAAACCCGACGCCCGACAACCCCGCGAGCGTTGCCGCCGGCCGCGCGCTCTACCAGGCGAACTGCGCCGTCTGCCACGGGCCGCAGGGCCTGGGGGACGGCCCGGCCGCGTTCACGCTCGTCCCGCGTCCCTTCAACCTGCAGGTCCACGTACCGCAGCACGCCCCGGGCGAGCTCTTCTACTGGATCAGCGAGGGCGTCGTCTCCACACCGATGCCCGCCTGGAAGGAGAAGCTGAGCGATACCGAGCGCTGGGAGATCATCCGCTTCCTCCAAGCCCTCGCCGCCGGGAAGGCCACGTAGCGCGAGATGCCGCGACGGTCCCTCGCGATGCTGATCGCGTCACTCCTGATCGCCTGCCGCGCGCCGGCCGCGTCGGGTACGCCGGAGCCCACCGTCTCCGGGACGATGACTCCCGCGCCGGTCGCAACCACACTCACCCCTCGACCGACGCTCGTCGTCACGGCGACGCCAAGGCCGGCTCCGACGGGCCGGCCCCGCGTGACGCAGGTCACCGCGGTGGGGGACACGATCACCGTGACCTTCAGCCGCGCGATGCTGCAGATCGGTGAAGGGAGCGGCGTCGAGATGACCGGGAACTATCTGCTCGACGGCCGCGCGCTTCCGGTGCCGACGAACATCGGGTGCCTCACGCGCGAGTGCCTCATCGTCGGAATCGAGCTTCCCGACGGCACGCTCGTCCCAGGAACCGTGCACGCGCTCCGCGTCGCGAACGTGGTATCGCAGGACGGACCGGCGATCGAGCCCGACCCGACGACGATCGCGTTCACCGCTGAGCTGCCCTAAAGCGGGCTGGAGCCGGTGATCGTCGCGCGGCGGACCTTCATCGGGGGCGCGAGGCATACGACCGAGCCCATTCCGTTCGAGCTCCACCAATCGCGCGCGAGCCGCTGTGGACCGAGCAGCTCGATGCCCGCGAAGAGGTCCAGCGCGCTCATCGTGTAGCGCACGTTCGCGAGCGCCCTTCGCGCGTCGCCGGTCCGCCGGCCATCGTGAGGTTGCCGGCGTGCCCGCCGGGCGTGTAGCGGGAGGGATCGGCGGCATGGCCGGTCGAGCGCGCGCCCATCGCCTTTGCCGAGGTCCGGTCGTACACCGGCCCGCGCGCCACGCCCTTCTCGACGAGCAGCACCTTCTGCTTCGGGGTGCCTTCCACGTCGAACGGGATCCCAAGGGTGCGCGCATCGAGCGCGTCGTCCAAGAGCGTGAACGCATCGCCAGTGACCTGTTCGCCGATCCGACCGGCCATGAACGACCGGCCCTCCTGCACGGATTGCGCGCCGAGGCCGGTGATCGAGACGATGCGAAGGATCTCGGCGACGGCGAGCTCTTCGAAAACGGCCTCGTAGTCACCGGCCGGGAGCTGCCGGCGGTCGCGGTCGAGCGCGCATTTCTCGGCGGCACGCGCGGCGACGCGCTCTGGGAAGAGTCCGTCCGCGCGCATCGAGAGATCTTCCGCGTATCCCGAGCCGCCGTGGCTCTCGCTCTGCACCAGCGCGCGGAGGTAGGCCATCGTCGCCGGTGCATACGCCGCGACGCCGCGGGAGGTCGCGACGGCGTCCTCGGTGACCTCGATCTGTGAGGTGCCGGCGGCGCGCATCCCCTTCGGGACGGCCGCGCAGATCGCTCCGATGGCCCGCGCCTGCGCGAGCGCGTCGGTGCGCGCGGTCTCCTCGTGGAAGGCCGCGCTGCTCGGGATCGGCGCGGGCTCCGCGACGCCCGGCCATGCGAGGTCGGCCCGGCTGGCGCGGGCGAGCGCGGCCGCGTCGGCGAGCGCGCGGCGCAGGTCGGCGACGGCCAGCGAGTTCGTCGTGACCACCCCGACCGCCTTGCCGACGATCGCGCGAACACGGACGTGCGTCTCGTCGGAGACCGCGTTCTGGTGGATCGAGCTGTGCGAGTAGCGGCTGATCGCCGCGCGCCGACGATGCATATGCGCGTCCGCCTCGTCGGCCTGGACGCCGCGGAGCGCCTCCCGGATGGGACCAAGAAGCGCGTCCGCGCCGAGGAGCGTCATTCACGAACCTCGATCGGGACGTCCCGGAAGCGCGCGTGCGCAGCGCCGTGACCGACGCGCATGAGCTGCAGGGGCTCGCCCTTCGCGCAGGAAAGAAAGCCGTGGAGCTCCCAGTCGTCGGCGACACGGTCGCATCGTCCCCAGAAATCTGGCGTGAGCGATTGGAACGCCACACCGCGAACGTACCCCTCGAGCGCGCCATCGCGGATGACGCGCGCGGACTGCGTCGAGAAATGGAAGTTCTGGCGCTTGTCGTCGAGCGAGTACGACGCCGGCGCTTCGAGGAGAAGGCCCGAGTCGACGCCGCGGAGCAGGTCGGCATACGCCACTGTTCCGGGATCGAGGCTCACGTTCACCATCCGTACGATCGGGAAGTGCTGCCAGCCCTCCGCGCGCGCCGAGCCGATCGCGACGGGCAGGCCGAGCGCCCCCGCCGTCTCGCGCGACGTGAGGTAGCCGACGAAGATCCCCTTGTCGACGAGCTTCGTGCGCATGCCGGGCACGCCGTCGTCATCCCAACCGAACGTCCCCATCCCGCCCGGCAGGGTCGCGTCAGCGGTCATCGAGACGTGGGCGGATCCGTAGCGAAGCTTTCCGCGCGACTCCGGCCACATGAAGGTGGTCCCGGCGAATGCGACCTCGTGTTCGAGGAGCCGATCGGCCTCGGTGGGATGGCCGCAGGACTCATGCACCAGCAGCGCGAGGAACTCCGGAGCGAATACGAGCGTCGTCGGACGCTCGGTGGCGAGTGGCGCGTCGAGCGTCGCCTCGGCATCGTCGCGGTAGCGCGCCGCTCGCGCGACCAGATCGAGATGCTCGACGTACTCCCATCCCGCCTGTCGCACCAGACGCGAGTCGTAGCGGCTCGCAGGCTTACGACCTGCTTTCACCGCGAGAACTGAGAGCCCCGCGCCCGTCTCGACGATCTCCTGAGACACGTCGGTGCCCTCGCTCGTGACAAGGCGCTTGCGCGTGCGGTAGGCGGCCACCGACGAGCGGCGCGTCTTGACATTCGGGCCCAGGGACTTCGCGTCCACGGCGCGAAGATGGTCGATGCGCTCGGCGAGTGGAACGGAGAAGGGATCGCGTTCGAGGGACGTGCGGTATTCACCGCGTTGCGGCGCGATCGGCGCGAGCTTCACGCCCCGGCGTTGAACTGATGCCGAGGCCTCCGCGCGGCGGAACGCCTCATCGACGAGCGCGCGCAGCGATGCCTCGTCCGTGCGATCGCTCGCCGCGAATCCCCAGGCCCCCTTGTGGACCACGCGGAAACCGAATCCTTGATCGGAGGTGCGGGTCACGGACTCCACCGCGCCATCCTTCACGCTGACCGCCTCGTGCTCGCGTTCGACCGTTCGCGCGTCCGCGTAGCTCGCGCCGCGCGAGGACGCGAGGTGGACGAGATCCGTCGACACCGAGCTGGTGATGGTCATCGAGCGCATTAGACGCTAGAGTTAAACAAAACGGCGCGCGCGACGACTGAAGCGTTTGTGATGGACGCGCTCACGGCCGAGCCTCGGTGATCCGGGGTAGCGGACGAGGGAGAGCAAAAGCGCGAGACCGCGGTGGAATTCCGCGATCCGCGAACGAGTCAGGCGGCACGCGAGCCCATACGGAGAAAACTATTGCCTGACGTCGCCCTCCTAATTGACTGGGAGAACGTCTACTACACCCTGCGCCAGCACACCACCGGCGCGCTGCCATCGACGCTTTCGATCCTGCAAGCGATCCTGCAAAAAGCCCTTCAAAAAGCCGCGGAGTTCGGCCCGGTCCGCGTGAAGCTCGCGATCTTCGGACAGGAGGTCGCGGCCCAAGACGAGACGCTCCTTATGGCCCTCGAGTTCACGGGGATGGAACCGATCGCGGTCGCCCAGCGCATGAGCGGCCGGCTCCTCAAGGGCCGGTCCGACGCGGTCCTCATCACCCGCGCGTTGAAGCTCCTGTACAAGGACCGGCAGGACCTCGAGGTCTGGTTCATCGTCTCCGGCGATCGCGATCTCAACGCGCTCTGCAAAGCCATCAAGGACGAGGACAAACACGTCTACCTGATCGCCGGCGACAAGTCGCTCGCCAACGAGCTGCGCGACTCGCCCTACCTCCGCGACGACGTCTTCCTTCTCGAGGACCTCATCCCCCAGGCGCGCTGGACCCGCACCGCCTTACGGGCCGACGACACGCAGGTGGACAAACCCGTCCTTGCCGAGCCGGCGCGCCGCACGCCTCAGCGGCGTGGTGCCGTCCGCGTTCATGCCCGGACCGAGCCACACGTTCCGGCAGTCGTGCCGACCGCGTCGCCAGAATCGGAGAAGGAACAGCGCCGCCTCGCGGTCCTGCTCCTCGACCAGCTCGTGGCGCTCCATGCGCGGGCGATGGCCCGTGGCGACTTCGTCACGAGCGTCGTGCCGCTCTCCGAGAAGGAGGCCTCCAGCGTCCTCGAGCAGCGGATCGACGCGGGCATCGACCAGGGCACGGTCCTCGCGAAGCTCGAGGGTCGCGCCCGGGCGAAGGCCAAGCAGATGCTGGCCCCGAACATGTCTTCGTCGCTCGTGGCCGAGACGTTCTTCCACCTGGTGCGGGTGCTGCGCCGCATCGACACCGTCACGAGCAAGGACACGCGGCGCATCCCGGCGGTCGAGGCCGTCCTCGATCCGCTCTCGCGCGCCGACCAGCCGGGCGGGCTCGCGCGCGGCCGATCGCAGCGGCGGCTGCTGCTCGAAACGCTCTTCAATATCGCCGAGGAGCGCGGCGCGATCCAGACGGAGCAAGTCGAGCGCGAGGGCCGGCAGATCACGATGTGCTGGCTAAGCGAGGGTCATCCGCTCGTCGTCTACGCGCGCCAGCCGGCGGCATCGATCGTCCACCTCTTCAACTTCGTCGGATCGACCCGCGGGAAGGGTGAGCGCGTCGACTGGGTGAACCAGGCGCTCTTCGCCGAGCTCCTGTCGCGCGTCGAAGGAGACGCGCTCGAATCAACGATGCGGCGCGCGGTCGAGCGCGGCGTCATGCGACCGGAGGAGCACGGGAAGAAGGCGGGCTTCGTCATCGATCGCGAGCATGTCGAAGTGCGCACCGTCCTCGGCGACTTCGACCGGCTGAACGGAGACGTTCGCCCGGCGCAGCCGGCCCTGCCGATGCCGGACGCGCAACCGGCGATCCAAGAAGCCGCGCCGGTCGCGGCGCTGGGCCCGCGCCAGGCTCCAGCGACAGCCGACGGTGTCGTCCGCAAGAGGACGCGGCGCGGGCGCCGCGGCGGACGCGGACGCCGGGGTGGCGGCGCCCCTAAGAAAACCGCCACCGGAGACGCGGCCGACTGAGCTCGACCTAGCTCGGGGTCCCTCCTACAGCCGCCGGGAAATAGTCCGTGGGCCAACTTGTGGTGGAGCGCGAGCCGAGACCGAGGGCGTCCGCGTGGTGCAGGTAGGTCTCGATGGATGCCACGACGACGAATCCGTCGATCGTGATGAGATCGACTCCGACGAGCGATACCCGGCCCCACCCGTCGATGACGATGCCCTTGTCCAGCACGCGGTCCAGCACATCGATGAAGGTGGCGCTCCGGCGTTCGCTGACGACCACGGCCTGCTCCCTTATCGCTTCACATCCTCGCCGCACAACGATTGCCGGAATCCGCCGGCGTTACCGCTCCGGGAGGCTCGTTACGCGACCGGAGCCGCCATGAGTCGATGCGGAGTCGCGATTGCGACGGTTTGATGACGGATCGTGATTGGGTATCGATACTGCCGCGTCCAGACCGGAGGAGCCCATGGGGACACCGGCCACCCGGCGCAAAGTCGTGCTCGTCGTGGAGGACGACCGGGCGATCGGCGAGTTGATCGCCGCCGCCATCTCGGACGAGCCCGGGTACTTCGCGATCCACGTGGAGGAGCCAACGGGCGCGCTCGAGACCACCAAACAAGTTACCCCGGACCTGATGGTGCTCGATGTCCGCCTTCCCGGCATGAGCGGGTTCGAGCTCTACGACCGTCTTCAGACGGACCCGCGGACGAGGAAGGTGCCGGTCCTCTTCGAGACGGCGAGTGGGTCAGAGACCATCGACGAGTTCCACCGTCGCGGGATCGCCACCTACGTGAAGAAGCCCTTCGACCTCAACGAACTGGTGGCCTACGTGAAGCGGCTCGCGAGCGGCCAAGGGCCTGCTACCGGCGGTCCAGACGCACCCGCCCTTCCGCCACACGCCTGACCTCGGCCTTCGTTGCCTGCGAGCTTTCCAAGAGACGGCTGAAGGCAGCCCGATCGAGGGCCATCACCTCGAGGGCGCTCTTCGCCCGCACGGTAGCGATGCGCGGAGCGTCGTTTAGGAGCCCGATCTCTCCGAAGTAGTCGCCGGGACCAAACCGGGCGATCGTGACCTGAGCACCGTCGGGTCCAGTCTGCGTCGCCTCGGCCTCTCCCTTGATCACCATATAGAAGCGGTCGGCGGGCTCGCCTTCGCGCAGGACGACCTCGCCGGGCGCGAACACCAAGAGCTCGGCCTTGCTGGCGGTCTCCGCGGCGACCTCCTTCGGCTCGCCGGGGAACACGCGCTCGATGTCCTTCAGCTCCTCGATGTAGCGCTCCGCATGGAGCACCGCCGTCGTCGCGTCGCCTACCGCCGTCGTGATCTGCTTGGCGAGCTGGGCACGCGTGTCGCCCGCCGCGTACACGCCCGGGATGCTCGTACGCATGTACTGGTCGGTGATGAGGTAGCCGTTCTTGTCGTGGTCGATGTGTTCCTTGAAGAGATGGCGCCCCACGGGCTTGAAGCCGATGAACACGAAGACGCCTTCCACGTTGACCCGTTCACGCTTCCCGTCCCGCTCGATGTCGATCCACTTCACGTCGCCGTTCCCGCCGATCTCTTTCACCTCGGCGGGCGTGATGGGCTCGACCTTATCCATCTTGAGGAGGCGGTCCTGCAGGATCGCCTGCGCGCGAAAGTCGTTCCGGCGGTGCACGACGTAGAGCTTGTTGGCGAAACGGGTCAGGAAAAGGCCCTCCTGGAAAGCCGAGTCGCCCCCTCCGATGACAGCCAGGTCCGCCCCTTTGAAGAAGGCGCCGTCGCAGACCGCGCAGTACGAGACCCCGCGGCCGTGGTACTCCTTCTCGCCGACGACGCCGAGCTTGGTGGGCTCTCCACCGACGGTGACGATGACGGCGTATGCGGAGAGCTCGGTGCCGTCCTCGAGCTTCACGATCTTCCGGTCGCCCTCGCTCCGGATCTCCTTCACGGGCTTGTATGTCTCGATCTTGAGACCGAATTTGAGAGCGTGCTCCGCCATCTTCTGCGCGAGCTCCGATCCGGTGACCGACTCAAAGCCGGGGTAGTCCTCGATGAGCTCGGTGTTGAGGATCTCGCCGCCGACGTCTTTTGAGTCGAGGAGGATCGCTTTCATGTTCGCGCGCGCTGCGTAGAGCCCGGCGGTGAGACCGGCGGGCCCGCCGCCGATGATGATGAGGTCGAGGTCGGTCACGGGGTCCTTTCTGGAAAGCTCTCCCACACTAGAACACTTGAGCATTCCCGAACGATTCCTTGCGCTTGGTGATTCGTTCACCATCGGCACCGGAACGAGTCCCGATCGATCGTTCCCGGCCGTGCTCGTCGGCATCTGGGGCGAGGCCGGAGCGCGCGTCGAGCTAGCGAATCCCGCGGTGAACGGCTACACGACCGACGACCTCATCGCAGAGGAACTGCCGCTCGTCGCATCATTCCGCCCCGATCTGGTCACACTGCTGATCGGCGCGAACGACATCGTCCAGGGCGCCCGGGCTGATCGTTATCGCTCGCAGCTCGCGCGCATCCACGAGCGCATCCGCAGTGACGGGCCGCGCGCACGCGTGATCGCGCTGCCCCAGCCGGATTGGTCGCTGTCCCCCGCCGCGGCGGGATTCGGCGATCCGGTAGTGATCGCGCGGACGATCGAACGGTTCAACGAGCTCGCCCGCGAGGAGGCCGAACTCGCCGGTGCAGGCTGGATCGATCTCTTCCCGCTCATGCGCGAGCAGGCTCTAAGACGAATGTTCGCGCCGGATGGACTTCATCCGTCGGTGGAGGCGTACGCGGAGTGGGCCCGCGATCTTAGCCGAGCGTCGGTTTCGTCACCATGAGGAAGACGATCACCACGACGATCATCGCGAGCACGATCCCGACGAACCGCGCGTTCGCCGCGTAGCGAGCGTAATCCTCGCTCCGCGGGCCCGCAGTCTCGAGCGCGTGGATCTGATTCCGCAGCATCGGCGTGTACACAAAGAACCCGAGCGCGACCGCGATGGCCCACAGCACGAGTCCACCGGCGATCCAGAACGTGTTGAGGCGGAGATCGCCGATGAAAACCATCACGAGCCCGGTCACGGCGAGCAGGACGTAGGCAGGATTCGCGAACCAGTCGTCGAGTCTCTTGATGCCGCGCAGAACGAACGACTGCGTCGGAACCGGCTCCTTCGCGACGCGCGCGAGCCAGACGCCGTACGTCGCATTGAATCCCACAGCGATGATCGCCAGAAGCACATGCAGGAATTTCACGATCACGAAGAGCGACATGGAGTGCGGAGCATAGAAGCGGGCGGCATAGGGTGTCGCGCCGACTTTTACGTGCGCGCCGGCACGGGTATCGCTGCTCCAGTCACTCCGCTCGCCTCGGCTGAGGAGAGGAAGACGACGACCGCGGCGATCTCGGCGGGCGTCGCCCAACGCGAGGGATCGCTCTTCGGCATCGCGGCGCGATTCTCGGGCGTGTCAATGATCCGCGGCAGCACGACGTTGGCTGTGATCCCCTCGCGCTTCGTCTCCTCCGCGAGGGATTCAGTCCAGCGGACGAGCGCGGCGTTGGCCATCGCGTACCCCGCCGCACCCTTCTCACCTTTGAGCGCCGCCATCGAGGCGACGCTGACGATGCGGCCGTAGCCGCGGGCGCGCATCGGTCGGATGCATGCCGCGGTCGCCGTCACGGCGGTCGCGACTTTTTGCTCCCACGAGGCGCGATATGCCGCGAGGTCGCCCTCCGCAGCGGCGCTCGCGGCGTATCCACCGACGAGGTTCGCCAGAATGTCCAATCGGCCCCAGGCGCGGAGCACCTGCTCGACGAGCCGCTCCATCGCCTTCCGGTCCGCGGGGTCCGCCGTGGCCACCATCAGGCGTTCGTCGCCCCCGAGGTCCACTTTGAGGGCCGCCCCTTTCGCGGCATCGCGGACCGCCAGGGCGACGTGAGCCCCTTGCTCGAGATAGGCGCGTAGCACCGCTGGACCGGTGTTTCCCGTCGCGCCCGTAAGTACTACGGCGCGCTTAGTGAGATCGAACATCGCCGCTAGTATCGGCATGTGAGCGTGCTCGAACGCATACAGCAGCCGCGCGACCTTCGCCTGCTGCATCGGGAAGAGCTCCTGCACCTCTGCGCCGAGATACGCGACTTCACCGTCGAGAGCGTCCAGAAGACCGGCGGGCACATCTCATCGAGCCTCGGCACAGTCGAGCTCACCGTCGCGCTCCACCGGGTCTTCGACTCGCCGCGAGACAAGCTCGTTTGGGACACCGGTCATCAGGCCTACGTCCACAAGATGCTCACCGGCCGGCGCGATCGATTCGACACGCTACGGCAGTTCGGCGGGATCTCCGGTTTCCTCGCGCGCGCCGAGTCCGAGCACGACCAGTTCGGCGCGGGCCACGCCGGGACGTCGCTGTCCGCCGCGCAGGGTATGGCCGTGGCCCGCGATCTCAAGGGCGATGACAACCACGTCGTCGCGATCATCGGCGACGGCGCGTTGACCGCGGGTATGGCGTTCGAGGCGATGAACAACATCGGCCATATGCGCACGCGGGTCATCGTCGTGCTGAACGACAACGGCATGAGCATCGCCCCGAACGTGGGCGCGGTGTCGCGCATGCTCGAAGCTCTGCGGACTGCCCAGCCGTATCGTGGCGCGAAGCACATCGCCCGACAGGTCATCGACCACATGCCCGGCGGCGATCTCGCCGAAGAGGCGCGACGCCGGATCTTCACCAGCCTCAAGGCGCTGTTCATCCCGAACCTGCTCTTCGAGCAGCTTGGCTTCACCTACTTCGGTCCGGTCGACGGACACGATCTCTTCGCGGTGGAGAGCCTTCTCGAGAAGGCTCGCGACTTCCGCGACGGCCCGGTCTTCGTGCACGTGCAGACGCAGAAGGGTCATGGGTACGCTCCCGCGGAGGCCGACAACGTGAAATGGCACGGAGTCTCGGCGACGGGGGCGGCGAAGCAGGTCGCGCCTCAGTACACCGCGGTGTTCGCGGACTCGGTCCGCGAGATCCTCAAGGCGGACGAGCGCGCGGTTGCGATCACCGCTGCGATGCCGGGAGGGACCGGCCTGCACGGACTCTTCAAGGAGTTCCCCGATCGCCTCTTCGACGTCGGCATCTGCGAGCAGCACGCCGTGACCTTCGCCGCCGGCCTTGCGACGCAAGGCATCGTGCCGATCGTCGCGGTGTACTCCACCTTCCTTCAACGTGGATTCGACCAAGTCGTGCACGACGTCGCAGTCCAGGGGCTGCCGGTCGTGTTCGCGATAGACCGCGGAGGGATCGTCGGTGACGACGGACGAACGCATCAGGGTCTTTACGACATTGCCTACCTGCGCATCCTGCCGGGCATGACGCTCATGGCGCCGAAGGACGAGGCCGAGCTGCGCCAGATGATGTGGACCGCATACCGACACGCGGCGGCGGGGCGCGGGCCCATCGGCGTCCGGTTCCCGCGCGGGGCGGGCGTCGGCGCCACACTCGACGCTCCGCTAACGGAGCTCACGATCGGCGTCTCCGAGACGCTGCGCGAGGGAGACGGCGTAGCGATCCTCGCCTACGGACATCCGGTCGGTGCTGCGCTCGAGGCGGCCGAGATCCTCGCGAAGGACGGGCTCGAGGCCACGGTCGTGAACGCGCGGTTCGCGAAGCCCCTCGACGCCGAGCGGATCCTGGCCCTGGCCGCCCGAATCCCGCGCTTCGTGACCATCGAGGAGCACGTCATCGCCGGTGGCTTCGGCTCCGCGGTGGGCGAACTCTTGGCCGAACGCGGCGCGCGCGTGGACCTCGAGATGCTCGGCATTCCGGATGAGCACGTCGATCACGGCGCCCAGAAGCTCTGGCGCCATCACTACGGGATCGACGCTGAGGGCATCGCGGCCGCGGTCAGGCGCCGCTGGCCGCGTCTAGCCCCGGTGCGCCAGCCGAAGGAGAGCGCGGGCTAGACTCCACCGCCGGTCGCCGACAGGAGGCGGGGATCGACGAGGCTGGGTTGGGGGGTCGCGTCTAACTCAGATTCGGGGGCAAAGATGCGAACGATCAGGATTCCCGCGGCCGTCCTCTCGGCGCTGGCCATCGCGATGTCGGCGCTCCTGCAGCCTGCGGCGTCCATCGCCGCCGATCCGATGCCGGACCTCATCGTGAACAGCGACCTTCTGCAGCATCAGTGGGTCGTCCGCGACGAGCTGCTGCCTGCGACCTTCTGCAGCGTCGTCGAGGGCGGGATCACGCCGGGCGTACGGCGGATCCTCCGCTTCTCGGTGCAGACGCCGAACATCGGCAATGCTGACATCAACCTCGGCGATCCGAATGCGCACGTCGCGGCGAACGACGGCCTCTATGAATTCGCGACGTGCCACAACCACTTCCATTTCCGGCACTACACGATCGACCAGCTCATCGACCCCGCGACCGGCAGGGTCTGGAAGACTGCGAAGCGTGGCTTCTGCATGATCGACACGAACCCGGCGCCGCCGTCCGTCGGCGGCAACCCGCCCGGGCCGCGCGTCTACAAGACGTGCGGGCGCGTCGGGATCGCTGGGAACCAAGGCATCAGCGTGGGCTGGGCCGACGAATACATCTTCCTTCTCGGCGGGCAGTACTTCGTGCTCGATGGTGGCGATGGCCAGCCGGTCGTGCCGCCGGGTCTTTACAAGATCCGTGTCACGGTGAACCCGCCGTTCACCGCTGCGACAGGCGAGGCCTGCCCTCACCAGGACCCGCAGGGTTTCTGCCACCAGCTACCCGAGTCGCGCTATGACAACAACGTAGGTGAAGCCTTCGTCATGATCGCCGACCACCCCGGCCGCGGCGGCATCGGTCCACTCGCCGGCACGCCGCACGCGAGCGACAACGGCGGTAGCGAACCACTCGACGGCGACTAGGTACGACAGGACAGGACGGGCTCGCGCGAGCGGGCCCGTCCTGATCCCCACGGCGAGGGCTCTTTAGGCGGCGGCGGTCGCGAGCTCGAGCAGATCGCTGACCCGGCGGGCGAGCGCATCGCCGTCGAACGGCTTCGCCATCACATCGCTGATGCCGCAATGCGCGAAGGCCTCCCGGGCACGATCGGGCGTAGCGGTCACGAAGAGCACCGGCACCTTGCCGAAGCGGGCGCTGCCGCGGATGAGGTCGAAGACGTCGACCCCGTTCAATCCGGGCAGCGAGACATCCAGGATGAGCAGGTCGGGAGGCGTCGCGGTGAGCTGGTCGAGGACGAGGGCCCCGTTCGTCACGACGTTGGTGGCGACAGCGAGCCGATCTTCGAGATTCAACTTGAGGGCCGCCGCCGTCTCCGGGTCGTCCTCAGCGACAAGGATCCGCTTCACGCGAGGAGCACGGCCAGGATGCGCAGGAAGATGCGTTCGTTCGTGCAGAGCTTGCAATCGCACATGTCAGGGATGGATGCAACGGCCGTGCCAGGCCGGTAGCTCGGATCTATCTCTTCGGTGTTGGCCGGGCGGTGGGGTTTGATCGCCTCTCGCCCCCGGTTCCGCTGCGGCCGGGGTCGCTGGTGGTGCGCTGCTCTTCCTTCTCAATGACCCGTTGCACTTCTGGCTGCGCGTTCTCAGGCAACCGGTCCCTAACAGCGTCGAGCACGACCTTGTGCTTCTCGCGGGCGGCGTCGGCGACGGCCTGCGCGGCATCGCGCATGTCGTCGTTGTCGGCGTCGCGCAATTTGTCGACAGCATCGGCGAACTTGTCGACGGCGTCGGAGTACTCGGCCGTGGCGGTCGGCGCCGAGGAAGGACGCTCCTTGGCGATCTCGGCGAGCTCCGCGAGGCGCCGATCCGTGAGATCGGAGAGGAGTTGCATGCGCGCGACATCGTCGAACGTCAGAGCGACCTGCACGTCCTCGCTCGCGCGCTTCACGCCATAGAGCGGATCGCCTGGAAGACTCGATGCGGCGGCGCTCGTCGCGCCGACCACGACGAGGACCGCAAGAACTGCCGCCGCGAGCGCTGGGCGAAGCCACGCCGTGGCGAACAGCCACTGTCGCTGCGGGCGCGGAGCGAGCACCTCGGCGGCCTCCGACATGAGCCGTGCGCGAAGCTCCTTCCGGAACTTGCGCCGCATGACGGGACGCTCGAGCCCGGGGCCGGGGGGCACAGCCCCCCGACTGTTCATGCGAGCGCCTCGCGCGACGGGATGAGCGTGCGCAGCGCTTCGAGAGCGCGGAACTGGATGCCCCGCACGGTCCCTTCGCGCTTGCCCACGAACGCGGCGATCTCCTGCGTGCTGTATCCCTCAACGAAACGCAGGACGATGACCTCTTGCTGGAGTGGCGTCAGCCGCGACAGCGCTTCGCGCACGGCCTCCTTGTCGGACAGAGCGAGGAGCGCGGAGTCGGGCTCCACCACCTGGTCGACTCCGGGATGTGCGAGCGCGTCTTCGAAGCTGATCTGGATCCGGGTACGGCGAGAGCGATCGATAACGGCGTTGCGGGCAATGCGGTAAAGCCAGGCGAGGAACGCCTGCCGCGGCTCGTAGCGCGAAATGGCGCGAAGAGCCCGCATGAACACGTCGCTCGTCAGATCCTCCGCGTCCGCATCGTTCCTTACCCGGTAGTACACGTAGCGGTACACAGCCTCGACGTGGCGGTCGTACAGCGCCCCGAAGGCGGCCGTGTCCCCCTTTCCGGCACGAATGGCGAGGCTGGCGTCCCCGCCCTCGGCTCCGTCCGGGCTAACGGGGGTCGGGACTGGGGTGTTAGGCACGCGTCACCTCAGCGAGAGAAGGTATGCGACCAGAGCGTCCAGGTCGGTAGGCGAGAGGTCTCGGCCGAGTCCCCGAGGCATCGAGTCCTGGTACCCAGGTACCAGATACGCGCCGGGGTCGACGATCGACTGCCGGATGTATTCCTCGGCGCTGATGGCCGGAACGCGCGTTGCGGCGACGGTTCCGATGTGGTCGAGTGGCGGGCCATTCCGCCGCCCGAACAGGTTCGGTTCGTGACAGTTCGCACATCCAAGTGAACGGTAGAGCTGGCGTCCGCGTGACACCGGATCGGTCGCGGGAGGCTCGGGCGTACAGGTCACGAAGATGAAAGCGAGCAGAAGAAGAACGGCAGGGACCCCACGGCAGCGCCCCCCGATCAGTCCCATCATGCGGAAGGTGGAGGCTAGCGCATCGCTCCGCGACGCAACGGTCATTCTCGACGATCGTCCGATCCTTCGCGATGTGACCGTCGAGCTCGGGCCGGGACTCACGCTGATCCGCGGACCGAACGGCGCTGGGAAGACGACGCTTCTGCGCGCCCTCGCCGGCCTTGTCCCACTCGCGCGCGGCACGAGACACGTCAGCGGGGAGGCGCTCTACATCGGGCACCGCCCCATGCTCCTTCGCGGCCTGACCGCCCGCGAGAACCTCACCTTCTATACGCGCTTCCGGGGTCTCGCGGATAACGGCGTCGCGCGCGCGCTCGAGGGGTGGGACCTCGGCAGCGACCTCGACCGTCCGGTGGAACATCTTTCCGCCGGAGAACGGCGACGGGCGTCACTTGCTCGGATCGACACCGAATGCGTTCCGCTCCTCTTGCTCGACGAACCGTTCGCGGACCTTGACGACAAGGGCGTCTCCCGGCTGCGCGACGCGATCGCGCGAGCGCGCCTGGACGGGCGGACCGTGGTCGTCGCCACCCATGCGCACCATGAGCTCGACGAGCTCGCCGCCTCGCGCATCGCGATCGACCACGGGATCACGAACCTCCCGTGAGGGAGCTCGACCGCATCGGCCTCGTCGCGATCCGCGAGCTCCGAGCGGAGCGGCGGCAACCCGACGGGGTCGTTGCGGCGGTCACGTTCATCACCGTCCTCGTGCTCCTCGAGAGCCTCGTGGTCGGTCCCGCGGTAGCGCGCGACGCCGCCGTCGCCTCCGCGCTCTTCTGGCTGGCGCTCGCGTTCGCGACGATCCTCGCGACGATGCGCTCTTTCGATCGTGAGCTCGAAGACGATGCGCTCGAGGGTCTCGTGGCGCTCCCGGGGGGACGCGACGCGCTTTTCGGAGGGAAGGTCCTCGCGCTGTCGCTCGTCCTCGCGCTCGTGGCGGCCGTCGGCGGAGGCCTTTCTCTGGTGCTCCTCGATCTTCCGCTCGCGCTCCCACTCCACCTCATCGTGGTGGTCGCGCTCGGCGTGATCGCGTTGCCGCCGGTCGTCGTGGTCGACGTCGTGCTCGCGCTCCGCCTCCGCGCGCGTGCTGCGCTAGTCCCGGTCCTCGCGCTGCCGGTGCTCGTGCCGCATCTGCTTGCTGCATCTCACGGCGCCGCGGCCGCGCTCGGCGGGGACGCGACCGGGGCGTGGGCCTGGTCAGGACTCCTTGCCGCGATCGCGCTCGTCTATCTGGTGCTCGGGCTAAGCGTCGTTCCGGCGGCCCTGGACTGAACGGGCACGGGTGCTCGCCCGTGCCCCTTCAGGAGCCCCCCACTAAAGACTCTTCAGGAACTCGACCAGGTCCTTCTTCTCGGCGTCCGTCAGCCCGAGATGCTGGAAGCCGTCGTAATGGTTCACGACGTCGAGCAGCGTCGGGAAGCGCCCATCGTGGAAGAAGCCGCCCTGCTGCGTCGCGCGCCGTCCGAGACCA
Source organism: Chloroflexota bacterium (assembly GCA_005881885.1). Classification (GTDB taxonomy): domain Bacteria; phylum Chloroflexota; class Limnocylindria; order P2-11E; family P2-11E; genus 3-1-20CM-2-70-9. The sequence goes on from VBDX01000150.1 coordinate 36,303, forward strand.
CCTAGCGGTGTCGTCCGGTAGCGCCCGTCGGGCGAGCGGTCCGACTGGAACGAGTCGATCCCGACCTCCGCTGGCGTGTGAAGGTTCCAACCGGGCTCCGTGTAGAGCGGCGGGATGTGGCACGAGGCACACCCCGCCTTGCCCAGGAAGAGCGCTCGCCCGCGCGCCGCGGCGGCGGCGTCGAACGAGCCGGCGGCGGGCTTCGGCGCGGCGAGCGCCAGCTGATAAAAGTGAAGCGCCGCGAGCTTCGCGGTGATCTGGTCCTTCTCAAGCGACACCTGCGTGTGGCCGAGCCGGTTCCGTGCGGCCACCGGGAACTTCGACGCGTTGTCGAGCCGCGGGTCAAAGAAGTTGCCGACGCCGTGCATCTCGAGGTTGGCAACGAACGCGTTCCAGTAGGTCACCGATCCCCATCCGGTGTAGGTGTGCAGATTCACGCCGGCGAGGCCATAGGCGGGTGGAATGAGAACGGCCGCGGTCTTTCCGTCGGGGCGGAACCCCTTTCCATCGAGGAAGAGCTCCGCGTCGAACTTGCCCGGCCCCCAGGCCGTGATCACCTTGTTCACCGTGGCGACGTCCGTGCCGAGCGCGTCGGCGACGGCCTTGATGTTCGGAGCGAGCGAGGCGATGACCCCCACGTTGAGGTCGCGGTTCGGCCACCCGTCGAGCCGACGGCCGATGCCCGCAGCGAAGGAGTTGTCGACCGTCGAGTGACACAGCGCGCACGTAATACCCATCGAGCGCACCGAGCCGTCGGCGTTGGTGAACGCTTTGACGCCGATCACCGCGTTCAGCTTGAGGAGCGCGACGGTCGTCGCCGGGTCATCGAGGTTCACTTCCCCGCGCGCCAGCGCCGAACGGAGCGAGTTCGGCAGCGCGTCGACATCGACCTTGAGGCCGACCGCCAGAGCGGTCTTGGGGCTTACGCCCGGGCCGACGCCGCCGTTCTTCGCGCCGATGATGGCGCGATGCAGTTGCAGGGTGTCACCCCAGAACGCCTCGTCGCCGAACGTATCGAAACGGAAGATGTGCCGGCCTTGCCGCAAGAGGTCTTCGACCATACCCGCGCGAAGCGCGCGAGCTTCCGCAGAGTTCGCGACCTCGTCCTCGACCTGATCACAAGGTCGCCCGACGCGGCCAGCGACGGCGGCCTCGCTTTCCGGATCGCGTTCGAGCTGCTGCCGGAAGATCCGAACGACGTCGTCAGACGTGCATGCTGGGGCGGCGCTCAGACCGGCGGCGCCGGTGATCGATGAGGCGACCAAAAGGCTGGCCGCGATAACGGAAGCGCTGGAAAAGAGGCGCTGGAGTAAGCCTGTCGACATAGTCGTTCTCCCGCTGCCACGCGGCGGGTGCGCCGCGTCACCTGCATTTCGCTAGCCGCGACTCGCGAAATCCTCGCCTGTGCTACCGCGAGGCCGGGCGCGTGTCAAGCCGCTCGACCCGGAGGAGCACGCAGCAGGCACCGCCGCGGGGTGCCGGATCGGGAACGGCAGCGAACCCCGTCGCACCGACCGAACGAACGAGGCCCTCGAGGAACGCGAGATTCAGCGTGCAGACTTGGTCGGGAGCCTCGTCCGCGAGGGCTCGCCATGGGCAGTTGCGGAGGCGGATCGAGGTCGCCTCGACCTTGGGTTCATATGCCAGCTCACCCAACGCTCGCACGAGCGCGGAGCGCCGGTTGCCCGAGCCGGCACGGACCTCACGACCAATCTCGCGTCCGACCTCGCGCGCCGCGGACAAAAGCCGAGGATCGCGCGCGGACGACCGCCCTCGATCGGAGCGGCGCAGGATCTTGCCGAAAACGCCGTAGCTGCGCCGCGGCACGCTGAGCTCGAGCGCCGGTCGAGGCATCCGGTAGCGCTTCGCCGGCCGGCCTCGCCCTCGTGACTCCGCGAGTCCGGGGGCGACCTCAAGGAGCCCGGCATCCACGAGCCTCTCGAGGTGGAACGTCGCGACCGGCCGGCCGCTTCGGACTGCGGCGGCCGCTTCATCACGGTCGACCGGCTCGTCCCGCGAGAACACGAATTCGTAGATGGCCCTGCGTAAAGGCGCCGCAAGAGCGGCGATCGCGCCGAGCGAATCCAAGCGATCGTGCGTGAGCCTCTTCGGCACGTGCGCATTATTCCCGACCCGGCGCGTTGACAGCCGCACCCATGGCGATTAAAACGAGCAACGGCTCGCGAAAAGCGCTCGGGCGGGCCCCCGAGCAGAGCCGCGGGGCCCTGCGATGATAGGGAGCGATGGCCGAAAACCACCCCAGAGGTGCGAGCGTCCTCCAGCCGAGGTTCCCCGGGGTCCCCTGGGTGCGGATACGCGGTTGGCTCGGCATCGTCGCCGCCGCCGCAGCACTGCTCGCGACCTCGATGGCCCTCGCGTGGGCGCCGACAGACGCGGTGCAGGGTGACGTCTACCGAATCATGTACGTACACGTCCCGTCAGCGTGGCTCGCCTACCTCGCCTTCGTGGTGGTCTTCCTCGCGTCGATCGGGTGGCTCTGGTCGAGGCGGCCCATCTTCGACGCGATCGCGGTGTCCTCTGCCGAGATCGGCGTGCTATTCACGGGGCTCGCGCTCGTAGCCGGGTCCATCTGGGCGAAACCGACCTGGGGAGTCTGGTGGACGTGGGAGCCCAGGCTCATCACCACGGCGGTGATGTTCGTTATGTACGTCGGCTACCTGTTACTGCGCGGGCTCTCGACTGACTTCGAGCGCCGCGCCACCCGCGCTGCCATCCTAGGCGCCGTGCTCGTGCTCGATGTCCCGATCGTCCATCTTTCGGTCCTCTGGGCCAATTCGCTGCATCAGTTGCCGACTGTGCTCCGCGCCGGGGGCTCCCCGGCGCTGGACGCGTCGATGCTTCTGACGCTCATCATCTCCGTCGCTGCGTTCACGCTCATCTATGCCTACCTGATGGCGGCAAGGGTCGCGGTCGAGGTCGCCCGCCGCGAGCGGCTATGGATACCAACGTAGCTTTCATCGTCGCCGCGTACGTCATCGTGTGGGGCGTGCTGCTCGCCTACCTGTGGTCCCTTCGCGCGCGCGGTGCTTGAGCGGATCGGAGCGCGCCGCGTCGTACTGATCGCGGCCCTCGGCGTCGCCGTGCTCATGGGCGCGTTCGCGGCGACGAACCTCGCGCCGAACACGGTCTATTACCTGACGCCCACCGAAGCGAAGGAGCGCGCCATCCCGACCGGCCAGACTGTTCGGCTGGGCGGCCTCGTCAAGGCCGGATCGCTGACCATGACGTTCGGAAGTGTGTCCGTGAGGCAGATGCCGACCTTCGTGATCACCGACGGCACCACCGAGGTGCAGGTCGTCGCCACCGGAGCGGTTCCCGGTCTCCTGCGGGAGGGTGCGGGCGCTGTCCTCGAGGGGTCCTTCAGCTCGGACGGTGTCTTCATCGCGACGCAGGTGATTGCGAAGCACGACGAGGTATATACGGCACCGAAGGCGGGAGCGACGCCGTCGCATCGGACGACACCGTGAGCGCTGGGGATCTCGGCGCGGCTGCGCTCCGTGCGGCGCTGTTCCTCGCGCTCTGGGGCACGGGCGCCGCCGCGTATGCCGCGTGGCGCCGCGACGCACGCGCTCTTGTCTCGGCGCGGATCGCTGCCGGTGTCGGCTTCGGCCTGGTCGTTGTCGCGGCGCTGTCGATGATGTTCGCGCTCGCGACCCACGACTTCACGATCCTGTACGTCGCCGAGAACAACGCGCGCGAGACGCCGACCCTCTACTCGATCATCGGTCTCTGGGCGGCCCTCGAAGGGTCGATCCTCCTATGGACGGCGATCCTGGCAGGCGCGACCGCGTACGTCGCGTTTCGCGGCACGGCGGCGATCCCCCGGCTTGCCACCACCGCCCTCGTGGTGATGTTCGCGATGCTCACGTTCTTCCTCCTATTGATCACGACCCCCGCGGCGGACCCCTTCGTGCGCCTCGCCCTCGCGCCGGAGAACGGGAACGGGCCGAACGCGCTGCTCCAGAACCATCCGCTCATGGCGCTCCACCCGCCGCTCCTCTACCTGGGGTACGTGCTCACGTCAGTCCCATTCGCCTATGCGTTGAGCTCCCTCATCCTCGGGGAGGGAGGCGATCGTTGGCTCGTCGCGACGCGACGCTTCGCGCTCGTGTCCTGGGCGCTCCTCGGGGTCGGGATCGTCGCCGGGGCGTGGTGGAGCTACGCGGTGCTCGGCTGGGGTGGCTACTGGGCGTGGGACCCGGTCGAGAACGCCGCGATCATGCCGTGGCTCACGGCGACCGCGTACCTGCATTCGGTGATGGTCGAGGAGAAACGCCGCCTCCTGCGCACCTGGAATCTCGCTCTCGTCATCGCGACGTTCGCGCTGACCATACTTGGCACCTTCCTCACCCGAAGCGGCGTGGTCAATAGCGTGCACTCGTTCACGCAGTCCGCGATCGGACCGCTCCTGCTCGGCTACCTCGTGACGATCCTCGTCCTTTCCGTCGGGCTCCTGCTCTGGCGCTCGGGCCGCCTGCGCGACGCGGGCGCGATCGGCGCGCCGCTCTCGCGGGAAGCGATCTTCCTCTTCCAGAACGTCGTCTTCATGGCCGCGATGCTGACCGTGCTGCTCGGGACGCTCTACCCGCTCATCGCGGAAGCGGTCTCGGGCGCCCAGCTCTCGATCGGCGGCCCGTACTTCGACCGCGTGGAGATCCCCCTCGGGCTTGCGCTCCTTTTCCTGATGGGCGTGGGCCCGCAGCTCCCCTGGCACGGCGCATCGCGCGCGACGCTCGAGCGCCAGTTCACCGCGCCCCTCGCGTGCGCGGCCGCCGGCGCGCTCGCCGCGGTCGCCACCGGTACGACCGCGACAGCGGCTGTGCTGACGTACGCCCTCGCCGCGTTCGTCGCCGCCACGGTGGTGCAGGAGTTCGCGCGCGGGATCCGCGCGCGGCGCGCGCTCCATGCGGAAGGCGCGCTGATCGCTTTCGCGAACCTCTTCCGGCGCAGCGGGCGGCGCTACGGCGGCTACGTCGTTCATCTCGGGATCGTGCTCGTCGCGCTCGCGATCGCGACGAGCCAGGCGCGCACCGTTGATGCGGAAAAGACGCTCGCGCCCGGCGAGACCCTCGCCATCGCGGGGTATACGGTCCGGCTCAGTGCTCTGCGCTCGGTCCACGAGCCGCAGCGCGACTCGGTGGTCGCCGACCTGGAGATCACCGGCAACGGCAGCGGCTCGCAGCTTCACCCCGCGCTGGTGCAATACCCGAGCAGCGCGTCCGCGGTCGGCTCGCCGGGCGTTGGCGCCGGGATCCGCGACGACCTCTACACGATCCTCGCGGCATATGACCAGAAGGCCCTCTCGTGGGCCACGATCCGGATGCGCGTCATCCCGCTCGTCTCGTGGCTCTGGCTCGGCGGAGCGGTCGTCGGGGTCGGCGCGGTGATCGCCGCCCTGCCGGCGCCGCGACGGCGCATCGCCCGTCAGCTCCCGCTCGCGGAAGCACCGGCGCCGGCGAAGTGATGCTCTCGCGCGCCGTTCGCGTCGCGATCGTCGTGGCCATGCTCGGTCTCGTCGTGACGCTCGCGCTCGCGTTCCGGCGTGATCCGCACGACATCCGGACGGGCACGATCGGTAAGCCGGCGCCCGCCTTTGTGGCCGACCGTCTCGATGGAGGAGGCACGCTATCGCTCTCCGATTACACCGGAAAGGTCGTCGTCGTGAACTTCTTTGCCTCCTGGTGCCTGCCGTGCACGCAGGAGAATCCCGCGCTCGTGCGCGTGTACGAGCGTTATCGCGGGAGCGACGTCGTGATGCTCGGCGTCGTTTATCAGGAGTCGCGCGACAGCGCCCTGTCGTACGTCAAACGGATGGGCATCAACTGGTCGGCCGTCGCCGACGACGACGGCCGCGTCGCGCTGTCCTACGGCGTCTTCGGTCCGCCCGAGACCTTCTTCATCGGACCGGATGGCGTCATCGCGGGACGGCACATCGGCCCCATCGACGAGACGACGCTGATCACCGGAATCGAAGCACTGCGCCGTGAGGCCACGCGATGAAGACGCGGATCGTCATCGCTGCCGCGTTTCTCGCGCTCGCGGCGGCGCTCGTTCTTGCGGCGCGCCCGCACGAGCCGACCGCGGATGAGCGCGTCGATCGTATTACCGCCGAGCTGCGATGCCCGGTCTGCCAGGGCCTGTCGGTGAAGGACTCCCCCTCCGAGACGGCGCGCCAGATGCGCGATCTCGTCGCCGAGCGCGTCCGCGAAGGTAAGTCGGATGCCGAGATTGAGGCCGAGTTCCGCGCCGCCTACGGCGACTGGGTGCTGCTCTCGCCTCCGATCGCATCGTGGAGTGGCCTGGTCTGGCTGGCGCCCCTCGCGGCGATCGCCGCTGGACTCCTTCTCGCGACGGCGCGCGTGCGTGGCGGCGCGCCGATCAACGTTGCCGAGCCCAGCGCCGCCCAGGTCGCGGCGCTGCGGGAGCGCGTCGCGCGCGAGGAGGCGGCCGAAGGATGAGCGTCGCCCTCTTCGTCGCGTTCGTCGTCGCCGGGATGGCCGCGGTCATCGCGCCGCTCGCACGCCGCCCGATCGCCTGGCCCGCCGATCCGCCCGACGAACGCGACGACGTCGCACGCGCCGTGAGCTCGCTCCGCGACCTCGAGTTCGCGCGAGCCGCGGGCACGATCGCTCCAGCGGACTACGCCCGACTGCGCGCGACGCTCGAACGCGATGCGTTCGCACGGCGGGCCGACGAGCCGGGTCCTACCGCGCCGGTGCGCACGCTGCTCGCCGCCGCCCTCATCGCCGGCGTGGTCGCCGGGGTGGTCGCGGTCACGCTGCCACGCTCGGCCGGGGACCGCGCACCCGGCGAGACCGTCACCGGGACCGTGCCACGGTCGAATGACCTCGGGTCCCTGGAGGCGCGCGCGCAGTCGCTCCCGAACGACATCCCCACGCAGCTCGCGCTGGCCGAGGCCTACGTCCAGGCGGGACGGCCGAGCGATGCCGTCCCGCGCTATCAGGCTGTGATAACGCGCGACCCGAACAACGTGTCGGCTTTGGACGGACTCGCGCTCATCCTCGTCGCATCCGGGAGCAACGACGGCGCGATCACCGCGGCGGACCGGGTCCTCGCGCTCCGGCCACGCGATTCCGACGCGCTGTTCGTGAAGGGCCTCGCGCTCTACAACAAGAAGGACTGGAATGGCGCGGTGGATCTGTGGACGGTGTACCTCGACGTCGGTGAATTCCATTCGGCGTCGGACATGGTGCGAGCTCTGTATGCAGACGCGAAGGTGAAGGCGGGCCGCTGAGGTCTCGCTGTTCACGCTTGTCGCCACTTACACTTAGCAAGTCGGGCGATCACCGATGCCCTCCGTGGCGGGATTAGCCTAGTGGTTAAGGCCCCAGATTGTGGATCTGGTTACGCGGGTCCGATTCCCGCATCCCGCCCTGTAGTCAGTACGTACGAGTGCTATTGACACGACGTCCCTGGTCGCGCATAGCTGCAGTCGTAGCCGTGTATTGGTTGGCCGGGATCCTCGAGGGCGAAGGTTCGTTCCTCGCTGGTCCGCCATCCGCGCCCAGCTGTCCCGCGATTCGTCTACCGATGACCGACCCGGACATCGTTGTCCGGGTCGCGCGCCTGTTCCAACGAGCAGCCGTTGCGACCAGGCCGCGGCAGAGTCATCACAAAACAGCACACGTCACTACGATCAAAGGCGCAGGCGCGGCGCTCCTAATGCAGTGGCTAGCGCCTCTGCTGAGCCCCCGTCGAAATAGGCAGATCGAAAGGGCTCTCCGCTGTCGTGATTCGGAGGCCCGAAGGCGGCCGCGGACCCAGATCGTCTCGCTGAACGAGGAGCTCGTAACCGAAGGCACCGAGGTCAGTTGGAGGGCGGCGGGCCCAGCCGAACGTACTGCGTGGCTGGCCGGTCTGCTCGAAGGCGAAGGATCCTTCATTGCCGCCAGGTTCGGCAGCCACAGTTATCCCAGGATTTCAGTCACCATGGGCGACCGCGACGTCCTCGAGCGCGCGATGACCCTCATGCCCGGGAGCCACCTGTACGACGCCAACGACTCGCGCTTTGCCGAGCGCGGCTGGAACGAGGCCTGGATGGTCCGACTGAACGGTCCGCCTGCGGCCGAGATCATGAACGCAGTCCGGCCATGGATGGGACAGAGAAGGACATCCACGATCGAACGCGTACTCCGCGCCTGGCATCCCATTCGTTTGATTCCCGCGCCTGCGATCTGCATCGTGGCGGGCTGCGGACGACCGCATCGTGGGCGCGGCCTCTGTCACGCGCACTACATGAGCTGGTCGCGCGACCGCGTGAAGGGCCGCATCCCCCAGGATCACTCCCCTCCGCTAGGCCGCTGTCAACACATGCCTTCGCGACTGGACGCGTGGTCGCGCGCCGAGGGTTACGCCGCTGCGCTGAACCCGGCTAGGTCCAGTTGGTCATCCTTTTCCCTCTCCACGCGAACGCGACTTTGCTGGCGGTGTCGGCTTCGTGCGGTCGCGCGTCACCGTAACTGTCGGGGTGGCGTTCTGGCGATCGTTCGCGCGAACGTCACCTGACGTCGTCCTGGTGACCGGTGAAGGCGACGGCTGCTTCGGACCGCGCGCGCTTGGCGACGACGCGGGTCGGTTCGGGGCGGACGCAAGCGTCGCAGCGGCCGCGGGATCTGCCCGCTCGGTGGTCTTCCCGCGGGATGCCTTCGACTGCTGGCCGGCGGTGACGCGGACCGCCGTCGTCGCGCCGGGATGCACCGGGTCCGGCGCGCTGTGGATGACGGTGCCTTCGCTGGTGGTAACGGTCGCCGTGACACCGTCGGGCTCGACTGTCACGTCGACCGCGAAGATCGTTCCGCGCACGGTCGCCGTCGAGCTCGGGGTACGCACCTCGTACCGAGAGCCGCCGGTGATGAGCTTCGTGACCACGTGCCAGGTGCGGCCGACAGCCTGCCACATGGCGACGACCGTTCCGCCGTCGGGCGAGCTGGAGAGCCTTTCCACGACGAGCTCGGTGTGCGCTTCGATGCGTACCGTCGAGCCCTCGAAGTACGTGATCTCAGCGAGGGCGCCCGATCCGGTGCGGATGGCGTCACCGGCGACGATGACGTCGCCTTCATTGGCTGGCGCGACGGTGCCGTCGGCATGACGAACGACGACATCGCCCCTCACCGCGCTCAGAGTGCTGATAGCGGCACGCGCGTCCGCCTCCGGCGCGAGCGCGGCGCTCGCGCCAAAGACCAGGGCGAACCCCATTGCGAGAGCGAGCGAGGCGGCGAGGCGTGATCGTGAAGACCAGAGCAACTTGGCCTCTCCCCAGCTCCACACGTCGGCCACACCACCGGCCGAGCGTGCGATGCGACTGGGCTAACGCCGCTAGGCCCTAGTACGTTCGGTCAGTCAGGTTTCAAGCAGCGCGCGGGCGCGATGACCACGCGACATCGTGTCGCGCGCCGATTCATTTGCGCGGTTTGCTGATCTAGTCGCGTGGCGGCGAATATTCCGAGAGCGCGACCAGGAACGGTCGTGTGCGCCCAGGTTGAACTGTCAGCGGCTCTCGCAATGTCGCTTTCGCGAACACCGGAACACGAAGTCCATGCAGCCGCTGGGTGGTTCGGGTCCACTCCGTACCACAGACCGGACAAACAAACAGGCCTTCCCTTAGGCGTTCGCCATGCGCAAGGAGGATCTTCGCGCAGCAGCGCTCCACGTTCGGCTCGTGTCCGTCGGCCGCGGCCAGATACGGGAACTCGTCCTGCGGTCCTTTGCGTGTGCGACGCACGAACGATCGGCCGTCAGCGCGACGATACGAATCGTTGGCCGTTTTCGTCCACTCGGTCGTGCACTCGGGACAGCGGAACGCGCGATCCACTTTGTAGAAGCCGCCCCACTCAATGATCCAGTCCTCGCAGCAGTCCGCGAGGATCGTTCGCTCTTCCGTCGCGTTCATCGCTTTCCTCCGAGCAGCCAGCAGAGCAGTGCTTTCTCCGTGTGCATGCGGTTCTCGGCCTGATCGAACACCGCGCTGTGCGGTCCATCGATGACCTCGTCGGTGATCTCTTCGCCGCGATGCGCGGGCAGGTCATGAAGGACGATGGCATCGCGCTTCGCCTGGGCGAGCAGCGCCGCGTTCAACTGGAAGCCCTGGAAGGCACGACGTCTTCGTTCGTACTCCTGCTCCTGACCCATGCTCGTCCAGACATCGGTGTAGACGACGTCGGCGTCGGCGACCGCGGCGGCCGGGGCGTTCCCGATCGTGATGCGCGCGCCGGTCCGCTTCGCGGCGGCCTCCGCGAGGTCACGGTAGCGCGGTAGCGGCTCGTAGCCCGCCGGCGTCGCGATCCGGAGCGTGGCGCCGGTCTTCGCCACAGCGAGCATGAGCGAGTGCGCGACGTTGTTGCCGTCCCCCACGTATGCGATCGCGACGCCGTGCAGGTCCGGACCCGCACGTTCGCGGATGGTGAAGATGTCCGCGAGGCCCTGGCAGGGGTGCGAAAGGTCAGAGAGCCCATTGATCACCGGCACGTCGCTGTAGCGCGCGAACTCCTCGATCGTCTCGTGCGCGTTGACCCGGAGGACGACCGCGTCGGCCATGCGGCTCACCACGCGAGCGACATCCGAGACGCTCTCGCGCCGACCGAGGCCCACCTCCGCGGGAGAGAGATACACGCAGTGGCCGCCGAGCTGCGCCGTCCCGACGTCGAACGAGAGACGCGTCCGGAGGCTCGGCTTCTCGAAGACGAGAGCCACGGTCCGCCCGCGCAAGTCGGAGCGTGCGGCACGGTCCGCCTTCAACCGGGCGGAGAGGTCGAGCAGTGTCGCGAGCTCGTTTTCTTCGAGGTCGGCGAGCGAGACGAAGTGGCGAACGCGCGCCGCGACGGCGGTCATGAGAGAGCGCGGAGGCGCGGGCGACGTTCCTCGACGAGCCGTACGAGCGCGTCGGCGACCCGCGCGGCGTCATGACGGATGGTGTCTTGCTTGAGCCAGAGATCCCGCGGACCACTCCACTTATCGATGACCGGCGCCGTGACCGGCCGCACGCCGAGGTCCACGATCTTCGCGAGCTCCTCCGCGCTCGGCTCGAGGTAGACCAGGCCGCGCTCGGCGTAGTGCGCGCGGAGGTGATCGGGGGGCGGATCGTCGTTGATCAAGACCACGTCCAGACCTGATCCACCGAGGTAATCGCGTACGACGCGCACGTGATCCGCGATGCCGAAGCCGTCGGTCTGCCCAGGCTGCCGCGTGGTGTTGGCAACATAGACGACGAGGCCCTTCGCATCGGCGATCGCGCGCGCGATGTCCGGAACGAGGAGACACGAGCAGACGGTGGTGAAGAGGCTCCCCGGTCCGAGCGTGATCAGATCGGCGGCGGCGATGGCTTCGATGCTTCCATCCGTTGCCCGCACGTCGTCGTCCTTGAGGTAGATCCGCTCGATCGGCGCCTTGCCGGCGGCGCGGACATTCACCTCTTCCTCCACGACGGTGCCGTCGGCGAGCGTGGCGCAGAGATGCGTGTTGTATAGGGTCACCGGAAGCACGCGTCCCCGGATGCGGAGAAGGCGCGACGCCTCCTCGACCGCGCGGAGGAACGATCCCTCCTGCTGCGTGAGCGCAGCGAGGAAGAGGTTGCCAAACGCCATCCCGGAGAGCTCTTCGCTCTTCTCAGTCTCGAAGCGGTGGGAGAAGAGCTTCACCAGCGCCGGGTCACCCTCGGCGAGGACCGTGAGCGCGCTCCGGATGTCACCCGGGGCGGGCACGTCGAGCGCGATGCGGACCTTTCCGGTCGACCGACCCGAGTCGGTGACGGCGATGAGCCCGGTGATGTCCTCGGTATGCCGGCGGAGTCCGGCCATGACCGTCGGAGCGCCGAGCCCGCCGCCGACACACACGACCCGCAGCGCTGTCACGCGCCGAATGGTCGCAGATATGCGCTAGGGGCTTGGCCTTATTCAGCCCATGGCGGGCTTTCGGATGTTGTCGTCCTTGCCGACCTCGATGCCGTAACGCTCCGCTGCCGCGAGGATCTTCTTCCGCGCCGCCTCCTTGGCGCTCGCCGATTCGAACTCGGTCTGGTTGAACCGTGCCATCGCGTTGCGCACGTGGGACTCGTCGGGGATCGGCAGGTGACCTTCGCCGTTCTTATCGACGTACGCGAACTCTCGCTTGTCGAGCTTCTCCCGGTCTGAGGTGTCCAGCTCAGGCATGACTAACTCCTTTTCATTGATCCGACGAGCGGTCGCTGCACAGAGCGTTCCGGCACCGGACAGACGCGAGAGGGCAGTCGCGGCCCGAGCACAATGACAGAGGCCGCTCGACCGGAGGGAGGTCTATGAAGCAACGACCGACGAGGTACGTCCCGTTCTGGGCGCTGCAGTTCGCCATCGGCGCTCTCGTCGTGCTGGTCGCGATCGCGATCGTCGCCGCGCTGATCGGCCCGGTCGTGCGAGGCCCGACCGCGTTCTTCGACGAGCTCGGCAAAACCATCAACCGCGTCGCGCCGCAGCCACAGGCTGACCTTCGGAGTGACGATCAGGTAAAGCCTGTGATCCGGGCCATGCCCGAAGGCAAACTACGGGTCGGAACGATCGTCGAAGAGCAAGACCGGGTCGTCTTCACGATCACGGCGGATCGCTCCGCGGTCCGGGCCGCGGTGAGACCGGGCGACGAGCTGCGGATCGCGCGTGACGGAAACGTCGAGATCGTCCCAACGGGTATCCCCGGCGTCATCGATTCGTTGCAAAGGGCCATCGAGGACTTGAAGCGGAAGTTCTTCGGACCGTAGAAAGACGAAAGGGCCGCCCTTCGGCGGCCCCTTTCGACCAAATTGATGCGGGCTAGCTCGCCTTGCGTGTCTCGACAAGCGCCCGCGTTCCGACGACCGTTCTGGCGACCAGCTCCGTCCGCCAAGCCTTACGACGCTCGAGGGCCTCGGTGAAGCCGCGATCGTACGCACCGATCGCGAGGAATCCGACGATGATCATCCCAAGTGCGATACCTGCCATGAGTCCGATCGCGAAGAGCACCACCGTTTTCCTCTTTCTTTCGCCGCAGGGCGAGGTCGTCTTCCGACGCTTGAGCAAACCTCGTGCCACGGCTCGTCCGCTCCCGCGCGTGGCACCATCACGCGCGTGAGCTGCGCCGCCGTCCTCAAGGCGGTGGGGGTTGGAAAGCGCTTGGGCAAGGCCGAGGCCTTGCCCGTGTCTCCCTCCCCCACCTGGAGGCGAGAACTACGGAATGCTCGACACGAAGCTATCAGGAAAAGACTCGTACATGGAATGGCCGGCGGGTTTAGCGCCGGCGCACTAAGCGCGCGGCGGCAATCGTTACCGCTTGTTGATCTTCTGGACCGGCGCAACGGTGGCCGTCGCGGGCCGAATGCCGACGGATGTCACGCTTGGCTTCATGCTTCCCGGCGGACCATGGTCTCTCGCGCCGCCAACACCGTGACGGCGCCCGGCTCCTGACGTGGCCTGCTTCATCTGTCGCATCGTGGCGCGTGAAGCTCCCGCGAGCATCGTGCTCGAGGATCAGAGCACGGTGGCTTTCGTTGACATCAGGCAACCCAACGAGGGCCACATCCTCGTCGTGCCTCGCGCGCACATCGAGACGATCGACCTCCTAGAAGGGACGACCGCCGCGGACCTAGCCTGGGCTACCGTCAGAGTGGCCCGCGCGGTCCGCCGTGCGTTCCGACCGCCGGGAATGAGCGTCTGGCAGGCCAACGGAGAAGCCGCCGGCCAGGACGCACCGCACATCCATTTCCACGTCCTCCCGCGGCACCACGGGGATGGATTGCTCCGTGAGTACCCGGATGCGAACCCGCGTACGTTCGGGCCCGCCGACCCAGGGCTCGAGCGGATCGCCGACCGCGTGCGCCGCGGGTTGACCTAGCCGGTCAACGCGCCTTCAGCGTCTGCCCGTCCCGGCGAAATAGCAGAAGGGGCAGGATATGCCCCGCAAAGGAGGCTGCCGTGCGTCTATCGCTCATGCCCAAGAAGAGCCAGTTCTTCGTCCTCTTCGAGCAGCACGCTCAGAACGCCGTCGAGGCAGCCGAGGCACTCGCGAAGCTCTTCGGGGACTTCACCGAAGTCGAGAACAAGGTCCGCGACATCCACGCCATCGAGCACTACGGTGACAAGCTGAATCACGAGATCGTGCGGCACCTCAACGAGACCTTCGTGACGCCGCTCGACCGCGAAGACATCGTCGGTCTGGGGAGCAAGATCGATGACATCACGGACGTGTGCTACGACGTTGCGGAGCTGGTTCAGCTCTTCAAGGTCACGAGCATCCGGCCCGCTGTGGTCCGGCAGACGCAGGTCCTCGTGACGGCCGCCCGCGAAGTGCTCCTGATGCTCAAGACGCTCGAGGGCCTGAAGAACCTCGAGCCGCACTGGATCAAGATCCACACACTCGAAAACGAGGGCGACCAGATCTGGCGCGAGGCGGTAGCCGAGCTTTTCGCGGGGACAGACGACGCGATCGAGATCATCAAGTGGAAGGACATCTACTCGCTGGTGGAGGTCGCGATCGACCGCTGCGAGGACGTCGCGAACATCGTCGAGACCATCAAGGTGAAGCACAGCTAGCTTGGACTCCGCGACCGCGCTCCTGGCCGTCGTCGTCCTACTGGGTATCGCCTTCGAGTTCGTGAACGGTTTTCACGACGCCGCGAACGCGATCGCCACGGTGGTCGCGACCCGCGTGCTGACGCCGCTTCAAGCGATCCTCATGGCCGGCGCGCTGAACTTCGTCGGCGCGCTCACCGGTGAGGCGGTGGCAAAGACCGTGGGCAGCGGGATCGTCGACAAGGCGGTCGTGTCGCAAGACGTAGTGGTCGCAGCGCTCGTGGCGGCGATCATTTGGGACCTCATCACGTTCGTGGCCGCGCTTCCGACGTCGTCGAGCCACGCGCTCATCTTCGGAGTCATCGGTGCCGCCTTGTCGGCGCACAGCACTGACGTGATCATCCTCGACGGGCTACAGAAGACGTCGCTCGGAATCGTGTACTCACCGACCATCGCGTTGATCGGCGGCTACATCGTCATGCTCGCGATCTACTGGCTACTTCGGAACGTCAGCTATCGGTTCGTGAACAGTTTCTTCGGCCGCGCCCAGATCCTCTCGAGCGCGTACATGGCGTTCAGCCACGGCGGCAACGACGGGCAGAAGACGATGGGCGTCATCGCCCTCGCGATCTACGCGTTCCACGGGAACACCGGGGCCTTTGTCATCGACACGTGGGTGAAGGTCGTCTGCGCACTCGCGATCGGCCTTGGGACCGCGACGGGCGGCTGGCGGATCATCCGAACGATGGGAATGCGCATCACGGCGCTCAAGCCCGTCAACGGCTTCGCCGCCGAGACGAGCGCCGCGACAGTCATCGAAATCGCGACTCGCTTCGGGATCCCGATCTCGACCACGCACGCGATCTCCGGGGCGATCCTCGGCGTGGGCGCCACGCGCCGCCTGTCGGCGGTCCGCTGGGGGATCGCCGGGCGCATCGTGACCGCTTGGGTCCTCACGATCCCGGGCTGCTTCGCGCTCGGCTACGGGACCGCCACCCTTTTGCGCGCTGTCGGAGTGCATCCTTAGCGCCTTGACCGTCGCGAGTAGCAGGCCCGACCGCACGCGGTACGCGCCACCCTCGCTCCCGCTTCCGCTCCTGCAGCGGCAACGGCTGCTCGATCGACTGGGGGGTGCCGACCGGCATCGACTGACGCTCGTGCATGCCGCGGCCGGCTACGGCAAGACGACCCTCCTCGCGCAGCACGCGGACCTTCTCCGCGCTTCCGGGCGGCGCATGGCCTGGCTCACACTTCAACGCGGCGACGAGGATCCATTCGTGCTTTTCACCGACCTCGTCGGTGCGCTCCGGCGCGACGACGCGGAGTTCGGCGAGCAGCTCCTCTCGTCGCTCGAGCATGGACGCAGGCTCGAGCGAAAGCTGCCGCAGCTCGCGCAGGCGCTCGCCGACGAGCTTGCGTCGCTCGGCGAGCTTGTCCTCTTCGTGGATGACCACCCGAGCGTGCAGGGCGGCGCGCCGCTCGCGATCTTCGGCAGTGAGCTCGTCGAGCTCCTTCCCGACAACACGCACCTGGTCCTTGCGACCCGCAGGACGCCCCAGCTCGGGGGTCTTCCGCGGTGGCGTCTCGCGGGCTCGGTCCTGGACATCTCCGCGGCCGAGCTCGCGTTCACGCGTTCCGAGGCGATCGAGCTCCTGCGCGGTGAATTCGGCCTGGACCTTCCCGAGCACGCCGTCGACGCGATCTATGGGCGCACGGGCGGCTGGCCCGCGGGCCTGCGACTCGCCGCGGCGTTCGTGCGCGAGCGCGGCTGGCGCGAGCTCGGTGAGTTCCGCGGAAGCGGCGCCGAGCTGTACGCGTACTTCAACAGCGAGGTCCTCGGCCGCGGCTCGCGTGCCGACCAGGACACGCTCCTGCGATGGTCGCTGCTCGAGCGCCTCGAGGAGGACGAGTCGGTGGCGGCGGGCGGCGCGTCGCGCGAGCTCGTGTCCTCTCTGGAGCAGGCCGGGCTCGTCGTGCGGGACGGCACGGCCGGGTCCGGCCATCGTTTCCAGCCGCTCTTCGCGGAGTTCCTGCGCGCGCGCGCGCGCGAGCTGCTGCCGGCGGCCGAGATCGTCGAGCTGCATCGCGGTCATGCCGAGCGTGCGCTCGGTCGAGGCGATGTCGATCGCGCGATCCATCACCTGCAGCAGGCCGGCGAGCACAAGCGCGCGGCGCAGCTGGTCCGCGATCACGGCGAGCTCGTCGTGGAGGGCAGCGAGGTCGGGACTCTTCAGCGCTGGCTCGATGGCTTCCCGCCGGGGGTCGAGCGGCGACTTCCGTGGGTGCTGCTTCTTCGCGGTCTGCTCCATCGCGTGCGCGGCGACTACGAGCGCGCGCTCGCGCATTACCGCGACGCCGCGGATCAGCTTCGGCGCGCGCGGGACGACGAGGGCCTCGCACGCGCGCTGACCTGGTCGGCGCAGGCGTTGCGCTACCTGCGCCGGCCTAAAGATGCGCTCGCGCAAGCGCACGACGCGCAGCAGCTCATCGGCGAAGGCGCGTCGTCGCAGGCCGCGTGGATCTGGCATCTCATCGGCGGCTGTCACGCCGATCTCGGCGAGCTCGAGCTAGCGACCACCGCACACCTCAAGGCCGAAGCGATGTTCTCGCTCCTCTCCGACCGCGCCGGCGAGCTCGCGGAAGCCCTCGCGCTCGCGCAGCTCCATCACCTGCTCGGTGAGCTCGACCTCGCGCAGCGCACGTACCTGCGCGCGCTCGCGCTCCAGCAGAAGACTGCGGACGTCACCGCGCTCTGCTGGGCGGAGGCCGGGCTGGTCGACGTGCGCACCCGCCGCGGCGACACCGCGGAGGCGCTGGACACGCTCCGCCAGACCCTCGAGATCGCGAGCGCGAACGATCTCCGCCTCGCGCAGGCGGCGATGTGCGCGACGCTCATGACCGTGCATTCGCTCACCGACGAGCGCGGAGCGGTCGAAGAGGTGTACCGCGCCGGAGTCGAGCTGTGTCGCGAGCAAGGTGACGATCGCGTGGTCGCCGAGCTGCACGCGACCGCCGCGGAGCTGCGCGCGCTGCGCGGGGAAGCCACTACCGCGCACGATGCGCTGCGCGCCGCGGAGGCGATCGCCGCCTCATCACCAGGTCCGGTCGCCGGCATCCGCGCGGCGATCGCGCGCGGCACGATCCTCGAGGCCGAGGGCGACCGCGACGGCTCATTCAAGGCCTACGGCGAAGCGCGAGCCTCGGCAGGTGCGATCGGGGCGCGCTACCTCGAGGTCAAAGCGGCTCTGCTTGCCACCGCTGTCGCCGATTGGGTCGTCGAAACGACAAGGCCGGCGCTGCGAGCGGTGGCGGCGGAGCACTATCGCGACTTCCTGCTGCTGCGTCCCGCCTTGGCCGATGCACTGCGTCAGCGACTTGCGGACCTCGAAATTCCGCCGGACGAGACGCGCGATCTGGCCCTGCTCCTTCAGCCCGCGCCCGTCGTGCCGTCCGCCGCGCAGGGTGTGTCATCTGCGGCCGCTGAAAGCATTCAGACGTTCATGCTCGGGCCGTTCGAGCTCCGGGCGAGCGGCGCGCGCATCAGCGACCGCGGCTGGCGAACGAGCAAAGCGAAGGAGCTCTTCGCGCTGCTCCTGCTCGATCGACAGCGGGCGATCTCCCGCGACGAGCTCGTGGCCCAGCTCTGGCCGGAGACGGACGCGGCCTCCGCGCTTTCCAACTTCCACTTCACGTTGCACGCGCTTCGCAAGGCGCTCGAGTCAGCGGGCGCGTCCGAAGCGACGAGCGTGGTCCGCACCGACGCCGGATATCGCCTCGCGCTCCCACTGTCGATACACGTCGACCTCGAAGTCTTCCGCCGGTCGCTCAGGAGGGGCCACGAAGCGCGTGATGCCGGGAGATCGCGCGAGGCCGTGCAGCACCTGCGCGCCGCGGTGGCCGTTCACCGCGGTGAATTCCTCGCCGACCTGAGCGCCCCGTGGATCGATCGCCACCGCGAGGAGACGAACCGTCAGCTGGTCGCGGCGGCGAAGGAGCTCGCGACCCTCGAGCTCGAATGGAAGGAGCCGCGCGAAGCGGTCCGTCCCCTCGAGAAGCTATTGCAGCGCGAACCGTACGACGAGGAAGCCCATCGCTTGCTGATGCGCGCGCACCACGAGTCCGGCGATGCCGCTCTGGCCATGCGCCACTACCAGGCCCTCGAGGCCATGCTCCGCCGCGACCTCGGCGCCGAGCCCGAGGCCGCGACCCGCGAGCTCTACCAGCGGATCAAGCGCAAATAGCGCCAACGTTCCGGGTTAGCCGGGCCTGTACACCAAGGCCGGCTACCAAACCGCCTCGGTAATCAACGCGCACTAGCTCGCGCGGCGTTTGGGGGCGAGGCTTCATGCAGTTGACGGAGGCCGCGCGGAAGAGTGTTTCGCATGCGTTTCGACCGTCGCTCGGACGGCTCGCAAACCATTGCGCGCTCGCCTGCTTCGGTGAACATCACCCGCACAGGGGATGACCTCCGCTGGCCAGGTGGGTACTACTCGGTTAGGAGTTTCGGGGGAAATGACAGGACGGACGGGTGGGGTACTGCGGCGCGGTGTCGCGCTCTTCGCCGCGTCCGTTCTCTTCTTCGCCGTCGCCCCCGGAACGAACTGGACGGCGGCTCCCGTCGACCCCGCGCTCGCCTCCGGCGGCTACGCGCTCGTTCGCGTCGGCCACGGCGCCGCCGGAGCGGTCGCGGCCGAGGTCCAGGCCTCCGGCGCGACCGAGATCGCCGCACTCGACGCCATCGACGTCGTCACCGCACGCATCTCCGACGACGCGCTGCGTGCACTGCGAAGTGATCCGCGGGTGGCCTTCGTGGTGGCCGACACGATCGTCTCAGCAGTCGGCAAGGAGAAGTATTTCGAAAAGGCAACGGGCAAGCCCAGTCCCGGCATCGAAGTGGTCGATGCCCAGCGGGCCTGGTCCAAGGCCACCGGCCGCGGTGTGACGGTCGCACTGATGGACACCGGCGTCGCCCGGCATCCCGATCTCGATGGGTCGGTGCTGGCACGGCTCGACTTCGTAGGTGATGGCGCCACGCAGCTCGACCCGAGCGGACATGGCACGTTCGTCGCAGGGCTTATCGCGGCGCACGGCGAGTCATTCAAGGGTGTCGCGCCGGACGCCAAGGTCGTCTCCCTTCGGGTGCTCGATCAGAAGGGCGACGGGACGATGCACTCTGTCCTCGCCGCGTTCGACTGGCTCCTGCGCAACCGCTCCGCGTACCACATCCGCGTCCTCAACCTCTCGTTCGGGGCGAAGCAGACGACGTCGTACCACCGGACGCTTCTCGCCGGCGTCGTAGAGTCCGCTCACTTCGCGGGCATCGCGGTCGTCGCGGCAGCGGGGAACGACGGGCCCGACCCTCGCACCGTAAGCATGCCGGGCGCTGATCCCTTCGTGATCACCGTCGGCTCGTTGGCCGACCGGGGCACACCGGGCTGGGGAGACGACCGGGAATCGGTCTTCAGTAGCCGCGGTCCGACGCGGGACGGGTTCGCGAAGCCCGACGTGCTCGCGCCAGGCGAGCACGTCGTCTCGCTGCGCGTCCCGGGGGCGGCGTTCGACAAGGACGGCGAGCCGAACGCGACACCCTACGCGCGCCTGACCGGCACCTCGGCTTCGAGCGCGATGGTCGCCGGCGTTGCCTCGCTGGTTCTGCAGGCACATGCCGGCTACTCGCCGAGTCAGGTGAAAGGCGCGCTTGTCGCGGGCGGCCGCAACGTGTGGGGCACGGAGACGCCCGGGGCAAACGCGCTCGATGCGCTCACCGCGCGCCCGGCACTCGTGAACGCGCGCGTTGCGCCATCGGCGCTCCTGATGAAAGTCCTTGTCGCGAGCGGTCAGATCGCGGGCAGCGTGAACTGGGACGGAGTCACGTGGGAAGGCATTACGTGGGAGAGCGTCACTTGGGAGGGCATCGCATGGGAGAGCGTTTCATGGGAGAGCGTTACCTGGGAGAGCGTCACATGGGAGGCACGTTCGTGAAAGGCCGGATCGATCTCTACGTCGGCACGGTGGCCTTCGCCGGTCTGATCGCGCTCATGGCCGCGTCGAGCACGCAGAGGACGGACGCGCTCGACCCGATCATGCTCGCGGTGCTGGTCGCGCTTGCATGCGTCGCCCAGCGTGTTCCCGTCTTCCTGTTCCGATCGAGCGCGATCTCGGTCTCGTTCGCGGCCGTGATCGCCGCGTACGTGCTCTACGGAACGGGTGCGGCGGTGTGGGTCAGCCTTGCGCAGGCGCTGGTGAACTCGATCACACCTCGTCGGAAGCCGCTACGCAAAGCGGCATTCAACTTCGGGTCGTTCGCGCTCTCGGCATTCGCCGCCGGGGAGCTCTACCGGCTCATTGGCGGCATGACTCCACCGGCCGCGATCGGGCCGACGCTCCTGGCGGTGGCTCTGTCGGCCGGCGCGTACTTCCTCGTGAACACCACGCTCACCGCGGTCGCGATCGCGTCGTCGGAAGGCCAGAACGTCGTCTCGGTATGGCGGACGAACTACAGCTGGATGCCTGTGAACTTCGGCGCCACGGCGGTGCAAGGCGCCGCGCTCGCACTCGCGTACCAGGCGCTGGGCCTATTCGGTGTGTTCGTCTTCACGGTCCCGCTGTGCGTCGCATGGTTCTCCTTCCGTCTCTATATGACGAAGTCCACTGAAGTTCGACAGCGGAATGAGGAGCTCAGCACGGTCAACGAGCTGCTGCGCCAGACCAACGATCGTCTCGAGCAATCGCATATCTCGGTCATCGGCGCGCTCATCGGGGCCCTCGAGGCCAAGGAGTCGCACCTCTCGGGACACGCCGCGACGACGATGCACTACTCCGTCGAGGTCGGGCGGAAACTCGGGCTCGGTGCCGACGAGATCGCCGGGATAAAGCTCGGCGCGCTCTTCCACGACGTCGGCAAGATCGGGGTTCCCGAGTCGCTCCTCTCCAAGCCTGACGAGCTCACCGACGAGGAGTGGGTCGAGATGCGTGCCCACCCGACGATCGGCGCGAGCCTTCTCGGCAACGTGCCGATGCTCGATCGCATCCGTCCGATCGTGCTCGCACACCACGAGAACTTCGATGGCACCGGCTACCCCGCGGGGCTCAAAGGCAGCGAGATCCCGCTCGCCGCGCAGATCATCTCGGTGGCCGACTCATACGACGCGATGACGAGCGAGCGGCCCTATCGCATCGCGCTCCGTCCCAAGCAGGCGCTCCGCGAGCTTCGCGCGAACGCCGGCACGCAGTTCAACCCGGTCGTGGTCGAAGCGTTCATCCAGGTCGTCATCGAGGAACGTCGCCGCGCGGCGCGCGGCAAGGCGCCCGTACACGGTCACCGGCACGTTTACCAGCAGGCGCTCGAGGCCGTAAAGGTCGCGAGCTAAGGGGGTTCGGAATGAAGATCGCACGCACACTCAAGACGGTGCTCATCGCGATGGTCCTCGTGCTCTCGCTCTTTGCGGCGCGAGGCACGGCCTGGGCTGACGACGCGGGCGTGAGCTGGGAGCAGGTCCCGGACATGCCGGATCCGATGGCGGTGGGCTTCTAATGAAGATCACGCGGGCGATGAAGACGCTGCTCGTCGCGACGGTCCTCGTACTTTCGCTGTTCGCCGCTCGAGGCACGGCATGGGCCGACGACGCGGGCATCAGCTGGGAGCACGTCCCGGACCTTCCTGACCCTATCGGGATCAGCTGGGAAGAGTGACGCTAGACCCCCGCGAATTCAGGTAGCGCGAACAGGTCTTCGAGGGTGCGGACGACGCGGTCAGGGACCGCGTCGCCCGCCGCCCGGTCCAGCGACCCTTCTTCGGTCAATCCCGTCGTGATGAGCACCCCGGTGGCGCCGACGCGGTGCGCCGCGACCATGTCGTAGTCCGTCGAATCGCCGACCACGATGACCCGCTCCGCGTCCTTCCCCGCGCGCCGGATGGCCTCCTGGAAGAGGAACGGCTCCGGTTTGCCGATGCAGATGGCGCGTGCCCCGGTCGCGACCTCGATCGCCGCGACGATCGTGCCCGCGCCGGGGAGGAGCCGCCCTTCCACGGGGTACGCGCGGTCGCGATTCGAACAGACAAAGTGCGCGCCGGCGATGACCGCGCGTTGCGCCTCGGCGATCTTCGCGTAGGTGAGGTGCAGATCGAGTCCGACGACCACCGTGTCCGGCGGCGGCGGCAGCTTGAGGCCGACGAGGTAGCGGCGCATCGCGCCGGGGTCGACGCCGTCGGCGGCGGCCTCCGGCGGCGGGTGGATGCCCGGTAGGTCGGACGCCGCGCGCACTCGGATCCCGACGGCGCGGATCTCCTCGCGCAGCCCATCCGCCCCGATCACGAGGACGTCGTTGGACCTGGGCCGGCGGCGCTCGAGGTAGTGCGCGGTCGCGTAGCCGCTGGTGACGATGTGCTCGCGGTCACCGCCGAGTCCGAGCTGCTGGAGACGTCGCAGGTACTCATCGCGGGTCGCGGTCGAGTTGTTCGTGGCGAAAAATACGTCCCAGGTGGCCCGGCGCAGGCGCGTCAGCGTCTCGCGCGCGTAGGGCATGACCTGCGCGCCGCGGTAGAGCACGCCGTCCATGTCGAAGATCGCAATCGGCATCGGGCGACAGGCTAACGAAGCCAGAGGCGCGGACCGATCGTCCACACGCGTGGCGGACCATCGCCGAGGGCATCGGTGATCCGCCGTATGGTGAAGTCGCTGATCGGCCTGGGGAGCGCGTTCGGCGAAAACCACCCAAGCTCGTCGATCTCCGCCGGGTCGGCCACTCGCGGCGCGCCGCGAGCCCGCGCGCGAAAGACGAAATGGTGCGCGTCCGGCGGTTCCCAGTAGACGCCGACGAGTCGTTCGACATCGAGCTGGATGCCAACTTCCTCGAGCGCCTCGCGGCGCGCGGTCTCCTCGGCGGACTCTCCCGCCTCGCCACCCCCGCCGGGAAGCTCCCAGTTGAGCTCCCCGTATCCGTGCTTCACCACCAGTACACGGCCCGCGTCATCGACGATCACTGACGCCGCGCCGACCATCAGAGCGCGGCGCGGTAGAGCGCTTCGATGTCCTCGAGCTTTGTCTCGCGGGGATTGACGAGGATATTTCCCGACTGGATCGCGTCCTTGGACATGCTCGGGATCGCGTCCTCGGTCACACCGTATTCGGAGAGCTTCGGCTTGATGCCGACCTCGTTGTTGAGCTGGAACACGCGCTTGACCGCGGCCTGCGCATCCTTCTTCGTACCCAGCGCTTCGCCGACGGTCGCGTACGCTTCGGGCGCAGCCGTGCGATTGAAGTCCATGACATGCGGAAGGAGCACGGCGACCGCGGTCCCGTGAGCGACGTGACACCAGCCGCCGAGCGGGAGCGCCATCGCATGGACGTTGCCCAGTCGGGTGTTCGAGAACGCGAGGCTCGCCGAGACGACGGCTCGCATCATCCGTTCGCGCGCTTCCATGTCGGCGCCGTCCTTTACGGCGGCGCCGAGCGCCTGCCCGGCATCGCGGATCGCCTCGAGCGCGAGGACCTGCGTCATGGGATACGCGTTCTTGCACACGAACGACTCGATCGCGTGCACCAGCGTGTCCATACCGGTGATCGCGGTGATGAAGGGCGGGCAGGTACGCGTCATCTCGGGATCTTCGAGGGCGAAGAGCGCGGTCGCGTTCGGGCTGATGATCACGAGCTTCTTGTGCTGCTCCGGATCGGCGATGACGCTGTTGATGGTGATCTCGGCACCGGTGCCGGCGGTCGTCGGGACGGCCACGACCGGCGCCGCGGGCTTCGGCACTTTGTCGATGCCGACGTAGTCGAGCACGGTGCCGCCGTTCGCGAGAAGGGTTGCGGCCATCTTCGCGGTGTCGATCGCCGAGCCGCCGCCGACGGCCACGAACGCGTCCGCGCGCATCTCGCGTGCGCGCTCGTAGCAGCGCTGCACCTCGCCCACCCCAGGATCGGGCACGACCTCGTCGTACACCTCGTAGGTGAAGCCGCCCTCCCGGAGGCGCTCCTCGATCGGCTGCACGAGCCCGGCATCGCGCACGCCCTTGTCCGTGACCACGAGCACGCGTTTCGCGCCGACCTGCTGCAGCGGCGTCGCGACGGTGAGCGCCACGCCGCGTCCGAAGCTGATGCGCGTGGGGATGCGGAAGACATCGACGCGTGTGGGGGTCACGCGCCGAAGTTTAGGCGGCTATGCGCGAGTAGTCGCCGCTCTAGCGCGACAGCCGCCGTCTGCACGCGAGACTAATCGGCACGCCGATCTTCCGGTGACGTCGAGAAGTGTTCGTTCAGCATCTCGACCGCCTCGTCCTTTGACAGCCTGCTGATCTCCACATCCGTCAGGTGCAAGTGCTTACGGAGTTGGAAGACGAGGCCCGCGCTCGGTTTGCGCGAGACCGGTGGAGGCGCAGGGTGGGCCGGCCGGGACGCGGGTTCGCCGCTGCGGATCGCCTGCCAGAACTCATCCTCACTGACTTTGAGCTCGACACGAAGGATGAAGTGGAAGAGTCCCGCGCCGATGTTGTCAGCCCCTTTTCCGCGTGACACCTCGGTCTGGAGGGCGGTGCCATCGGCGAGCACCTTCTTGTAGATGGCATGCTTTGTCGCTCGCTCCTGGTCCCACCTGTCGGCTTTGCAGAATGCAACGAGATCGCCCCAGGTCGGGGCCCTCACGACGCCGCGGCTACCTGCCCCGGCTCAGTCTCGAGGAGCAGATCGAGTTGCTTGTCCGCAGGGGTGGCGCGAAAGCGCAGCAGCGGGAGGTAGTGCTTCGCCCGGTTCGGGGTGCGACGGTAGAACTCAAGCTGCGCAAAGTAGTCGTCCGCATACGCACGCAGCGCGTCAAGGAGGTCCGCGAGCGCTTCCTCGAACGTAGAGCCCGTGCCATGCAACCCGAATTCTTCGAGGCCGATCGAATACCCGCCGCCTTCGATGAAGACTTCCGTCTCGAAGCGGTGTTCGCGCAGCGCCTCAGCGAGATCGTCCCGGTCGACCACTACCACGCCTTCCTGGCCGCCACGCTGGCGTTCGATTACGACCGGCGAGTGCTCTTGGGTCGCACGGCGGACCATCGCCGAGAACCCCGCCTTGGCGTCGGCGTAGCCCATTGCCGGCTGCTGTCGCTTGTTCACACGACCATCCTGACCTATTAGACCTAATAGGTCAATAGTGCTCCCGCAGTGCCGACGAGGATGGCACACCCGTTCTATTGGCGGTATCGCAGGAGATGATCGGTATGTCGAGTCCTCTGCGCTGTCGGTTCCCCGCATCAGTCGCCCTCGTCCCCAGACCAGTTGGATCGAAACTGTTGGTCGGCCGTGCCGACCCGGACCCGAACCGGTTGCGGCTAACCACGATCGGGCTCGTTGCCTCGGGTTCCGAGTTGAAGAAGCGGCCCGTCAACGCGTCGTACCAACGGTCCGCGCATGTAGTAGAGGCCGGAGGAATCGAGAAGCTGCCCGGCGTGTGCCGTTCCAACCTTCGTGCAAAGGTCGGCCAGGTACTACTGAGGGCTAGGGTCGGGGACGGCCGCGCGTTTCGATAGCGGAACCCGCGTCAGGCGGCGTTCCGCGACGCACAGTTTTGCGGTCTCGCTCGCGATACGCGCGCCACGCGCGCCCGGGAAGCGTCTCGCCGTGATGGCCTTCGACGTACGCGTCGATGCGCGCGAGCAGCAGCGCAATGAGCGCGGCGAACAGCGCGCGCCAGAGCGCGAAGAACAGCACACGGACGCAGCCCGCAAGACACATCGGCTACGCCGTGACGCCGGACTGGACGATAGGCAGCGTGTGCAACGCGCGAGGCACGAGCAAGACCGATGCCCTCGCGGGCGACGACGATCTGACACCACTGCAGCGTGAGCGCGACCATGACCGCACGCTGCTCGCCGCCGGCGAAATGGCGGCGGGCCTCGTCCACGACCGCGGCGGGCGACGGTGCGCGCTCGAGCGCGGTGAAGAAGCGCTGCTCACCCGCTCCTCCGCCCGCGCCCTCATCGAGACGCGCGGGGATGATGATCGCGCCACCTTCGCGCACGACCGGTGTCGGCGCGAAGCGCAGATACGTCGCGGCCCGTGAGGCTTGATAGAGATTCACGTCCTTCGGATGCCCGACTCCGGCGATGACGATGTCGTACTGCTTCGCGATCGGCTGGGTGTACAGCGCCGCGGCCGTCGCGACCAGGTCGGCCAGCACCGCGTCCGGATCACCCGCGGCGACCGCGACCACCCGCTCGTGGTCGTCGGTCACCACGTTCAAGCAGAACAGGAGGCCCGCGCGCCGCGCGATCTCGCGCACCGTCTCGTGGAAGGGGTTCCCGTCGATCTTCGCGAGACGCACGCCGGGGTCTTCGAGGAAGCGCATGCCGTGCGTCGCCGTGATGACGGGCTCGCCGCAGCAGCCGATCGCGACGGTCTTTCGACCGCCGGACCAGCCGGCGTACTGATGCGGCTCGACGATGCCCGTCGCCACGACGAGGTCGGCGTCCTTCACAAGCTTTTGCGTGAAACCCGGGACCCCGTACGGTGGGATCGCGCCGAGATCGGCCCACTTCGCCGGATCGCGGCCATCCGAGTCGACGACACGAACGCGATCGACCACCGTCCCGAGCTTCTCGCGCTTCTCGGGATCGGTCGTCGCGCGATGCAGGCCGACGCCGATCATCACGGTGATCTCGGCGTCCGCGATCCCACCGGCGTTGAGCTCGTCGAGGAGGGGCGGAACGAGAACCGCATCCGGTGATGCCCGCGTGAGATCGGTGACCGCGATGATCGCGCGCGCCTTCCTTGGCGCGGCGCGCTTGCCTGCGTCGACTGCGAGCTTGCGGAGCGCGGGCGATCCGAGCGGCGCGGCGAGGCGGCGGATCGTTTCGGCGCGGAGGTCGCCGACCGGCGTCGCGGTGCCTGACTCGACGATGTCCAGATCGAACCAGGGCTGCAGCATGAACTCGAGCTCCCCCTCCCCGTAGGGCACTCGCTGGAATGGAGCGCCCCCCGGCGGAGCGTTCTGCACTAGAGGAGCCGCAGGATGAGGAGGATCACGGCGATGACGAGGAGGACGTGGATGAGGTTTCCCGACTGCGGGATGCTCGGGATGCGCGCGGGGCCGAAGTAACCGAGGAGCCAGAGGACGAGCAGGATGACGATGATGAGCTCGAGCACGGGCCTATGAAAGCACGATTCGCGGACTGGGTCGCGACCGCCGACGCGGTGCGCGCGACGACCAAGAAGCTCGAAAAACACGCCGCCCTGGCGGGCTACGTGAGCTCGCTCGAGGACGCCGACCTCGAGATCGCCGCGCGGCTCCTCGCCGGGGCGCCGTTCTCCCGCAAGGACGAACGCGTCCTGTCCGTTGGCTGGAGCGCGCTGTCGGACGTTCTCCTGGAACGTTCGGGCAAGAACGGCGAGGACATGGCCGCGTCCTACCAGCGCCACGCCGATCTCGGCGACGTCGCCGGCGAGCTCATCGGCGACACGCCGCGTGAGGGCGAGCCACTCACCCTCGAAGACGTCGCGCAGGCGTTCGACGCAATCGCCGCGGCGCGCGGCGTCGCCCCCAAGCGAGAGCTCCTCCGAGACATCCTGCGCCGCGCAACCGCCGACGAAGCCCGGTATCTGGTCAAGATCGTCTCCGGCGAGACGCGCATCGGCCTGCGGGAGGGCCTGCTCGAGGAGGCGATCGCCCGCGCGTTCGGCCGCGATCGGGAGGGCGTTGGACGGGCGCACATGCTGACCGGGGACATCGGAGAGACCGCGCTCCGTGCGAAGCACGGCACGCTCGACGAGCCGACGCTCGCGCACTTTCGGCCGATCGGAATGATGCTGGCCACGCCCGTCCTCCAGCTCGAGGAGGTCGGCAAACGCTTTCCGCCCCCCTACATCGTCGAGGACAAGTACGACGGCATCCGCGCGCAGGTACACAAGGCCGGCGATCGCGTGGAGCTCTACTCCCGCACCTTCGATCGGATCACGAACCGGTATCCGGAGCTCAGCGCGCCGCTCCTCGCGATCCCGGGCAGCTACGTGATCGACGGCGAGGTCCTGGCATTCGCCGAAGGCAAGGCCGTGCCCTTCACGGATTTCCAGACGCGGCTCGGTCGGAAGGTCGTCGCCGACGAGCTGCGGACGAAGCTGCCCTCGAGCCTCGTGGTCTTCGACATCCTCGAGCGCGACGGCCGAGCCCTGCTCGACATACCGCTCGCGGAGCGGCAGGAG
Organism: Chloroflexota bacterium; assembly: GCA_005881885.1. GTDB lineage: Bacteria > Chloroflexota > Limnocylindria > P2-11E > P2-11E > 3-1-20CM-2-70-9. The sequence goes on from VBDX01000150.1 coordinate 65,031, forward strand.
ATCCTGCGTGGACTGCCGCTCGTACCTCCAGTGATCTTCGCGCGGCACCAGCGCGTCGCGAGCTCAGGCGAAGAGCTGGTAGCGATCCTCGAGCGCGAATTCGCCGCGGCGCGCGGTCGCGGGAACGAAGGACTCATGGTGAAGGACCCCCGATCCCCGTACCGACCGGGTCGGCGCGGCATGGAATGGCTCAAGGTGAAGCGCGCGCTGCGCACCCTGGACGTGGTCGTGACGGCGGTGGAATGGGGACACGGCAAGCGCCGCGGTGTGCTTTCCGACTACACGTTCGCGATCCGCGACGGCGAGCGCCTTTTGAACATCGGCAAGGCCTACTCCGGGCTGACCGACAAAGAGATCGCCGAGATGACGAAGTATTTCCTCGAACACACGGTGCGCGACTACGGCCGCGTGCGGACTGTCGTCCCCGACACCGTCATCGAGGTCGCCTTCGACCAGATCCAGCCGAGCTCCAGACACGAGTCCGGATACGCGATGCGCTTTCCGCGCATCGTCCGGCTGCGGCCAGACAAACCGGTCGCGGAGATCGACACCCTGGAGACCGTGCGGACGATCGCGGGAAGATAGCGAGCGCGACGCGAAGTGTCTTGAGTGGACGTGCGCATACCGCGCGACGTCCGAGTTGTTGCCGGCAGGCCACGCCTGATCCGCCTGCCGGTACTCGCCCGGGTCGAGCGGATCGCCGAGAAGGTCCGCGCGTTCCTGGAGCGCGGTTTGGACCGCGATGCGTTCGATCTGCATTACCAGTCACCTGGTCTATCGACGAGCGATCGAAGGCGTCTCCGCGGTCTAATCCAGCGCAAGCTCGAGAGCGGTGAGCTTCCTGACGGCTGCGATCTGCATGCGCAGTTTGCGACGGCGCTCGAGAGCGCAAGGCAAGCATGGCCGCGCGGCGGCCTCGTCATCGTGAGCGACCCACCCAAATGGACGGAGGTCGAGCCGTGCTCAACGTGATGTGTAGGCCACTCCTCCGGAACCCGTTACGGCGACGAGGACGATGATCGCGCGGACCAGGGGCCACCCAATTGTGATCCCTGGCCGCAGGCGAGCGATTGAGCAAGAATCGGCGCGGATGGCACCGCTGAGCGAGGCGCAGCAGCTAGAGACGCTGCTCGAGCTCCAGCGCGACCTGGCGCTCGAGGCGAGCGTCGACAAGGTCCTCTGGCGCATCACCCTCGCCGCGACATTCATGCTCGACGCCGACCGCGCCACGCTCTACGTCGTCGACCAGGCGAAGAACGAGCTCTGGTCACGCGCGCTCACGGAGGGCGGTGAACGCGGCGAGAGTGTCGCGGCGATCCGCGAGATCCGCCTGCCGCTCGACGGGCGCAGCCTCGCGGCGGAAGTGGCCCGCACCGGCGAGCTCCTTCGTATAGACGAACCGTATGAGGACCCGCGTTTTGATCCGAGCGTCGATGCGCGCACCGGGTACCGCACCCGGTCGATCCTCGTTGTCCCGATCGACTCCCGCGACCGCAGCCGCCTGGGCGTTCTCCAGGCGGTCAACCACAAGGGCGGCCCCTTCCACGCCGAGGAGGAGCGCTACGCGGTGGCGCTCGCCAGCTCGGCAGGCATCGCGCTCGAGTACGTCCAGCTCTCGACCGAGCTTGCGGCCGAGCGCCTCCGGGTGGTCAAGGTCGCTGAAGAGGAGCGGCACCGCCTCGCGCGGGACCTCCATGACGGCGTGGCGCAGACCCTCGCGAACGCCGCGCTCGGCATCGAGCTGGCCCAGCGACGCGCGCAGCAGGACGTCGGTGGTGCAATGTCCGATCTCGGTCAGCTCCGCGGGCGGCTGCTCGAGTCGCAGAAAGGACTGCGCGACATCCTCTTCGCGCTGCGCCCGCTTGCGCTCGAGGACGGCGGATTAACGGCCGCGGTACGCGCGCTGGCGGAGCGGATCGACGGGACGAACGGGTGCCGTGTCGTCGCCCGCAGGGTCGACGCACACCGGCGCTTGGGGCGCGAGATCGAGGCCGGCGCGTTCACGGTCATCCGAGAGGCGGCGAACAACGCGATCAAGACCGGACGCGCGCCGCAGGTGTCGCTGGACGTCTACGAGGACAACGGCGCGGTCGTCGCGATGGTCGAGGACAACGGTAAGGGCTTCGACGTTGCGACGACGCTCGCGAGCTACGCATCGCGCGGCAGCCTCGGCCTGCTCCAGATGCGCGAGTCCGCGCGCCTCATCGGGGCACAGCTGTCGCTCGACTCGAGCCCGGGTCAGGGCACCCGCGTGCGCTTGAGGATCCCGACGTGACCGAACAGCAAAGCGAGAGCGAGCGCCGCCGCGTTTCCGGCCGGCGGCGCGAGGACGCGGCGCTCGACCAGGCGACCTTCGCGGAGGCGTTCGTGGCGCTCACCGACGGCATCGTTCTCACGGACGGCAAGGGCCACGTCGCGAGCGCGAATCCCGCCGCGTTCCGTGTGCTCGGTGAGGACGCGCTGATCGGCCAGGTCTTCGAGGAGCTCTTGCTCGTGTCGGGCGCAACGAAGATCCAGGACACCGAGGGACATCTCGTGCGCCGCGCCTGGTTCCCGCGCGAGGATCGCATGGGCGTGCTCGAGCTCGTGAGCACACCGCTCCCCGGAGGGCGGGCACTGCACACGGTCCGCGACGTCACCGCACAGGCCGAGCTCCTTCGGCTCAAAGAGGAGTTCCTCATGGAGGTCGCCCACGAGCTCCGGACACCGATCGCCGCGCTCATCGCCTCTCTTGATCTGGTGGTCGAGGACGCGCTCACCATGCCGCGGCAGGAGCTCTCGGTGCTGGCCGGGACCCTCCGCCGCAGCGGCCTTCGCCTCGAGCACCTCGTCGAGAACCTCATGGACGCCGGCAGCATCGAGGCCGGGACTTTCCAGGTACGCGCGATGCCGGCCAGCCTCCGGCATTCCCTATCCGAGGCGCTCGCCTTCGTTCATCCCATGCTCGAGTCCAAAGCCCAGGAGCTCGTCACCGATATGGCTCCGGACGCCGACCGGGTCCTCGCGGACGAGCGCCGGACGACCCAGGTGTTCGCGAACCTAATCTCGAACGCAAGCAAATACGCGCCGGAGGGCACAAAGGTAACGGTCCGGACGGTGACCTCGGACGGGTTCGTGCGCATCACCATCGCCGACGAGGGACCGGGAATCCCGCTCGACGAGCAGAACCGGCTTTTCCAGCGATTCTTCCGCTCCCGGACCGTCCGCGAGCAGGCCGGAGGGCTCGGGCTTGGGCTCTCCATCTGCCGCGCCATCGTCCACGCGCAGGGGGGCGATATCGTCATCGAGAGCACCCCCGGTCGCGGCACATCGGTACACTTCACACTTCCAAAGGCACGCCACTTGGCTGAGGAGGCTCAGGACTCATAAAACTTCTCGTCGTCGACGACGACCGCGACCTCGTGGAGCTTCTGGAATACGCGCTTCGCCGCGAGGGCTACGACGTCTCGCGCGCTTACGACGGAGAGAGCGCGGTCGAGGCCGTGACACGCGAGAAGCCCGACCTCGTCGTCCTCGATCTCAACCTGCCGAAGCTCGCCGGGTTTGTCGTTCTCGAACGCATCCGGCACCAGGACGAGCACGTCGCCGTGCTGCTCCTCTCGGCGCGGCAGGACGAGAGCGACATCCTCCGCGGCCTGCAGCTCGGGGCAGACGACTACATCACCAAGCCGTTCCGGCCGAAGGAGCTCGTCGCCCGAGTCAAGGCGATCCTGCGGCGCTCGGTGCGTACCCGCGGCCGGCCCGCACCGTCCCTGTACAAGACCGGGGATCTCATCCTCGACGAGGCCACGCACCAGGTGCGCGCCGACGGGGTGCCCGTTCACCTCTCGCCGACCGAGTTCAAGCTGCTGCGCCACTTCATGGCAAATCCCGGCCGCGTCCTGACACAGGAGGAGATTCTCGAGGGCGTATGGGGCTACGACGCGGACGTCGGCGGCGATCTCGTGAAGCTCAACGTGAGCCGTCTGCGGCGCAAGCTGGGGGCCGACGGCAAGCCCCGCGATGTGATCCAGACCGTACCGGGCGTGGGCTACCTGTTCCGTGGCGCCGACGGCGGGGTCACGCGCGAAGAGGCCCGCCCCCGCTAGCTCGCACGTCCGACGAGGGACCCCAGCCTCGGCTCAATTAGCGCTCAAGGCTAGGTCAATCGTCATGTGACATCTCTTTCCCTAGATGCGCTCGGCTCATGCCGACGTGGGAGGAGAAACATGAAACGACTGGTGGTCACATTCGCGGCAACGGTGGCGCTGACGTTAGCGACGGCATTCCCTATCCGAGCAGATGGACTGACCCTTGTGACGGTGAGCTGTAGCGATGGCGACAGCTTCAGCGCCACCGTCGACGCCGATACCCTCACCGGCATCCAGCAGGCGATCCAAGCACTGACGCTCTATCCCGCGGGCCTGAGCTGCGGGCTCGCCACAGCGCCGGTCCTGACGGCCATCGGCGGTGTCGCATCGGCCTGGAACGCGAGCGGCTTCGTCGTCGGTGGCGGGCGCTTCCAGTGGCCGTGCCCGAACGGACCCGGAACGTTCTTCATGAACTTCGGTCTCAGCGCTCACGATCAGGACGGCACGACGAACGTGAAGGGCGGCACTTTCAACATCGCCGTGCCGGATGGACCGACGCAGTGCGTCGGCCCGAGCAACTTCACCTCGAAGCCGTTCTGCCTGATCATCAACAACGAGCCCCCGGGGCCGTACACAACGCCCCCGAACAATCCGTGGTACGCATGGTTGAACGCGACCGCGACCGAGGTACACGGCGACTACTTCAGCGGCTTCATTTCGCCCGGCCAGACCGTCGGCGCCGGCGTGAAGGACACCGGGAACCCAGCACATCAGGGTGACCTCGGCCCTGATCGCATCGCTCCTACACCGGAGGCGACATCGTGCCCGACCCCCGGCTTCGGCACTCCCGACCCCAACGGACCCATGAGCCAACCCTTGACAAACGGGAACATCACGATCCACCCGCAGTCGCAGCTCTAGCTCGCTCGCGCACCCACGTCCTGGGAAGGCGGCCGCACCGGTCGCCTTCCTTATTTCATTTCGGCCCGGCGAGACGTCTCCGCGTGGCCTCGAGATCGGCGGGGTTGCTGAACACCGGATAGACCGCGAAGCCCGTCGCTTTCGAGATCGCATCGACCGCAGCGGGGTTCGGCTGCGGCAGCGCGACGGTCAGGATCTGACCCTCGCGACCGACGACGACCGCGTTCCATTCCGACGCGAGCCCGATCGGGATGTTCATTTGCAGATCCGCGGTCGCGAGGCGCGCCGGATCGGCGAGGTACGGCGCCGGCGGAAGATTCATAGAGCGGGAGCGGATCGCGCCGCGCGGCCCATCGCCAAGCGAGTGCTCCCACACCCGGATGCCACCGCCGGACTGCTTCGCGCGGTACATCGCGGCGTCGGCGGTCTCGACGAGTGAGGCCGCGTCGCCCGCCGGCCGAGGGAACGTGGCGATCCCGATCGAGAGCTGAAGGCGCTCGCCCGCCGCGGCGAGCTCCGGCGGCAGTGCGGCCTCGGCGGTCTTCTCGAGGATGCGATTCGCGACGCGCGTCGCCGCCTCGGTATCGGCGTCCGGAAGGATGACCGCGAATTCGTCGCCGCCGTACCGGGTCGGAACGTCGTAGACGCGCACCGCCTGCTTCAACGCCGTGGCGACCGCGGTGAGAACCTGGTCGCCGGCGGCATGGCCGTAGCGGTCGTTGTAGTGCTTGAAGCGGTCGATATCCAGCATGAGCAGCGCGAGCAGATGCTCGGCACGGAGCGCGCGGTTGGTCTCCGCCTCGAGACGGCGATCGAAGTGACGGCGGTTGAAGAGCCACGTGAGCGGGTCGGTCTCGGCGAGCCTCTGAAGCGCCTCGCCGTGCTCCTGCTGCACCAGCACCGCGCCGATGTGCCCCGCGAGGAGCTCGAGCGTGACGAGGTCGGCCTCGTCGAACGGACGTCCATCGAAGCGGTCCGTGATGCTGAGCACGCCGCGCGGTTCATCGTCGATGACGATCGGCACGCTCACGAAAGAGTCGGAACGGTAGCTCCCCTCACCGGATTGGATCGGCGCGCTCGCGACATTGCGCACAAGGAGCGGACGCTTCGACTGGGCGACGAGACCAACAACTCCCACGCCTGGCTTCACGCGCACCTGTCGCTTCACATCGTCCGCGAGGCCTAGGGCGCGGGCGATCACGAAGTCGGTCGAGTTGTCCTCACGAAGGAGGAGCGACGCACGCTCACCGCGCACGAGCTCCGTGGCAACCTTGAAGATCGAGTCGAGCAGGTCTTCTGCCCGTCTCTTGCTTTGACTGTCCACCGTGTCCCCCACTCTGCGTCCGCCCCTGATCGCCCCAGCGTCGCTCGGCCGGCTCGCTTGCTCGCTGCGGGGCTGTGCGGGAGTCTCATCCGCGGCGAATCCCGGAACAAGCACCCTCGGTATCGAGTGACGGTCAAAGGAGTCGCAGCTACGCCTCGCGTTGAGAGGTTAAGTCCTGTCGACCAGGAGGATCGGTTGGGTCGTGGGCTGCTGCGATCCGGCGACAGGCTCGAGCGTGATCGCGACGCCGTCTCCCGCGCCAAGTTGCGCGGTCAAGAATAGGACAAATACGTCTCCCGAAGTGCTCGTGCCTGCAGGGATCGCCTTCGGCCCTGGCTGCAGGACCCACGCCTCCCATGCCTTACCCGATGGGGGTGCCGGAAGGCGCACGACCAGGTATGGGCGGCCCTGATCGGGTATGACGACGGCAGCGCGAGCGTCGGGATTTGGACTCGTTGGCGCGAGTGCGACCACGCGCCCCGCGGCGACGCCCGCAAGCGTCCGCTCGTATGTATCGATTTGTTGACGATTCGTGCCGACGATCGCGAACGAGACGACGAGCAGGAGCGCAAGCACCGCCGGCACGGCGAGGGGAACTGGACGGACGAGGACTTCCGCGATGCGGGCGGCCCAGTTCGCGCCTTCCCGACCACGCGCGCCGCGATGCCTGAGCACGATCCGCGTGCGGAGGTCGCGCGGTGGCTCGACTTGTACCGCCCCGATCGCGGCGGCTTCGTAGAGCGCGTCCTCGAACTGCGCGAGGTCACGCGTGCACTGCGCGCATCGGTCGACGTGCGCCGCGACGATGTCGCGCTCGGCCTCGCCGAGGGCGCCGAGAGCGTAGGCCGGGAGATCTTCGGTCGCGTGGCGCTCGGTACTCATCGCTCGTCCTCGAGACGCTCACGGAGCTTGTTCATCGCAAGGCGGACCCGACTCTTCACCGTACCGAGCGGCGTGTTCGTGCGTGCAGCGATCTCGCTCTGCGAGTACCCGCCCCAGAACGCGAGAGCGAGCACCTGACGCTGCTCAAGAGGCAGCTCGCGCACGACCGCACGCACACGCTCGGCACGCATCGCGCTGACCACGCGCTCGTCGACGCGCGCATCGGAGAGGAGCTCGGCCGCGGCATCGATCGTCACCTCACGCTCGGTGCGCTTGCCTCGCGTCCGCCGCCAATCGATCGCCGCGTTGCGGCAGATCGCAAGGAGCCACGTGCGGACGGATCCGCGCTCCGCGCGGTACGACCGCGCCTGCCGCCACACCGAATGGAACGCATCCTGAGCCACCTCTTCGGCGGCTTCGGGACCAGGCAGCATGCGATAGAGGACCCCAAAAGCCACCCTGCCGTAGCGGTCGTACAGCTCGCCGAGTGCCTCGGCATCGCCTTCAGCGATCCGCTCGACAAGTCTCACATCGTCCGCCTTGTCGGGCATTACGACCTCTGGCCGCATACCGGATGACCCACGGGTGTCGGCAGGGTACCGCTTAGCCCGTCATTGCCACTCGCGCGCCGCGATCTTGGCGAAGAGCGTGAGCGCATCCAAACGCTGCGCCTGCACCGAGATCACGCCGTCTACCGTTTGGAGCGTTCCGCCGACCACGACCGCCGCATCGCTGTCGAGGACGCGCTTGTACCGCCGATATGTCGGGGGGCGAATGATGATGTTGGATATCCCGGTCTCGTCCTCGAGCGAGAGGAAGACGTAACCCTTGGCGGTCTCGGGATGCTGCTTCACCACGACCGCGCCGGCGATCAGCACGTACGTCCCGTGCCGGCGACTTTCGAGATCACACGCGCGCAGCACGCCGCGTCGCGCGAGATCCTCGCGGTAGAAGCTCATGATCTGCGGCCCGGTCGGGATCCCGGTGATGCGGTAATCAAGCGCGGTGCGCTCCTGCTCGTCGAGCGGCGGGAGCGCGGGCGCTTCGCTCGTCGGCAATGACAGAGCTCGCCGTGCGAACGAGGGCGAGGTGCGGTGGGCGTCACGCGCGCGCCAGAGCAGCGCACGACGCGGCTCGCCGAAGGCGTCGAACGCGCCGACGAGCGCGAGGTTCCGGAGCGGCTCCTCTTTCAAGCCGACGCGGGACGCGAACTCATCGAAGCCGCGGTAGGGCCCGTTCGTCTCGCGCTCGGCGACGATCGCCTTGGCCTCGTCCTCGCCGAGGCTCTTCACCTTCTCGAAGCCGATGCGTACGTCGTGCACACGGCAGGCGCGCTTCGCAGCGATCGTCCGAGATGAGTCGACGGGATGCGCAGAGGAGGGGCTCGGGATGCCTCGCGGCGCAACGGAGGAGGTGCTCGGGGTGTCGCGGGGCGCAGCGGGAGTCGCGCGCGATTCGCGGCTGTGGGTGGCGCGATCGTCAGCGCGAAGGGACCCGCGAGCACTCGCGACATCCCGAGCGGCCTCAGAGCGCTGTTCGCACACGGCCTTCGCGAACGACGCGTTCACATCGACAGGAAGGATCGCGACGCCGTGGCGCTTCGCGTCTCCAGCGATGACCGCCGGCGAGTAGAAGCCCATCGGCTGGTTGTTGAGGAGCGCGACGTAGAACTCGGCCGGGTAGTAGAGCTTGAGATGCGCGGTGTGATACGCGGTGAGCGCGAACGCGGCCGCGTGGCTCTTGCAGAATCCGAATTCGGCGAACGCGGCGATCTGCCGGAAGATCTCGTTCGCAGTCACGTCGTCAACGCCCTTGGCGCGCGCGCCGTTCACGAACGGACCGCGCAGGCGCTCCATGTCGGCCGAGCTACGAGCGCGGCTCATCGCGCGGCGGAGCATGTCAGCGGCCGAGGGCGAGAACCCCGCGGCGGCAATGGCCACCCGAAGGATCTGCTCCTGGAAGAGGATCACGCCGAGCGTCTCTTTGAGGATCGGCTCGAGAAGCGGATGCGCATACTGGACCGGCTCGCGTCCCTGACGGCGGCGAATGTACGGATTGACCATGTTCCCCTGGAGTGGACCGGGCCGGATGATCGCAACCTCGACCACGATGTCCGCGAAGTTGCGCGGGCGGACGCGCGGCAGCGCCTGCGCCTGCGCGCGGCTCTCCACCTGGAAGAGTCCGATCGTGTCGACCTCGCAGATGAGGTCATAGACCGCGGGATCGTCGAGCGGCAGGGAACCCAGCTCGAGCAGCTCCCCGTGGCGCGTGTCGATGTCCGCGACCGCGTCCTTCACCAGCGAGAGCGTGCGCAGGCCGAGCAGATCCATCTTGACAAGGCCGAGGTCCTCGACGTCGCGCTTGTCGAATTGCACGACGTTGCGGTCAGGCATCGTCGCACGCTCGATCGGCACGGTGTCGACGAGCGGCAGCGCGGTAATGAGCATCCCGCCGTTGTGGATCGACAGATGTCGCGGGAAGTCGGCGATGGCAAGGGTGAGCTCGCGAAAAAGTGGGAAGCGTTCGCGCTCCTTGTCATCGAAGATCTCGAGCAGGTCCTCGAGCGTGTCCGGCAGCGCCCGCGGCCCCTCCCAGGCCGTTGACTGGGGCTCGGCCGGGGCCGGCATAGCCGGGCCCGGCCGCACGTACGAGGTGGTGTACGCCGGATGCTGCGCGGAGCTCGGATACGCCCGCGGATCGACGTGGTACTGATCGATCGACTTCGCCATCCGGTCGATCGTCTCCGCCCTGAAGCCGAGCGCCTTCGCCACCTCCCGGCTGGCCGAGCGCGCGCGGTACGTGACGACGTTGCAGACCATCGCTGCGTAGCGCTCGCCGTACTTCTTGTAGACGTACTGGATGACCTCCTCGCGATCGTTCGTCGCGATGTCGAGGTCGATGTCCGGCATCGTCCGCGAGTCCTCGGTGAGGAAGCGCTCGAAGAGGAGGTCGTGCTGGATCGGGTCGACCTTGGTGATGTCGAGGACATAGGCGACGATCGAATCCGCGGCCGATCCCCGGCCCTGCGCCGGGATCCGGTGCTCCTTGCAGAAGCGGACCATGTCCCAGTTGATGAGGAAGAACTCCGCGAGACCGCAGCGGTCGATGACGTCGAGCTCGTGGGCGAGCTGCTTCGCGACATCGCGCGTGATCCGCGGGTACTTGATCTTGGCGCCATCTCCGCAGAGCGCGTAGAGGAACGAGAACGCGGTGTGCCCTTCGGGGACCGGAAAACCTGGAAGGCGATCTTTTCCGACGAACGAGGCTTCGGCGCGTGGCATGTTCGTGTCGTAGAGAAGGTCGAGCACGCAAGCGTCGGCGATCGCGCGCGCGTTGCGGAACGCCTCGTCGAAGCGCCCCAGGCGCTCCCGGAGCATGACCTCGCCCTTGAGCCAATACTCGCCGTTGGGCTTCAGCTTGTTCCCGGCCTCGTCGAGCGTGACGCCGAGATCGATGCAGCGAAGCACGTCGTGAAGGCGGCGGCCCTCGGGGCGCGCGTAGTGGACGTTGTTCGTGACCACGCAGCCCAGGCCCATCTCCCCAGCAAGCGACGCGAGGGTGTCGCAGAGCGCGGGGCCGTCGGGATCGAGATGGTCAGAGAGCTCGACATAGAGGCGCTCGCCGAATACCGATGAGAGGCGTGCGAGCGTTTCTCGCGCGCCGTCGAGGTCGCCTGCGCGGACGGCGCGCGGCACCGCCCCGTGGGCACAGCCGGTCAGCACGAAGAGGCCCGCGGCGTTCTCGGCGACAAGCGCGAACGTCGCCTTCGGTCTGGTCTTCTCGCCGGCGAGCTGCGCCGCGGAGATCGTCCGGCACAAGGACGTCCAGCCCTGCCGGTCTCGCGCGATGAGAACGAGGTGTCCCAGGTCAAGGAGCTGAAGCTCAGCACCGAAGATCGGACGGAGGCCGCAATCCTTCGCCGCGTTGGCGAAGCGCACCGCGCCGTACAGACCATTCGTGTCGGTCAGCGCGAGCGCGTCGAGGCCCTGCTCGACCGCAGCGTCGGCGAGGTCGTCGACCTCCGACGCGCCGTCGAGAAACGAATAGTTGGAATGCGTGTGAAGCTCGACCCAGCCGGCCATCGCGGCTCCCCACCGCTCCCCTGGCCGAGAGCGTCTTAGAACGTCTGTTCTAGACTAGCTGAGACCGCTTCTGGGGGCGGCCAGCGACGTTCCGGCTTCGCGCCACCGCGGGAGCCGCGGGCAGAGGGCGGGCCGACCCGACGAAGAGTCCAACGCAGTCGTCCTCTTCGCTGGCCTTTGACCGTCGAAGGGCTGGAAAGATCAGGATGCCGATCACGGCGACGAGAACCGTCAGGATGTGCATTCGCTCTAGGAAACGGCCTCAGCGAGCTCGGTTGCTCCCCCGCAGGGGCGATTTCGAGTCGCGAAAGAAGCGCAGCCCGGCGCGGTAGAACTGGCGTTCTAGCGAGAGTCAACCGGTTTGCGGTTCGTTAAAGTTCTGCTTGCCTCATGTCACCACAGGCCTGACAGTCGCCGCTGGTGGTCGAGCTCACAAACAGCACACAACCCACGGTTCTCGTTGCCGACGACGACCCCGCGCTCCGCGCGCTCGCGCGAGTCACGCTCGCGGCCCAGGGCTGGAAGGTGATCGAAGCGGCGACGCCCATCGAGTGCCTCGCACTCGCGCGGCGCCACCGCCCCGAGGTTCTTCTTCTTGACGTGACATTCGAAGGCCATCCGCGCGATGGGTACTCGGTGTGCCGAGAGCTCAAGGCTGCCCCGGAGACGCGAGATATAAGCGTGGTCCTCTTCACGGCACGCGACGATCCGGAAGGCCGAGCCTTCGCGAGTGCGGTCGGCGCGACGGCGTTCATCGTCAAGCCGTTCGGTCCGCTGGATCTGGCGGGTCTGCTGCAGCTGCTTCGCCACGGCGCCGATCACGACCCGGGGATCGGTCTGTACCTCATCGAAGCCGGCGTCATCAAACCCAACCAGCTCGAGCGCGCCATCGCGGAGCAGCATGTGCGTCAGTCCGAGAAGGTTCCGCTCGGCGAGATCCTGGTGCAGCTCGGATACGCGAGCTCGGACGACGTTCGACTGGCACTGGAGCGCCAGCGCAGGCTCCGGCCCTTGGCGAGCGCCCCGCCACGCTCTCGCGCCCGACTCCACGTGCTCGTGGCCGACGACAACGCGAGCGTTCGCGAGGGACTGCGCGAAGCGTTCGCGTCGGAGAGCGACTTCGCCCTGGCCGGTGCCGCCGCCGACGGGGCGGAGGCGCTGCAGCTGATCCGCGAGACCCGGCCAGATGTCGTCGTGCTCGACAACGACATGCCGCGACTTAGCGGGCTCGATGTGTTGCGCGCGGTTCGCGCGTCGATGCCGGAGGTCGGAGTGGTGATGTTCACCCTCGACGATAGGGTCCGCGACGCGGCCATGGCCGCGGGTGCCGCGGCGGTCGTGACGAAAGACACGCCCCTCGACAGGCTGCTCGCAGAGGTCCGTCGCGCCGCACCGCAGCGCGAGCCTTCTGTCGCGCGTCCGCCGACCGTCGTGCTCACCGCGCGCGACGTCCCGCGCGTCGCCTGGGGCGTCATCGCGCGTCGCCGGCGCGCGATCACGACGATCGGGGCGCTGCTCGTCGGCTATGCCGCGGGCTTTCTGGTGGCGGAGCCGGTCGTCGGCGCCTCAGCGTCGATCATTGCCATCCCGGCCGTCGGGGTGGCGGGGGCGCTCTTCGGCCCGGAAGCCGGCGTCGCCGCCGCGCTCCTTTCCTCGGTCGAGACCGCAGCACTGTGGCAGGCCACCGAACACGTCTTTGGCGAGCCCGTCCTGCGCATCGGCGGGAACGGCCTCGGGATCCTCGCGCTCGTCGGGATCGGCGCTGGCTTCGGAGCCATGCGTCTCCTCCGCGGGCAGCTGCTCCCGCATGCGCGCCAGGTCGGCGCGCTCGCCGAGGCGGCCCTCGCGCTGGCCCCGGGGCTCGGCCCGGGGACGCTCGCATCGCTCGCCGAGGC
>VBDX01000223.1 GCA_005881885.1 Chloroflexota bacterium
CGACCCATACCGCAAACTCGTCGCGGAGCGCGGTCGCGACGGCTGCAAGTGTGTCGGGATCGTCCTCAACCACGAGGACGCGCACCATCTCGCCCACGTGTGGCCCGAGACACTAGCTGACCCGAGTTGGTCGCCTGCCGAGCAAGCGGACCCGAATACTCTTCCACCGTGATCTCGGACCTGCGCGCGCTCGTCGAACGGCGCGAGCTTCTCGCCGACTTCGCCTGGCGCGAGCTGCGCGCCCGCTACAAGGGCTCTGTCCTCGGGTTCGCCTGGAACTTCGTGAACCCGCTGCTCCAGCTCATCGTTTTCTGGCTCCTCTTCGGCGTCGTGCTGCGCACGCGGCCGGTCACCGCGACGGGCGAACAGCCCTACGCGATCTTCCTGTTTGTCGGTCTTTTGCCGTGGACGTTCTTCGCCACGTCGCTGCAATCCGGCGCGTCGGCGATCCTCGCGAACGGGCCGCTCGTGAAGAAGGTGCGTATGCCGCTGCAGCTCCTGCCCGCGGCGAGCGTGCTTTCGGCGCTCGCGAACTTCCTTCTGAGCCTCGTCGTGCTCTTCGCCGTGCTCGCGATCTTCGGGCCGCGTCACCCGGAAGGCCTGGTCTGGATCCCGCTCCTCATCGTGGTGCAGATCGTCATGAACCTCGGGTTCGCGTATCTCTTGAGCGCGCTCGCGGTCTTCTTCCGCGACGTGCAGCACATCCTCGGGATCCTGTTGCTCGCCTGGTACTTCCTTACGCCGGTGCTGTTCTCGGTCTCGGTGCTCGACGATCGCCCCGAGCAGCTGCGCCTTCTCTATCTCAATCCGATGACCGCGGCGATCGTTTCGTACCAGCGCGCCCTCCTCGACGGCCTGCCGCCGCAGTGGGACGCACTCGCGTACTCGGCGCTCTTCGGGGTGGCGCTGTTCATCCTCGGCTTCTGGTACTTCGATCGCGCCAAGGACGACTTCGAGTCGGCTCTCTAGGCCGCGGCCTCGCCGCCCTCGCCGCGTTCCTCGCGCTCACCGCGCTGGTCGCCGTCCACACATTGGACAGCGCGGATCGCACGATCCTCGACGCGCTCCAGATGCCGCATGCGTCGTGGCTCGACCTCGCCGCATCGCTTATCACGATCATCGGGCAGTCGGAGGTGGTCGGCGTCGTCGCGTTGGGGGTCGCGATCGCATGGCTGCGCGCGCGCCGGCGCGACTGGTGGATTCCGCTGCTTCTCGCCGTCATCGTCGCGGTGGAGGTCGCGGGGAAGGTCCTAATCCCGCAGGCGCCGCCGCCACACGAGCTCTCGCGCAGCATCCACTTCTTGCCGTTCCTCGAGTCGCCGACGCAGTACGCCTTCCCGAGCGGGCACGTCGCGCGCATCGCGTTCCTCGTGACGGCCCTGCGCTGGCCGTGGATCGCGGCGATGGTCCTGGTGCTGGTCATGGCGGTAACACGCGTCTATCTCGCTGAGCACTGGCCGAGCGATGTTCTGGGTGGTTGGCTGCTCGGTTATTCGTTGGCGGCGGTCGCGAAACGGCCCTAACGCTCGCTCTGGCCCGTCGTTAGGCACGCGTCAGGGGGACTTCGCAACCCGGCGCGTCCGGGGAAAGGAGCCGCAGCATGCACAAGAGAGCACTTTCGCTGGCGTCGGCAGTCGTGGCGGTCCTCATCGTTTCCGCGCAGTTTGCGCAGGCTTCCGTTCGCGACTCGGCCGGCAGCTCTCTCGCAGCGCTCAGCGCTGCGATCAACGCGGACCTCACGGGTTCGCAGTCTCCGGAGTTGTCCGCCGCGATGGTAGAGAAGTCGCGGCACGCCGAGAATTCTCATGCCGACCGAGTGACGGTCACGACAACGGTGTCCACTGAGGTCACGACACAAGCCGACCGCGAGAACGACCCTGCGGACGTGGCCGCGAACTTGGCCCCGGTCTCGACACCCGATGCGTTGACTTCATCCGATCGCCCAGGCTGGGGCTGCGGCGACACGAAGCACAAGCACACCGGCCCTCCGGGCCGCCCAGACGCGACTCCACCGCCGAACTGCACGAAGCCATAGACCACAACCCCCCGCTTGACTCGGAGCGGTTCGAAGAGAACCGCTCCGAGCTGTCTGCGGATCACCCAGCGCGTGCCTCGAACCGCTGATCAGGCCAGATTCTCCCTCCGCCGTGGTCCACAATGCCGGAAGCATGAGGAGGGAATGACGATGATGGATACCTTGCTCGACCCGCCCTTCGCCAAGAACCCGGCCTTCCGCGCCGACGCGAAGATCGTGGGCCTGGTCTGCGCGATCCTCGCCGGCCTGGGGACGCTCTTCGGGCTGCTTGCCTTGCCGATCACCCTCGCGCTGCTCGGCGCCGCGCCGATCCTCGCGCTCAGCCTGATCGCGAACCTCGTCGGCGACGCGCTCGCGGCGTACGGCGGATGGCAGATGTACCGCGGCAGCGCCGAGGGAAAGCGGTGGGTGATCTACGGACTCGTC
>VBDX01000220.1 GCA_005881885.1 Chloroflexota bacterium
CGGTCAGTAGGATGGCCGTGAGTCGGGAGGATGTAGCGGTTGGGCGGACTGCTTCGGCCACGTCGTCGGGCGGTACCGACGAAGCCGGATAGCGCCGCGCCCGCGGTGACGCCCGCGCCCTGGGATCTGGACCGGCGGCTCGCGGAGTCCCTCGCGCGGGAGTCCGCGCTCGCCGAGGTGCTGCGGTTGATGAGTCGGACGCCTCTCGACCTGCAGGCCGTCCTCGACACGATCGTCCAACGCGCCGCTGAGCTCTGCACCGCGGACCGCGACGGCAGCCTCTTCCTCGTCGACGGTGAGCGATACCGCTTCGCCGCCGGCACCAGCGGGCAGACGAGCCCGGGTCTCCTGGCCTGGCGCGAGAGTGCCCGCGACTCCCAGCCCGTGGAGCGATCTTTCATCGTGAAGCACGTGGTGCGCGCGAGGGCTCCGTTCCATGTTCGCGACGCCGCTGTGGACGGCGAGACCGAGCGATACCGCGAGGAGTCCCTCGCGTCTGGCATGCGCACATGTCTGGGCGTGCCGCTGATGCGTGACGAAAAGGTGGTGGGTGTCCTCTCGCTGACCCGACAGGACGTCCGTCCGTTCGCCCCGCACGAGATCGATCTGGTCCGGGCGTTCGCCGACCAGGCCGCGATCGCGATCGAGAACGTGCGCCTCTTCAACGAGACAAAGGGGGCGCTGGAGCGACGGACGGCCAGTGGCGATGTCTTGAAGGCGACCAACCGCTCGGCTTTCGAATTGCGACCCGTCCTCGATGCGGTGATCGAGCATGCGATGCGGCTGTGCGACGCACAAACGGGCTCGATCTGGCGACGGGACAGCGACCTTTATCGGATCGCGGCGAATGAGACCGGGCATGCAGACTTTTGGGAGTACTGGTCGGCGCGTCCGATCGGACCCGGAAGAGGCTCGGTCATCGGCAGGGCGGCCTTGGAGCGGCGCAGTGTCCAGATCGCGGACGTGCTCGCCGACCCTGAGTACGAGACCGGGCAGGAGGCAGCGGGATGGGGTTTCCGCACGAACCTCGCGGTCCCGCTCCTCCGAGAAGGCGCACCGATCGGGATGATCACCCTTGGGCGCACGGAGGTCCGGCCCTTCTCCGCAGATGAGATAAGGCTCGTCGAGACGTTCGCGGACCAAGCCGCGATCGCAATGGACAACGTCCGTCTCGTCAACGAGACGAAGGAGGCGCTCGAGCAGCAGACCGCGACGGCCGACGTCCTGAAAACGATCAGCCGCTCCGCGTTCGACCTCGACGTCGTGCTGAAGGCCATCGTCGAGCGGGCGACACAACTCGCTGGCGCCGACAACGTGACAATCCAGCGAATCGAAGGCTCGACGATCCGGACGGCGGCGTCGACGGACAACTATCCGCCGGAGCTCGCTTCGGTCTTCACATCGGCCGATGGGCAGACGTTCAAGCCGGACCGGGGGCTGGTCTTCGGTCGTGTGCTCGAATCGCGGCGCCCGCAGCAGATCCCCGACGTCCTGGCGGAGGACTATCAGCGCCGCGACGGCGATAACGTACGGCTCTTCAACGAGACGAAGGCGGCTCTCGACCAGCAGACCGCTGTCAGCGAGGTACTCAAGACCATCAGCGATTCCGCCTTCGACCTCCAACGTGTTCTCGAGGCGCTCGTCGAACAAGCCGCGCGGCTCTGTGACGCGGAACGCGGCTCGATCTATCGGAAGGACTGGCCCCTCTACCGCACCGCGGCGATGTGGGGCCCGAACATCACGGAGGAGTACCGGCGCCTCGCGGTCGAGGCGCGAGCGCCCAACCGCGGCAGCCTCGTTGGGCGCACCGCGCTTGAGGGCAAGGTCGTGCACATCGTCGATGTCCTCGCGGATCCCGAATACACAGCCCTCGACCTGCAACGCGCAGGTGGCTTCCGTACGGTCCTAGGAGTCCCGCTGATGCGTGACGAGGTCGTGCTCGGCGTCTTCGTCCTCCATCGGCCGGAAGTTCGGCCATTCACGGAACGTCAGATCGATCTCGTCCGCACGTTTGCCGACCAGGCCGTCATCGCGATGGAGAACGTGCGGCTCTTCAACGAGACAAAGGAAGCCCTCGAGCGTCAGACGGCGACCGGCGAGATCCTGCGCTCGATCGCGTTGTCGCCAAACGATTTGCAACCGGTTCTCGACACGATCGCGGGCAGCGCCGCTCGTTTCTGCGGGGCCTCGGACGTCACCGTCTGGCTCGCACGGGGCGACGAGCTCGTTCCCGCCGCGCGTCATGGAGAGCTGCCATGGACGGCCGGGCCGGTTGCCTTTACCCGTGAGTCCGTCAGCGGCCGCGCAATCCTCGAGCGACGGACCATCCACATCGCCGACATGTTGTCACCCGAGGGCGAGGAATTTCCGCGAACACGCGAGCGCTTCGTCGCGGTCGGTCAACGGGCCCTGCTCGTCGCGCCACTGCTTCGAGAGGGCGTCGCGATCGGCACGATCGCGCTACGCAAAGCGGAGCCGATCCCGTTCACTCCGAACCAGGTGCAGCTGGTCGAGGCGTTCGCCGCCCAAGCGGTCATCGCGATCGAGAATGTGCGGCTGTTCAACGAGACGAAGGAGGCGCTCGAGCGGCAGACTGCGCTCGCTGAGATCCTCGGCGTCATAGCGGACTCTCCCGCCAATCAACAGCCCGTCGTCGATGCGATCGCGCGGAACACGACGCGCTATTGCGGCGCAGAGGACGCCGCGGTCTTCCTCCTCGACGGCGACGTGCTTCGCCGCGTCGCGCATCACGGACCGCTGCCGACGGTTTCGAGCCCGAACCTGCTCGTCGAACGGAGCGCGGTCGCCGGGCGCGCCATCCTCGAGCGCCACACCATCCACGTCGCCGACGTCGCGGGCGCCGAAGGCGACGACTTCCAGACCACACGAGAGCGGGCGGCGGTGACGGGACAGCGCGGAACTCTCGCGACTCCGATGCTGCGGGAGGGCGTGCCGATCGGGGTGATCCTGCTGCGCAAGCTAGAGACGACAGGTTTCACGCCGAGCCAGGTCCAGCTCGTCGAGGCGTTCGCCGACCAAGCGGTGATCGCGATCGAGAACGTGCGGCTCTTCAACGAGACGAAGGAGGCGCTCGAACAGCAGACGGCGACCGCGAACGTGCTCAAGAGCATCAGCCGCTCAGCGTTCGATCTCCAGTCGGTTTTCGATGTCGTGGTCGAGAATGCCAACAAGCTCTGTCGCGGCGACTGGGCTTACCTCTTTCGCCGCGAAGGTGATGCCTTCCGGCTGGTTTCCTCGGCTGCAGGCATTCCCGATCTTGTCGAGTACGAGCGAGCTCATCCGACACCCGTCTTAAGAAGCACCCTCGTTGGCCGGGTCGTCCTGGCTCGAGGTCCGGTTCGCATTCCGGACATGCTCGCCGACCCCGACTACGACTGGCCGATAAACCGGGAACACGGCGTGCACAGCGCTTTCGGGGTCCCGGTCTTCCGCGGGGAAGAGGTCGTGGGGGTGATCGGTGTCGCTCGAATGGCCGTGAATCCGTTCAGCGACGCGGAGGTCAGGCTCGTCGAGACGTTCGCCGATCAGGCCGCAATCGCGATCGAGAACGTGCGACTCTTCAATGAGACGAAGGAGTCACTCGAGCGCCAGACGGCGACCAGCGAAGTGCTGCGGACCATCAGCGGCTCGGCATTCGAGCTACAACCCGTCCTCGACGCGGTGATCTCGTCGGCGGTGCGGCTCTGCGGGGCGGATAGCGGATTTGTCTTCCGATACGAAGGCGACGCGTTCAATACGGCCGCGTCTTTCGGCGTGCCGGCTGAACTCGTCGAGTTCCAATCGGCAAAGGGTCTGATGCGACTGAGTGCGGATAGCTTGATTCAGACGGGCGCGAAGGGGACACACCAGATTGTCGACGTCCTCTCAGACCCGGCCGTTCCATCTGGGCTGCACGACGATCAAAAAGTCGGTGGATTCCGCACCGTGCTT
>VBDX01000073.1 GCA_005881885.1 Chloroflexota bacterium
AAACCGTCCGAGGGCGAATGAGCCCTCGATGCGTGTCCCGCAACCTGCGCATTCGAGCCGGGCCACGGTTAGCGCATCGGCACAAATCGGGCATCGCGCGATCACCGGATTCGACATCATCCGAAGATGCGCGCCGACCTCATCGAATGTCAAGCGCTCCTAAGCGATATGTAGCCGATGATGCGAAAGCTTGAGGTCGCATTAGCTCTCGATCGCCTGCTTGATGCGCTCGGCGAGGGCGGGACCGACGCCGGCGACCGCGGCCACATCCTCGACCGGCGCCTCACGCATCGCGCGCACGCTCCCGAACCGTCGCAAGAGCGCGCGCTTCCGCGCTGGACCCACTCCGTCGACATCGTCGAGGACGCTCCGGACGGCCCGCTTCCCGCGCACATTCTGGTGGTAGGTGACCGCGAACCGATGGGCCTCGTCGCGGATCCGCTGGACCAGATAGAGGCCCTGGGACGTCCGCGGGAGGACGATCGGGTCGGGCCGGCTCGGCACAAAGAGCTCTTCGCGCTCCTTGGCCAGCGCCGCGATCGGGATCTGCAGGAGGCCGGCATCGGACAGGGCCGCCTGCCCGGCGGCGAGCTGGCCCTTGCCCCCGTCGAGCATCACGAGGTCGGGGACCGGCCAGCCTTCTCCGTCCGAGGCCGAGCGCTGGAAGCGGCGGCGCAGCGTGTCGTGCATGTTCGCGAAGTCGTCGTTCCGATCGGTGATCTTCGCGCGGAATCGCCGGTACGCATGTTTCGCCGGCCGGCCATCCTCGAAGACGACCATCGAGCTCACAACACTCGTGCCCTGCACGTGGCTCACGTCATAGCACTCGATCCGCTTCGGCGGTCCCTCCAGGCCGAGCGCGTCCGCGAGCTCCCGAAGCGCGGTCTCGGTCTTGCCCCGGTCGGCGAGCCAGCGCACGCGCTCCTGTTCCAGCGCGTCGCGCGCATTCCGCTCGGCGAGCTCGGCGAGGTGACGCTTCTTCCCGCGCTGCGGCACGAGAATGCGCACCGGGCCGCCGCGCCGTTCGGTCGCGAACGCTTCGAACTCGGTCTCATCTGGGATGGGTACGGGCACGACGATCTCCGGCGGCAGCGCGGCCGCGACCGTGTAGTGCTGCCGGAGGAACGACGCGAGGACGTCGGGCACGCCGGCGCCTTCCGAGCCCTCGAGTGAGAAATGGTCTCGGCTCACCACGGTGCCGTCGCGTACGCGGAAGACCTGCACGACCGCGTCTCCCTCGTCCACAGCGGCGGCGTGGACGTCGAAGTCGTCCCCCTCATACGCGTGCACCTCCTGGCGGTCGAGCGTCCGCTCGATCGCGAGAAGGCGGTCGCGGAGCGTCGCGGCGCGCTCGAACGCGAGCGCATCGGAGGCCTGCTGCATCTCCATCTTCGTGTCGCGGGCGAGCGTCTCGTAGCGCCCTTCGAGGAAGAGGACACTTTTCTCGACGGTGGCGCGGTATTCGTCCCGAGTCGTCGCACCGACGCACGGAGCGGTGCAGCGCTTGAGGTGATAGAGCAGGCAGGGACGGCCGCCGGGCAATGCGGAGGGCGGGACGGTGCGTCCGCGTCCATCCTCGCCTGCGACGATCGTCAGCTTGCAGGTGCGGTACGGAAAGAGCTTCTGCAGAAGGTCGAGCGACTGGTCCACGGACTTCGCGTTCGCAAACGGACCGAAATAGCGCGCCGTCCGATCGCCGAGCGTGCGCGTCCGGAGGATCCGCGGGAAATCCTCACCGAGGGTGACCTTCACATAGGGATACGACTTGTCGTCTTTGAGCCGGATGTTGTAGCGGGGCCGGTGCTGCTTGATGAGGTTGTTCTCGAGGAGGAAGGCTTCCGAGATGCTGTCGGTGAGCACGTACTCGAGCCGCTCGGCGCGCTCCACCATTCGGACAAGGCGAACGTCGAGGCTCGGGCCGAAGTAGTTGCGCACCCGGTCGCGGAGTACGTCGGCCTTACCGACGTACACCACGCGTCCCTTGGCGTCCTTGAACAAGTAGACCCCCGGTTTGGCCGGGAACGAGGCGACCTGGGCCTCTAGCGATTCGCGCCTGGAGGTCTTATCCACCCTCTGAGTATCTCGTCGTCGCACAGGTATGCTTTCACGTCGTAGATGAGGGCTTCCGAATTGTGAAAGAGGCTGCCGCCCCTCCCAAGCGGTCGCGGCGGTCCGTGCAGTCGGTCGACCGCGCGCTCGACCTTCTCGAGGCGCTCGTGGCGGCCGACGGCGAGGTCGCGATCACGGCTCTCGCCGGTCGCACCGGCCTTCACGTGAGCACCGTCCATCGGCTGCTCGCCACCCTCCTGCGCCGCGGGTATGTACGGCAGAACCCGGACACCAGCCGCTATTTCGCGGGGGCGAAGCTTGCCACGCTCGCCGAAGGCCGAAGCCGCTACGGTGAGCTGCGGCTGCGCGCGCGGCCGCTGCTTCGCTCGCTTACCGAAAGCACGCGCGAGACCGCCAACCTCGTGGTCCTCGACGACATGCAGGCCGTGTACATCGAGACGGTCCCGTCCCCGCAGGTCGTACGCCTCTTCACGTCCATCGGGAATCGGACGCCGCTCCACGCGACGGGCGCGGGCAAGGTCCTTCTTGCGAACCTCGCGACGGCACGACGGGACGTCCTGATCGAACGCCTGGACCTTCGTGGCTACACGCCGCGGACTATCACCGACCGCGCGGTGCTGCGGCGTGCGTTGGACGACGTACGCGAAAAGGGCTACGCCATCGACGACGAGGAGTACGACGAAGGCGTCCGCTGCGTCGCGGTCGCGGTGGCGGGGGCAGTGGGCTCCGGGCGGGAAGCGACGTCGGGCGCACCGGTCGCCGCGCTTTCGATCTCCGCCCCCGCCAGCCGTCTCTCGCGGCAGCGCTGCGCTGAGCTCGCTCCGGTCCTTCGTCGGACCGCGGCGGAGCTCGCGGAAGCGGTCCGCGACCAGGCCGGAGCAGCGTCATAGTCGCCAGGTGGTAGCCACCCCAGCAGCAGTTCGCGCCGGGCTGCGCGGCGCGGCGCTGGTGCGCGGCCTAGTCGATCTCCTCGGACCGTCGAAGGTGCTCGGCGCGCGCGCCGACCTCGTGGTCTACGAGTACGACGGTGCGGTCGACACGGCGACGCCGGACGCGGTGGTCCTGCCGGAAAGCACGGCGGATGTCTCGGCCCTCGCGCGGTTCTGCCACGAACACGCGGTGCCGATCGTCCCGCGCGGCGCCGGCACGGGCCTCTCGGGCGGAGCGATCCCCGTCGAGGGCGGCGTCGTCGTGTCGTTCGCGCGGATGGCCCGCATCGTCGAGATCGACGCCGCGAACCTCCGCGCCATCGTGCAGCCCGGCGTGATCAATCTGCATCTCTCCACCGCCGCCGCGCCGTACGGACTGCATTTCGTCCCGGATCCGTCCAGCCAGAAGGCGTGCACCCTGGGCGGCAACGTCGCCGAGAACTCCGGCGGCCCGCACACGCTCGCCTACGGCGTTACGACGAACCACGTGACCGGCCTCGAGATCGTGCTCTCCGACGGCGAGGTTGTCCGTCTCGGGGGGAAGGCCATCGAGCATGAGGGTTACGACCTCGTCGGGACGTTCGTCGGCTCGGAAGGGACGCTCGGGCTCGTCACCGAGATCACCGTCAGGCTCGTTCCTCTCCCGGAAGACAAGCGCACGTTGATGGCCGCGTTCGAGACGATGGACGCGGCCTCGGAGACGGTCTCGGCGATCATTGCCGCGGGCATCGTCCCGGGGGCGATCGAGATGATGGATCAGCTCGCGACCGAAGCGGTCGAGGCCGCGGTGCACGCAGGCTACCCGCTGGATGCGGGCGCCATCCTGCTTGTTGAGGTCGACGGACCCCGGGATGGGCTCGACGACATCCGCCAGCGGATCGAAACCATTTGCCGCGAGAACGGCGCGCGGTCGATTCGGATCGCCGCGACCGCGCTCGAACGCGAGCGGCTTTGGGCCGGCCGCAAAGGCGCATTCGCGGCGATGGGCCGGCTCTCCCCTGACTACTACGTGCAGGACGGCGTCATTCCGCGGACGCGGCTTCCCGAGATCCTCCGGGTCGTGAAGGGGGCCGGCGAGCGCCATCACCTTCGCGTCGCGAACGTCTTCCACGCGGGTGACGGGAATCTCCATCCACTGATCCTCTTCGACCTCCGCGACGGACCCGAGGAGCTCGAACGCGCGAAGGCCGCGGGTCTCGAGATCCTCACGGCGTGCGTCGAGGCGGGCGGCTCGCTCACCGGTGAGCACGGCATCGGTATGGAGAAGAACTGCTACATGCCGCTCCAGTTCGCCGCGCAGGACCTCGCGGCGATGCGTCGCGTGAAGGAGGCCTTCGACCCCGCAGGCCTCATGAACCCAGGCAAGGTATTCCCGACACCCAGCCGGTGTCGTGAGTTCGTGCTCGCGGCCGCGCGGTGACCGCGATCGGCATCCGAGCGGCGGCGCCCACAGACGCGGCAGAGTGCGCGCGGATGCTCGCGGAGGCGAGCCGCGATCGCCGCACGGTCCGTGTCGTGGGCGGCATGACGAAGAGCTACATCGGCGATGTGGGCGACACCGACACCGAGGTTCGCACCTCAGGGCTGGCCGGGATCGTCGATCACGTGCCGGCGGACCTGACGGTCACGGTGGTGGGCGGCACGCGCATGGCGGATCTCGCCGATGCCCTCGCGAGGGCGGGGCAATTCCTCCCACTCGATCCGCCGCATGCCGACCACGCCACCATCGGCGGAATCATCGCCGCGAACTCCAATGGATTCTGGCGGGCGCGCTACGGGGGTGTCCGCGACCTGTTGATCGGAACCCGGATCGCGCTCCCCGACGGCACCGTCGCGCGTTCCGGAGGTCGCGTCGTGAAGAACGTCGCCGGCTACGATCTCAACAAGCTGATCACCGGATCGTTCGGCACCCTCGGGGTGATCGTAGAGGCCACGCTCAAGGTGCTCCCGGTGCCCACCGCGAGGGACGGCGTCGTTGCGACGTTCGCCCGCGGTCCCGACGCGTTCGCCGCGGCCAGCGCGATCGCGCGTGCGGCATCGCGCCCCGAAGCGGTCGCCGTCGAGCGCACGGCTCGCGACGATTGGCGACTAATCGCGACCGCCCGCGGCGCCGCGGCGGCCGTGGCCCGCGCGACCGCGGACGCGCGCCGTGAGATCAAGGCACGCGGAGGCAGTGCGGCGATCGCCGCCGACGAGCTGGATGAGCTGCGCGAGCTCCCCGCACGCGCGACGGACGGCGCACTCGTGCGCGTGGCGGTGCCGATCGCCGCACAGAGCGCATTCGCGGACACGGCGGCGCGCCTCGAAGGCTTCGCCACGCTCGTCGCCGACGCCGCGAGCGGCGTGGTCCGGGTGCACGTGCGCGGCGATGACGATGCGGTGACCCGAGGCGCCGAGGCCCTCCTGCTCGCGGCCCGGATGGTCGGAGGGGGCGGGCGGGTCGAGCGGCGCGCCGAGCACCTCCGTGCACGTCTTCCGGCGTCGCCGACCCGCACCAACGGCGGGTTGCTGATGCGCCGCATCAAGGATGCGTTCGATCCGGCAGGCATCCTCGAGCCCGGACGATCGCCGGCATGACTGCCACGTTCCCGCTCCCCTATCCGAACGCGGACGCGCCGGGCGAGGATCTCATCGCGCGGTGCGTGCACTGCGGCTTTTGCCTACCCACCTGCCCGACGTTCGCGGTGCTGGGCGTCGAAATGGACTCACCGCGCGGCCGCATCCGCCTGATGAAGACGGTGTGGGAGCGGCGCCTCGGGGCGGACGCCGCAGGGTTCGATGACCACATCTCAAAGTGTCTCGATTGCCGCGCATGCGAGACCGCCTGCCCTTCGGGCGTCGAATACGGAAAGCTGGTCGAGGGGGCCCGCTCGCAGATCGTGGCGGTCCGTCCGCGCTCGCGGATCGAACGTGCGATCCGCGTGGCGGCGTTCGACTGGCTCCTTCCGCACCGCCGCGCGCTCGGGGCCTTCGCGTCGATCTCGGTCCTGGCCAAACGCCTCGGCGCCCGCGCGGTCCTGCGCGCCACACATCTGCGCGCGGCGGGCCGGATGGCCGATCTGCTCGACCTCGTCCCGGACAGGGCCAGCGCCAGCGGCCCACCGCGGATCGTTCGCGCTCGCGGCGAGCGGCGCGCCCGGGTCGCGCTCCTCCGTGGCTGCGTGATGGGAAGCGTGTTCGCGCCCACGAACGCTGCGACTGCGCGAGTGCTGGCTAGGAATGGCATAGAAGTTTTCGTCCCGGACGACCAGACCTGTTGCGGAGCGTTGCACGCGCACGCCGGAGAGCGCGATCGTGCCCGCGCGCTGGCCCGACGGAATATCGCCGCATTCGAGAAGGCCGAGGGATCCGAAAGGGGCAGAGCCCCCTTCGAGTCGGTCGACGCGGTCATCGTGAACGCCGCGGGCTGCGGTGCGGCGATGAAGGAATACGGCTGGCTGCTGAAGGACGACCCGGAATGGTCGACACGGGCGTCGGCTTTCGCCGCGAAGGTGAAGGACGCGACCGAATACCTGGCGGACATCGGCGTGCGCGAGCAGCCCCGCGGGCTCGGGGTGCGTGCGACCTGGGACGATCCCTGCCACCTCCTGCATGGCCAGAAGGTGCGCGAGCAGCCACGGGCACTTCTCGCCGCGATTCCCGAGCTCGAGCTCATTCCGCTCGCGGAAGCGGACTGGTGCTGCGGCAGCGCTGGTACGTACAACGTGACCCAGCCGGATCTCGCGCGGGCGGTACTCGATCGTAAGGTCGGCCACATCCTGCGCAGCGGGGCGGACGTGGTCATCACCGCCAATCCTGGATGCCTCATGCAGATCCAGGCCGGCCTCCGCGCCGCCGGAAGCCGTGTGACCGTCGTCCACCTGATGGATTTGCTCGATCAGGCGTACGGCCCGTGACGGCGTCAAAGACCGAGTTCCACCGCCGCCTGGGCAACGCCCTGGCGAACGATCGGCTGCGGACCGCGCTCCGGCGCGCATTGCCCGAGCTGCGGGAGCGCCGCGACGCGCGCATGGCCGAAGTGGACTGGGAGGGTCTCCGCGCGGACCTGACGCTCAGGAAAGCGAAAGCCATCGACGACCTGCCTGCCTTGATCGAGCGCTTCACGACTGAGGCGGAGGCCGTCGGCGCAAAGGTCTACCGCGCCGTCGACGCCGAAGAGGCCCGCCGGATCGTCACCGCCATCTGCCGCGCGAAGAAGGCCAAGCTTGTCGTGAAATCCAAGTCCATGGCGACGGAGGAGATCGGGCTCACCGACCATCTCGAGTCGCAAGGGATCACCGCCGTCGAGACCGATCTCGGCGAATGGATCATCCAGCTCGCCGGGGAGCGCCCTTCACACCTCATCGCGCCGGCCATACATAAGACGCGCGAGGAAGTCGCGCAGCTCTTCGCGAAGGTCGTCGGCCATCCCGTCGCCGACGACACCGCGTCACTCGTGGCCGTCGCGCGGAAGGAGCTCCGGCAGAGCTTCATCGACGCGGACATCGGCATCACCGGCGGAAACGCGCTGATCGCGGAGACCGGCACGCTCATGCTCGTCACGAATGAGGGCAATGCCGACCTCGCGACAACGCTTCCGTCGGTGCACATCGCCGTCGTGGGCATCGAGAAGATCGTGCCTACCATCGACGACGCGATCGCCATCGTGAAGCTCCTCGCGCGAAGCGGGACCGGGCAAAAGATCACTTCGTACACGCAGTTCATCACCGGGCCATCCCGCTCCGCGGACATCGAGCTCAAATCGCAGATCGGCGTCCACGGGCCCAAGGAGGTGCACTTCGTCCTGCTGGACAATGGCCGCACCGCGATGCGCGACGATCCGTTCTTCCGCGACGCCCTGAGCTGCATCCGCTGCGGGGCCTGCAGCAACGTCTGCCCGAGCTACCTCGAGGTCGGGGGGCACGTCTTCGGCCACATCTACACCGGCCCGATCGGACTCGTCGTCTCCCCGTGGCATCACGGGACCGAGAGCGTTGCGCACGAGCAAGGGTTGTGCATGGGGTGCAACGCCTGCGACACGGTGTGCCCGGTCAGCATCCCGCTCGCATCGCTGATCACCGACGTCCGAGCGAAGGCCGTGGAGAAGGTCGGGATGCCGTGGGCGAAAAAGCTCTTCCTGCGCCAGTGGTCGACGCCGGAGCGCATCGATCGCCTTACCGGCTGGCTCGCGACATTCCAGGATCCCCTGCGGCGGAACGGCAACGTGCGCCTGCCCTTCGGGGCGCTCGCGCAGGAGAAGAGCCTGCCGGCGGTCGCCGATCGTCCGCTCCACTATCGCGCGCGCGAGATCACCTCGACGAACCCCAAATCACCCGACCTGCGGATCGCGATGTTCCCGTCCTGCATCATCGATCACTTCCTCCCGAACGCCGGCTACGCGGCGGCGCGCGTGCTCCAAGCGCTCGGCGCCGAGGTGCACGTCGTCGAAGGCCGCCGCTGCTGTGGGCTCCCTCAGCTCAACGGCGGCGACCGGTCCACCGCGATCACGATGGCGAAGGCTGC
>VBDX01000156.1 GCA_005881885.1 Chloroflexota bacterium
GAAATACGGTGCGCGTCGGGTTGAGCGACGCGTACGGGTCCTGATGGACGAGCTGCACCGCGCGGCGGAAGCGCGCGAGGTCGGCGCCTTTTGTCTGCCAGACATCCTTGCCTTCGTAGAGAAGCCGGCCACCGGTGGGTCGAAGCAGCCCCGCGAGGAGCCGTCCGGTCGTGGTCTTGCCGCAGCCACTCTCCCCGACGAGGCACATCGCCTCGCCGGCGTCGAGCGCGAGCGAGACCGCGTCGACGGCGGTGATCGGGCCGTCCGGTGTGTGGAACGTGCGGCTGACACGGTCGAGCTCGATGAGCGCGGTCACGCGAGCTTCTCCGCCACGGGGATCTCGGCGTTCGACCCGAGCACGTCCGCGACGTGCTGCCACCGGATGCATGCGGCCTCGTGCTGCGGCGTATCGACCTCCAGGAGTGGGGGATCGGCCTCGCGGCAGGCCTCGATCGCATACGGACAGCGTGGCGCGTAGGTGCAGCCCTTGGGGAGGCGGATCAGGTCGGGTGGAGAGCCGGGGATGGACGCGACGCTGCCCAGCGCGCCGGTGACGCGCGGCACGGCGCGAAGCAGGGCGACCGAATAGGGGTGACGCGGCCGGTAGAACATGTCATCGACCTTCGCACGTTCCACGACGCGGCCGGCGTACATCGTGATCATCCGGTCGGCGAGCTCGGCGGCGATCGAGAGGTCGTGCGAGATGAAGATCATCGAGAAGCCGAGCCGCTGCCTGAGCTGACGGAGTAGATCGATGATCGAGCGCTGGGTCAGGATGTCGAGCGCGGTCGTCGGCTCGTCCAGGATGACCAGCTGCGGCTCGAGCATCAGCGCAAGCGCGATGAGCACGCGTTGCTTCATTCCACCGGAGAGCTCGTGCGGGAACGCCGGCAGCACGCGGCGGGCGTCGAGATGCACCAGGTCGAGCAGCTCGGCCGCGCGCTCGCGGATCCGGTGTCGGTCGTGTAGCCCGTGTGCTCGCGCGGTGTCCAGGAACTGCTCCCAGATGGTGATGACCGGATTGAAGGAGTTGAGCGCCGCCTGGAAGACCATCGCGCACTCGGCCCAGCGGTATTCGCGGAGGTCGTCGTCGTCGATCTTCCGGATGTCGTTCGTGATCCCGTCCTTCGTGTACAGGATCTCGCCGCTGGTCACCTTCGTGCCGCGCGGCGAGAGCCGGATGAGTCCCACGGCGAGAGTCGTCTTGCCTGAGCCGCTCTCGCCGATGATCGCGAGCGTCTCGCTCTTCTCGAGCTCGAACGAAACGTCCCGAACCGCATGCACCGGCCCGCGGCGCGTCAGGTAGTCGATGGAGAGGCTTCGGACGGAGAGGACCGGCATGGTCCTACGCTCCGCGAAGGCGCGGGTTGAAGATGTCCTCCAGCGCCGACGCGAAGGTCGCAAGCGACAGCTGGACCAGTGAGATCGCGAGGATCGGGCTCAGGATGTACCAGAGGCTGTCCCGGTAGAACAGCGCGCCCTGACCCTGCGCGAAGTACAGCATGATGCCCCAGTTCGATCCGGAGATCGGGACGAGGCCGAGGAGGATGATCCCGACCTGCGCGTACATCGCCTCGGTCATCGCCAGGATGAAGTGGATGACGATGTAGCTGCGCATCGTCGGCAGGATCTCGCGGAACACGATGTGGAAGAGCCCGAGGTCGAGGGAGCGCGCAGCTTCCACGTAGTCGCGCTCCTTGAGCGAGAGCACCTGCGACCGCACCTGGCGCAAGAGGCTCGACCACTGGAGGAGCGCGAGGATCACCGCGAGGAATACGAAGCTCGTCGGCCGAAGGATCGCGGCGATCGCGATCAGCAGGATGAGCTTCGGGATCGTCAGGGTGATGTCGGTGATCGCCACGATGACGGTGTCGAGGAAGACGATCTGGTTGAGCACATCCTTGCCCTGGAAATCGGTGCCCAGCGGATGTGCCAGCGAGGGCGTCAGATAGATGTCGAGCAGGCTGGGATCGTTCTGGAATGGAACGAAGAGCGGCGCCACGAACGCGAGCAGAAGAAAGAAGACGATCCCGACGAAGCCGGCGAGACCCACCGGACGCCTGGACAGCAGACGTAGGAATTCGACCGCGGCGAGCAACGGGCCGGCGAGACGCTGGCCAAGGGTGGGCCGGGCGAGGATCGCGGTCGTCATCCGCCGGCGCCTCCGGCTCGGCCGATCCGGGGGTCGAGCTTCGAATAGAGAAGGTCGGCGGCGAGATTCG
The DNA here is from genome assembly GCA_005881885.1 of Chloroflexota bacterium. Taxonomy (GTDB): domain Bacteria; phylum Chloroflexota; class Limnocylindria; order P2-11E; family P2-11E; genus 3-1-20CM-2-70-9. The sequence continues at coordinate 2,223 of VBDX01000156.1, forward strand.
CGACGACCACCGAGATCGTCGTCAGGAGGACGATGCCCTGGATCACCGGATAGTCGCGCTGCCGAACCGAGTCCAGCAGCCGAAGGCCGACGCCCTGGTACGCGAAGATCTGCTCGATGATCGCCGCGCCGCCGACGATGAAGCCGACGCTGATCGCGAGCTGCGCCACCAGCGGCAAGACGGCGTTGCGGCCGACGTACGCCGTGCGGATTCGCCCGTCGGACAGGCCGCGAGCGCGCGCGGCGGTGACGTAGTCCTCTTCGAGAGCGGAAAGCGTCGCGCTCCGCATCGACAGGATCCAAAGTCCGAGCTGCGTCAGGAAATAGATGGTGATCGGCATCGCCGCGTGGAAGAGGATGTCGCCGACGAATGCCGGATAGAGGCCCGGCTGCATCCCGCCGCTGTACGCGCCCCGCATCGCCGTGAAGTTGACGAGGCGGGCCTGAACGCCAAGGAACAGGATGAGCATGATCGCGATCAGGTAGTTCGGGACCGAGCTCACCAGGGAGCCGCCCGTCGATACCACGCGGTCGAGGAGCGAGTTCCGGCGATACGCCGCCATCAGCCCGAGTCCGATCCCGACGATGAAGCTCAGCAGTAGTCCCGTGCCGACCGAGAAGAGGGTCCACGGGAGCACGGCGAGGATGATCGAGGTGACGCTCGTCCCGGATGAGAGGAATGACTTGCCGACGTCGAGGTGGAGGAGGCTCCACATGAACGAGAGGTACTGCTCGTGGAGCGGCGCGTTCAGGTCGATCGCGAAGAGGCTTGAGGCGATGGCCCGAGCGTCCTCGTAGCTGATGGAGCCACTGGAAGACTGGACCAGCTCGTCGATCTTGAGCTCGACGGGGCTTCCCGGCATGAGCCGGATGAGGAAGAAGGTGATCGTCGTGGTCACCCAGATGGTCAGCGCCGCCTTCAGGACCGCCCGGGCGATGGGGTGCCGCCACATCCCGCCGAAGTAGCGTCGCGGGTTCCAGCCGACCCCCACCTGCTTGCTCGCGACCGGCACCGCGGTCATGTCGAGAGACTACCGCTCGGGCAAGGGAGCTAGCGAAAACGAGCGAGCAAGTCCGCGAGCGCGAGCTCCGAGCACGAACCCAAACGGCACTCCGCGCGCGTGAGGTCGAGTCCGCTCGTCAGCTCGTTCGGCACCGCGACCACGCGAAGTCCCGCCGCTTGTGCCGATGCGACGCCGTTGGGCGAATCCTCGATCGCGAGCGCATCGTCAGGCGCGACATCGATAAGCTCGCACGCGCGCAGGTAAAGGTCAGGAGCCGGTTTCGCTCGCTCGACGTCCTCGCGGCAGACGATCGCGTCCCATCCCTCGAGCCGGAGGCGGTCGAGGTGGCCACAGACCCAGGCGCGTCGCGAGCTCGAGGCGACCGCGAGCTTGAGTCCGAGCGCCTTGGCCTCCGCGAGCCACTCGCGAACGCCGGCCATCGTCTCGAGCGCTGCGACGAGCTCGGTCTTCCGAGCGTCGCGACGGGCCTGAACGGCGGCGCGATCGAACGGTCCCTGTACCAGCGATTCGAGGTGCGCGGCGGGTTCAAACCAACCGGATTCGCGGCCGATGTAGTCGGCCCAAAACTCGCGGGTCAGATCGTGGCCGTGCTCCCGATAGATCTCGACCCAGGACTGGTACGCGGGCATCTCGGTCTCGAGGATGAGGCCGTCGAAGTCGAAGACCAGCGCGCGGATCACTCTTGGGATGCGAACGCGGAATAGAGGCGGGCCGTCGCGCGCAATGCGCGCCAGTAGTTCTCCATGAGGATGTGCTCGTTCGGCGCGTGCGCGCCGGCCCCAGGATGACCCATCCCGAGCGTGACGTTGGCCATCCGGCGTGCGTTGCACACGACCCACATCGGGGACGTCCCGCCGCTCGAGGGGACGAGCACCGGCGGCTTACCGAAGGCCTCCTCCGCGACAGCCGCGACCGCGCGCACCAGGGGTGCGTCGGCCGGACCGCGGTAGGGGTGCTCGCCCTCCTCGGCGCTGAACTCGACGTCCCCGAATCCCGAGCGGTCGAGATGCGCGCGCAGGAGCGTGGCGATCTTGTCGGGGTCCTGATCGGGCACGAGGCGGAAGTCGATCTTTCCGCTCGCCTCGCGGGGAATGACCGTCTTGGACCCAGGCCCGTTGTACCCGGCCTCGATCCCGCACACGTTGCAGGTCGGCTCGAACACTGACGCACGCTTTGCTTCGTCGTCGGTGCGGCCGAACGCGAAGCGCTCTATCCCGACCACGTCCTTCGTCGCCTGGGCGTCGAACGGCATCCGCTCGAGCATCTCGCGCTCCGCCGCCGTCGGCTTCCGGACGTCGGCGTAGAAGCCCTCGATCAACACTCGCCCCGTCGCGTCCATGAGCGACGCGAACGCTTGAGCGAGCCGCATCGCCGCGTTCGGATAGTGCGTCGCTCCGCCCGAGTGAGCATCACGCGACATCGTGCGGACGTGGAAGTGGCAATAGAGGATGCCCTTGCCGCCGAGCGACAGGAGCGGCCGGCCCTGGCTATCGATCGCTCCGCCCTCCTTGAGCGCGCCGTCGCCGCCCGTGAGGTCGGGCTCGAGCGCGAGCAGCTTCGCGAGATTCGGACTGCCGGATTCCTCTTCGCCCTCGATGAGGAACCGAACGCGGATCGGCAGCTCGCCGTAGACCGCGCGATGTGCTTCGATCGCCTGGATGCGAAGCAGAAGATGTCCCTTGTTGTCATCGACACCACGCGCGTACATCGCGCCATCGCGGACTGCCGGTTCGTAGGGAGGTGTTTTCCAGAGCTCGAGAGGGACGGCCGGCTGGACGTCGTAGTGCTGGACGCCGATGAGCGTGCGCTTACCGGCGCCTGCCTGGCCGACGATGAGCGCCGGCGCGCGATCTACGCGTAGCTCGCGCGCATCGGCGAACCCGGCCGCCCGCAGGCGTTCGCGACACCACCGTGCCGCGGTGTCGAGCGCCTTCTTGTCGGACGCTTCGCACGGGATTGCGCAGAGCTCGCGCAGCTCAGCGGTGAAACGGTCGCGTTGCGACGCGATGAACCGATCGAGATCGTCGCGTTCCGGCATCGCCGGAGTATGGCTCGCGCGCTTTCGGCATGATGGCGGCGATGTCTGCGCCCCGTGCATGGACCCGTGCCGTCTACGACGTCGTGAGACGCATCCCGCCTGGACGGGTCGCGACCTACGCTCTCGTCGGCATGCTCGCCGGCCGTCCCCTCGCCGCCCGCGCGGTGGGCAACGCGATGCGGGATTGCAGGGACGAGACCGTGCCCTGCCATCGAGTCGTGCGCTCGAGCGGCCAACCGGCGTTCGCGCGTCACGGTGTCCGCTTGCGGCGGGAGGGAGTCCGGTTCATCCGCACTCGCGTCGACTTGACGCGACACCTCTGGAGGCCGCGCCTAGGTAGCGTAGCTAGATCCGCTTGGTGACGTGTCGCGGGTCGAGCGCGTCGCGAAGTCCGTCGCCGATGAAGTTGATCGAGACGACAGCGAGGAAGATGAATAGACCGGGAAAGATCGCCGTCCAGGGCGCCTGATTCATCTCGCTCGTGGCGTCTTTGAGCATGTTTCCCCAGCTCGGGGTCGGCGGCTGGATGCCAAGGCCGAGGAAGGAGAGCGTGCTCTCGGTGATGATCGCCCCGGCGACGCCTAACGTCGCGGCGACGATGATCGGAGCCAGCGAGTTGGGAAGGATGTGTCGGGCGATGATGTCGCGGTTCCGGGCGCCGATGGAGCGCGCGGCCTCGACGAAATCGCGGTTCTTCAGCGATAGGAAGGTCGCCCGGACCAAGCGCGAGGTCGGCATCCACGACAGGAGGCCGAGCACGATGACAATGACGCCGAGCGTCATTCCCTTGAAGAAGACGCCGAAGAGGATCAGCAGGAAGAGTCGTGGAAACGACAGCATCATGTCGACGACACGCATCAGGACCGCGTCGATCCAGCGCCCGTAGAAGCCGGCGATGCCGCCGATCAGCGTACCGAGCGTGATCGCCACGGCGATCGCGAGCACTCCAACGGAGAGCGAGACCCGTCCCCCATAGAGGATCCGGGTCGCGAGGTCCCTCCCCAGGCTGTCCGTGCCCATCGGATGCGAAGGCGACGGCGACTCGAAGATGAGCAGGAGGTTCGTCTTCTCGGGGTTGTAAGGAGAGACCAGCGGCGCGAACGCGCTCAGGAGTGCGAGGAGCGCGAGGACGACGATGCCGGCGACGGCCAGGCGGTGCTCGAGGAACCGCTCGAACGCCATGCGCCACTGGCCGCGCTCGCGGTACGCGGTGGCGGGAAGCGCGACGGCCTGTGCGAGAAGCTGCGACGAGCGAAGCGTGGCCATTACGCGTACCTGATCCGCGGATCGAGGTAGGCGTAGAAGACGTCCGCGGCGAGATTCGCGAGGATGATGAGCGAGGCAGCGACGGCGAGGAATCCCATGATCACCGGGTAGTCGGATCGCGTCGCGGCGTCCCAGTAAAGACGGCCCATGCCCGGCCAGCCGAAGATCTGCTCAGTGACGAGCGCTCCGACGAACAGCTCGGGGAGGTCCAGCGCAGCGACGGTCACGAGAGGGATTGACGCGTTCTTGAGCGCGTGCCTCGCGACCACGATGCGCTCGCCGAGGCCCTTCGCCCGTGCGGTCCGGAGGTAGTCCTGCGTGAGCGTCTCCAGCATGCTCGCGCGGAGGAATCGCACGTACCTGCCGATTCCCACCAGGGAGAGGGTCGCGACCGGAAGGATGAGGTGTCGCACGCGGTCGAGGAGGTCGAAGTCGGTCCCGAGCGTCGCCATCCCGCCGAGCGGAAGGAGACGCAGCTGCAGGCCGAAGACGATGATCAACAGAAGGCCGAGCCAGAACGTCGGAGTTGATAGGAAGGCGAACGTTGTTCCGGTAACGATGTGGTCGAACCACGAGTACTGACGCACGGCCGTCAAGATGCCGATCGGGATCGCAACGAGCAATGTCACGACGTACACCGTGCCCATCAGATACACGGTCTTTGGAAAGCGTTCCATGATTTCGGTGAGGACGGCTCGGTGGCTCGAGTACGAGTAGCCCCAGTCGCCGGTAAGGAACGCCGTCAGCCAGCTGAGGTACTGGATGTGGACCGGCTGATCGAGCCCGAGCGCATGCTCGAGCCGCCTGATGTCCTCGTCGGTGATGTTGGGGTTGCCCTCGTACGCCGCCATCGGGCCGCCGGGTATCGCCTTGAGTATCGCGAACGACACCACGGTGATCCCGAGCAGCAGCGGCACCGCCTGTAGCAGCCGGCGCAGGACGTAGGTGGTCACGGTGCTACTTCTTCAAATACCAGTCCCCGGAGTTCCAGGTGATGTTGTCCCACACGTTCCCCTGCCAGCCGCCGACATTCGTGCGGAACGCGTCGATGCTGGCCCGCTCGTACAGCCAGATGATCACGTACGCGTCGTTGATCCCCTTGACCGCATTGTTGTAGGCGGCCTTCCGCTTCTCGAGATCGAGGGTTGCGCCACCCTCGTCGATGGCCTTGTCGACGTCCGGGCTCCGAAGCCGCGTGTAGTTGTTGCCTAACCCGTTGTTAGCGGCGCTCGGGATCTGCGATGAGTGAAAGCGCGTGAAGATGTGAGTGTGTGGATCGATGTCCGGTGAGGTCGCGTACATGTCGAGGTCGAACGTGCCGCGCTTGCGCGGATCGCCCGCCGACCACGACCCCGACAGGAAGACGCTGGACGGTTGGTTCTGGATCTTGAGCTCGACGCCGATTTGCTTGTACTCGTCGGAGAGGACCTGCTCGACCTGCTCACGCGTCTTGTTGCCGGTGGTGCTGGTGATCGTGAGCGAGGCGCGCACGCCACCCTTGCTGCGGATCCCGTCCGCGCCCTTGACCCAGCCGGCCTTGTCCAGCTCGTCGTTCGCCTTCTTCGGGTCGTAGCTATCCTGCGGGGGGCCGGTGTACTTCGCCCACCCCTGCGAATAGCCGGACGAACCTGGCTTGGCCTTGCCGAAGAGCAGCTTGTCGACGAGCTGCTGCTTCGGCGTCGCCCAGACCAGCGCCTTGCGCATGGCGATGTCACCGAGCACGGGATGGACGCTGGTCGGATCGGTCATGTCCTTGTTTGCCGCCGTGTTGATCTCGACGCGCTCGACCGACGGGCTCGGCGTGATCACAAGCTTGATCGCCGATTCCTTCTCGAGGTCGGGGGTCTGCGACTCGAGGATGTTCCACATCCCCTGCACCTCGCCCGCCTTGAGCTGTGCGATTGCGACCTCGCTCGCCGGGACGCTCTTGAAGATGATCTTGTCGAGGTATGGCTTGGTCTTGTCACGGTAGTTCGGGTTGCGCTCCGCGGTGATGTGGTCGCCGGCGACGAACTCCGTGAATTTGAATGGTCCGGTGCCGAGCGGCCGCTGGTTGTAGTCGCTCTTGCTGAGGTCGGCCTCCTTCTCCGCAACATGCTTCGCGAGGAGCGCGCCGAAGAGCGTCGGATACGGCGCATACACAGACTTGAAGTGCATGACGACGTTCGTGTCGTTCGGCGTGTCGATCGACTCGATCTGGTCATAGCCGGCGCGGTTCACCACCTTGGGATCCTTCATGCGGTTCTCCCAGGTGAACTTCACGTCCGCGCTCGTGAACGCATGACCGTCCGACCAGGTCACGGCCGACAGGAGCTCGTACGTCACGTCCATCTTCTTGCCGTCCGCGGAGAGCTTCACCCCACCGTTGTTGATGTCAGGGACGGACTTGGCGAGGACGGGCTGGTATTTGCCATCCGTATCCGTCCGCGTCAGTCCCTCGACGGCTACCTGCGAGACGAGTCCGGCGATCGTTTGGTTCAGGTAAGGAGGCGCCAGCGTTGTCGGCTCCTGCCACATCGCGAAGATGAGCGTGCCGCCGCGCGTCGGACCCTCCGAGGCGGCTGGCGTGCCCGAGGCAGGCGTGCCGCCGGGTGTCGGGGTGCAGGCCGCGACCACCAGCGCTATTGAGGCGAGAACGATGGAAAACCGCTTCACGGTCATCCTCCCACGGCCGAGCCGCACGTCCCCTACGGCCGTCGACATTCTGCTCTCTTTCTACCTAGCATCCGTGCTGGAAAAGAGTTCGACGGGAGCGGGTCTTGGCGCGGAGCGCGCTTCGCGCCATCCTTTCCTCTGATAAGGGGGAGTCGACCACATGACGAAGGTGAAGGCGGCGCTCGTCCAATGCGCCTGGACCGGCGACAAGGACTCGATGATCGAGCGACACACCAAGCACATCAGTGACGCGGCCAAGCAGGGTGCGCAGGTGATGTGCCTGCAGGAGCTCTTCTACGGGCCGTACTTCTGCCAGGTCCAGGACGTCAAGCACTACAGCTACACGGAAAAGATTCCCGAGGGTCCGACGACGAAGCTCATGCAGGAGCTGGCCCGGAAGCACGGGATGGTGCTGATCGTCCCGATGTATGAAGAGGATCAGACCGGCATCTACTACAACACCGCCGCGGTCATCGACGCCGACGGCAAGTACCTCGGCAAGTACCGCAAGACGCACATCCCGCACGTCAACGGCTTCTGGGAGAAGTTCTACTTCCGCCCCGGCAACCTCGGCTACCCGGTCTTCGACACCGCCGTGGGGAAGGTCGGCGTGTACATCTGCTACGACCGCCACTTCCCCGAGGGCGCGCGGATGCTCGGCCTTCACGGAGCGGAGCTCGTCTTCATCCCATCGGCGACCTCGCGCGGGCTCTCGATGCATCTTTGGTTCATCGAGCAGACCGCGCACGCGATCGCGAACGGCTACTGGGTCGGCACGATCAATCGCGTCGGACAGGAGAAAGAGTTCGGTCCGAACGAGTACTACGGCTCGAGCTACTTCGCGGACCCGCGCGGCAAGATCATCGCGCAGGCTTCGGAGAAAGACGAGCAGCTCCTCGTCGCCGACCTCGACCTGGATCTCGTACGCGAGGTGCGGAACACCTGGCAGTTCTACCGGGACCGTCGCCCGGACATGTATGGGGATATGGTGAAGCCGTGATGAGCGCGGTCGCCAGCCCAACTCGCGAGAAGATGCTCGTCGGTGGCGAGTGGGTCGAGAGCGCAGACGGCCGCACCTTCGATGTCGAGACGCCGGCGAAGCGCGGCACGGTCGTCGCGCAGGTGCCGCGCTCGGGCCCGGCCGACGTCGACCGAGCGGTCCGCGCCGCCGCGGCGGCCTTCCCCGCATGGCGCGAGGTTGCCCCACGCGACCGCGGCCGTCTGCTCCTCCGGATCGCGGACGACGTTGACGCGGCCGTCGAGGACCTTGCGCGCACGCTCGCCATGGAGACCGGGAACGCCATCCGTACGCAGGCGCGTCCTGAGGCGGAGCTCGTCGCTGACGTCTTCCGCTACTTCGGCGGCCTCGGCGGCGAGCTGAAGGGCGAGACCGTTCCTCTCGGAGAGCAGATGTTCTCGTATACGCGACGCGAGCCGTTCGGTGTCGTCGCGGCGATCGTCCCCTGGAACGTGCCGGTCCTGATCGCGGCGTGGAAGGTGGCGCCCGCGCTCTGCGCCGGAAACACCGTCGTGCTGAAGCCGTCGGCGAACGCCCCGCTTGCCGTACTGGAGCTGGCACGCATCTGCCAGACGCACCTGCCGAAGGGCGTGCTGAACGTGGTCACCGGCACCGGCGAGGAGGTCGGGACGCCGCTTGCGGAGCACCCCTTGGTCCGCAAGATCTCCTTCACTGGAAACACCGAAACGGGGAAGGCGATCCTCCGCCTCGCGGCGGACCGCATCATTCCGGTCACGCTTGAGCTCGGCGGCAAGAGTCCGCAGATCCTCTTCCCCGACGCGGCCGACGAGCGTACCGCCGACGGCGTCATCGCCGCGATGCGCTTCGCGCGGCAGGGCCAATCCTGCACCGCCGGCTCGCGCCTCTTCGTCCACGAGAGCGTCTTCGATCCGTTCCTCGAGACGCTGGCCGGGAAACTTGCGAAGATGAAGGTCGGCGATCCGCTCGATGAGGCAAACGACATGGGCGCGATCGTCAGCCGCCAGCAGTTCGAGAAGGTCGTCGGATACATCGACGAGGGGGCACGTCAACGGGGCGCGCGAGCGGTCATCGGCGGTTTGCCGCCGACGGAGGGGCCGCTTGCGGCTGGCTACTACGTCGAGCCGACGGTATTCGCAAACGTGCGGAACGACTGGCGCATCGCGCGCGAGGAGATCTTCGGCCCGGTGCTTGTGGCGATACCGTGGAGCGACGTCGGCGACGCGGTTCGCATGGCGAACGACACACACTACGGGCTCGCGGCGTACATCTGGTCGCGCGACATCACTAAGGCGCTGCGGACGGCGCACGCGGTCGACGCGGGCTGGGTCCAGATCAATCAGGGCATCGGTCAGGTCGTGGGCCAGCCGTACGGCGGTTTCAAGGAGAGCGGCCTTGGCCGCGAGAACTCGCTCGAAGGGATGCTCGAATCCTTCACGCAGCGCAAGAGCGTCACGATCAACCTCGGGAGCTGACGGTGGACCCCGATATCGATTTCTTCTCCGAGCAGCGGGTCGTGTATGTCGGGTACTAGGTGGACGGCTGTGCGGCGAGGAGGTCCCTTGCCTCGCACCGAGTTCCGCTGTTCCTTTTGCGGGAAGCCTCGCGAACAGGTCAGATCGCTTGTCGCCGGACCTACGCCGGCGATCGCAATCTGCGACGAGTGCGTTGAGCTCTGTCGGGAGATCATGGATACAGAACGGACCAAGAGGCAGTGACCCTGTGAGCGCGGCGGTCGTCGAGCTCGAAGGGCAGGCGGCATCGTCCGCCGCGCACGAGCGGCGGTGGGCAATCCTCCTCGCGTTCGCGCTCTGTCTCGCCGTCGGCGGAGCGCTTGTCGCGCGTGACGGTCCGGCGGCGACCGCGCCGCGCGTCCCTCCCCTCACGCTCCCGGCGGGCACGACCGACGTCGTGCTCTTCACCTTCCCCGATCGCCTGGCGAACGAGGCGCCTCCGCCGTTCCTTACGACCCTGGTCCACGTGCGCTCGACGCAGGGGCTCGCCTACATCCCGGCGCATGGCGGAGACATCTCGATGATCACCTGGACCGAGCACGGCACGGACTACTGGCTGATCTCGAAGACCCGCGACATTTTCGAACTCGTCCGCCTGGCCAACACGCTGCGCTAGAGGCCGTCTTCACGGCCCGACCAACGCGTTCGGATACGCGCTCTGCGGGGTGCTCGCGTGGAATCGGCGAGAGCGCTTGTAAACTTGCACGCTACGTCCACAGCGTGGAAACGGGTTTCCATTTTTTCGTTTCAGATCTGAGTGCGGGAGTAAGATCGGGGTCGGAAGAAGCTCTTCCAGAAAGCTGGCGATCCGAGCCATGAGCGCAGATGTGCTGGAGCTGGTCTTCACCGGCTCCGCCGTGCTCGGCACCGCGCTCCTCCTCCTATCGAGCATCGGTGGCGGCATGCACGTGCGCGTGCACGTTCCGATGCGGCTTCCGCACCTTCACGTGCCCTTCGTACACGTCAGCCGTGCGGACAACGCCACAGGTATGCCGATGCTGTTGGGCTTCCTCGCGATGTTCGGCATCGGTGGGCTTTTCGGCGCGGTCGCTTTCGGTCTTGGCCCCATCGGACGGATGCTCGTAGCGGTCCTGTTCGGAACATGCGGCGCGGCAGTCGCGTTCGGGACCTTCGCCGCGCTGCGGCGTGCCGAAGGGCACGAGCCGACGGCCCTGCGCGATCTGGTCGGCCGTCGGGCGCGCGTCATCGTCAGCATCGGCGAGCGCGCGCGCGGCACGGTCGTATTGACATACGACGGTGCCGTTCAGACGCTCGCCGCGACGGCTTCAGGGCCGATTCCCCGCGGTCAGGACGTTGAGATCCTCGCGGTACAGGGCATGGGCGTGACTGTCCGCTCCATTCCTCCGCCGTAGCCCCTCCGCGCGGACCCGCGCAGAGAAAGAAGGGATCGAAGTGACACTGACCATCACGCAACTCGTCCTCGCATCGATCGGGGTCGTCATCCTGCTGGCGCTGTTCGCCGCGCAGCGCTACCGGGTCGCGGGCGCGAACGAAGCGCTCGTGATCTCAGGGGCGCGCGGCAGCAAGGTCCGCGACGACAAAGGCGATCTCGTGACCACCCACGATCAGGGCGTCAAGGTCGTGGTCGGAGCCGGCACATTCGTGTGGCCGCTCCTCAACAAGGTTGGACGTCTCCGGCTCACCGCCCGGCAGGTCGAGATCGGTCTGGCCCACGAGAATGCCGCGGTCACGAAGCAAGGTGTCGGCGTCCTCATCACCGGTCAGGCGATGTTCAAGATCGCTCGCGAGCCCGAGCGCCTTCGGGCCGCGGCGGAACGGTTTATCGGAGAGCCCGACAGCCAGATAGAAACGATGGTGAAGAAGGTGCTCGAAGGATCGCTGCGATCGATCGCGGGCACGCTCACGATCGAGGAGCTCATCACCGACCGCGACCGCTTCCAGCAGGCCGTTTCCGAGGCCGCTCGCGGCGACCTCGAGGCGAGCGGCATCCACATCGACGCGCTCACGATCACGAGCATCCGCGACACGAAGGGCTACATCGAACAGCTCGGCGAGAAGAACCTCGCCAATGTGATCCGCGACGCGCGAATCGCGAAGGCCAACGCCTCGCAGGAAGCCTCGGTGAAGGAAAACGAGGCGCAACGCGTCATCATCGCGGCCGAACGCGACCGCGAGATCGCCCGCGCCGACGCGCAACGGGTGACGGCGCAGGCCCAGGCAAACGCGCAGGAGATCGAGGCGCAGCGCCGCGCCAAGGAGCTCATCACGACGACGATCCGTCCGGCCGAGGCTGAGCGCGAGGCCGCAGTCGTGCGCGCGGAAGGTGGACGCCAAGCAGCGATCCTTGCCGCCGAAGCACAGGCGAGGCAGGTCGAGCTCTTGGGCCAGGCCGAAGGCGCCGCGATCCTGGCGCGCGGTCAGGCCGAGGCGCGGGCGAAGGAGCTGCTCGCCGAGGCGTATCGGAAATTCGACGACGCCGCGCTGCTGCTGCAGACACTCCCGCTCGTCCCAGCGATCGTGCATGAGGCGGCGGCCCCGCTCGGCAACATCGACAACCTCACTGTCGTCGACCCGAGCGGCGCGTCCGCGCTGACCGAGACAGTCGCCCGGACCGCGGCCGAAGGTGGAGCGATCGCGCGATCGCTCCTCGGCCTGGACCTGAGCGAGATGATGCGGCGGCTTGCATCCCGCCGCGATGGCGAACAGAAGACCTAACACCCGAGCAGGGCCGGGAAGACCACTCCCGGCCCTCCCTTTCCTCGGGCTAGCATTCGCCGGCGCAGAGGGGAGCGACATGCCAAAGACGCTGATCACCAACGGGACGATCGTGACCGCGGCCGACACATACAAAGGCGACGTGCTCGTCGACGGCGAGAAGATCGCCATGATCGGTAAGGGACTGAAGGCCGCGGGCGCCAAGCGCATCGACGCGACAGGCAAGTACGTCATCCCCGGCGGTATCGATGTCCACACACATATGGAGCTCCCCTTCGGGGGCACCTTCGCGTCGGATGACTTCCACACCGGCACGGTCGCGGCGGCCTTCGGCGGCACGACGTCCATCGTCGATTTCGCCGTGCAGGGGATGGGGGAGCCGCTCGAGACGGCGCGCGACACCTGGCTCAGGAAGGCGCGCGGCAAGGCGGTGGTCGACTACGGGCTGCACATGATCGTCCGCGACGTCACCGACAAGGTGCTGAAAGAGATGGACGTGATGGTCATCTGCATGCATGCCGAGAACGGGGGCGTCATCGACGTCCTCGTGAAACGCGCGCTCGCGCAGAAGAACACCGGGCCGAAGTGGCACGCGCTGACGCGGCCGCCCGAGGCCGAGGCTGAAGCGACGCACCGCGCTTTCCGCCTGGCCGAGATGGCCGGCGAAATCCCGCTCTACATCGTCCATCTCTCGTCGTCCCAGGCGCTCGAGCAGGTGCGGCTCTTCCGCGACCGCGGTCTCCCCGCATACGCCGAGACGTGCCCGCAGTACCTGTTCCTCTCGATCGACAACTACGACGAGCCGGGCTTCGAGGGCGCGAAATACGTCATGAGCCCGCCGCTTCGCGAGAAGTGGCATCAGGAAGAGCTCTGGAAGGGACTTGCGCGGAATGACCTGCAGGTCGTCTCCACCGACCACTGCCCGTTCTGTATGAACGAAGGGTTTCAGGGGCTTCCCAAGCAGAAGCAGCTCGGGATCGGCGATTTCTCGAAGATCCCGAACGGCGCACCGGGTGTCGAGACGCGGATGGTGCTGCTCTACGACGGCGGCGTCGTCGGGAAGCGCATCACCCTCAATCGTTGGGTCGAGGTCACCTCGACAACGCCCGCAAAGATCATGGGTATGTTCCCGAAGAAGGGCACGATCGCGGTGGGCAGCGACGCCGACATCGTCATCTGGGATCCGCGCTCGACGTCGACCATCTCCGCGAAGACGCACCACATGCGTGTCGATTACAACCCGT
>VBDX01000157.1 GCA_005881885.1 Chloroflexota bacterium
GGCCTGCCGCGAGGCCGATCCCCCACTCCTGGAGGTCGATACGCCGCAGCACGAGGCCGCATGCATCCGGTGGCAGCACGTCGCGGACGTGCTCGGTTCGAACGCCGAGATCCCCGTGGCGGAGAAGCTCGTGTGACCGCGCTCATCGAGCTCGACCGTGTCAGCCGCACGTTCCACACACCGGACGGCCCGATCACCGCCGTCGACGCGGTCTCGCTCGCGCTCGACGCCGGCGAGGCGATGTGCCTCGTCGGGGAGAGTGGCTGCGGCAAGACCACGACCGGACGGCTCCTCGCGGGGCTGCTTCGACCAACCGGTGGCCGGCTTCTCTACGAAGGCAAGGATGTCTGGCAGACAAAAGGCGCCGACCTCGCGCGCTTCCGCCGCGCGGTGCAGCTCGTCCATCAGGACCCGTACGCGTCGCTCAACCCGACGCGCACCGTATTTCAGACCCTCTCGGCGCCGCTCTTCCGCCACAAGAAGGCCCGCACGGGAAGGCAAGCGCTCGCGTCGGTGAACGAGCTCCTGCAGCGCGTCGACCTGACGCCGCCCGAGAACTTCGTGGCCAAGCACCCACATCAGCTCTCGGGTGGCCAGCGCCAGCGCGTCGCCATCGCGCGCGCGCTGACGGTGGACCCGAAGGTGATCGTCGCGGACGAGGCCGTCTCCATGGTGGACGTGTCGATCCGCATCAGCCTTCTCAATCTGCTGCTCGCGCTGGGCCGCGAGTTCGGCGTCACCATCGTCCTGATCACGCACGACCTCGCGGTGGCGCGCTATTTCGCCCGCGAGGGGCGCATCGGTGTCATGTATCTCGGTCGCGTGGTGGAGCTCGCCGACACCGAGTCGCTCGTCGGCGATCCGGCGCATCCCTATTCGGCGGCGCTCATCGCGGCGATCCCCGAGGCCGACCCAGACATCACGCGCACCAAGAAACGCGTCGAGCTGCGCAGCGCGGAGATCCCGAGCCTGCTCTCTCTTCCCCCAGGCTGCGCGTTCCATCCGCGCTGTCCGCTCTCCGAGGCGGGACTGTGTGACGTGAAGATCCCGGAGCTGCTGGTCATACCCGGGTCACGCGAGGTCGCGTGCCACGTCGCCGTTCGCGAACGCACGAGCGAGCGAGCGGCCGCGACAGCCTGAGTGGATCCGCTCCTCCTTCGGGGCGCCTTCCGCGTCGGCTTTGTGATCCTGTTCCTCGCCCTGCTGGTACTTCCTTTTGAGGACCGCTCGTCGCCCGAGTTCGTCGCCGCGGTGCTCGCCGTCATCGTCGGCTTGCTCTTCGTCGGGGTCGTCACGGTCCTCGCGCGATCGACACTGCCGCCTCCGCCACGCTCGTCAGCGCGCAAATCAGTCGACAAAGCGACCACGAAGGGCTACTACGTAGCGAAAAGCGAAAAAGCAGGAGGGTCGGGCACCGCGGAGCGGGGCACGACCACCTCCAACGAATTGGATTCGCATTCAGGAGGGGTTCGATGACCGACGCTGCGCTCAGGTATTCCGTTTCACGACGTCGCTTTCTCCGAGACGCGACGCTCACGAGCCTCGGCCTCATCGCCGCGGCCTGCGCGCCCACCCCCGGCACACCCGGCGGTGGCGGCGGCACGGGAGCGAAGGGCGGCGAATTCCATGGCGGTTGGCCGTACAAGCTGCCGCCCGAATTCCACTACAACTATTTCGCCACGAACTCGATGCTCGGCGACGCCATCTACCGGGATCTCTTCATCCCGGCGCTCGGCGTGTTCCGCTGGGCCGATAACAAGTGGGACTACTGGCTCGCGCAATCGGCCTCGCTGAGCGGCGACACCTATGAGCTGAAGCTCCGGTCGGGCCTCAAGTGGGATGACGGGAAAGCGTTCACGTCCAAGGACGTCGCGACGACCTTCTGGGTCGGCCGTCTCGCCAGCTACGCGATCTGGAACTTCATCGACAAGATCGAGACGCCGGACGATCTCACCGTGCGCTTCCACTACAGCAAGCCGACCAGCCTTGGCGAGCGGCTGATCCTTAGAAACCAGATCAAGCCGGACTCCGTCTACGGGCCCCTCGCCAAGAAGGCGCAGGACTTCTACGGCGGCGGCGGGACGAATTCCACCGATGCCGGCAAGGCCCTGATCAAGGAGATGAACGACTTCCGTCCAAGCGGTCCGCCATCCGTCGGCCCCTACAAGATCGACGTCGCGTCGCTGACCGCGGCTCAGATGAGCCTCGTTCGCAACCCCGGTGGGCTCTTCGCCGACAAGGTGAACTTCGACAAGGTGGTCATCTACCAGGGCGAGACCGCCGAGATCACCCCGATCGTGCTCAACGGGGACGTCGACTATGCGACCCACGGCTTCCCGCTCGCGGCGGACAAGGCGTTCCAGGACAAGGGCTACCGGATCATCCGCGGGCCGATCTTCACCGGCCCCGCGCTGTACTTCCACTGGGAGAACGCACCGCAGTTCCAGGACAAGCGCCTGCGGCAGGCTGTGGCAATGGCCTTCAACCGTGAGGAGGCCGGCAAGATCTTCTACGGATCCTCGGCCAGGGCGCCGAAATACATGGCCGGCTTCTCCGACGGTCTCGTGGCGAACTGGGTGAACTCCGGCGACCAGTCCAAGCTCAACTCTTACGCCTTCGACACCGCGAAGGCCGACGCCCTCATGAAGGACGCCGGCTACGCGAAGGTCGACGGTGTCTGGGCGAAGGACGGGAAGAAGCTCGAGTTCGAGTTCTACTTCCCAAGCGACTTCCAGGACTGGGCGGCGGCCGCCACCTACGCCAACGACGCGCTCAACAAGTGGGGACTTAAGCTGACCCCGCGCGGTGCGATCCGCTCGACGCAGCTTCCGGACACGAACAACGGCAAGTTCCAGATCGCGATGAACCCCTGGGGCATCGGGAACTCGCACCCGCAGCCGTCGCTGGTGCGGCCGTTCCGCGAGTTCAACAAGGACTTGTCGGCGGGGGGTATGAAGTACCCGCTCACGCAGCAGTACTCCGGCGGGACGATCAACTTCGACACGGTCCTTGACGACGCCATCGCCGGCTTCGACATCGCCAAGCAGAAGGATCCGGTCACCAAGCTCGCTGTCGCCTTCAACGAGCTGCTGCCGTGCATCCCGATCTACGAGCGTCTCAACAACAACCCGGTCAACGACAAGGCCCGCGTTTCGGGGTGGCCCGCCGATGGCGACAAGATCTACACGCAGGGTGCGGCGGACAACTTCGCGGTCATGCTGATCCTGGACGGCACGCTTCACAAGATCTGATCCTGGCTTGACGAACGACGACGGCGACCTCGCGGAATTTCCCGAGGTCGCCGTCGTGCTTGGCGGCGGCATGTCTCCGTCCGGCGCACCTTCTCCATCCACCACGGCTCGTGCCCACGCTGCTGCCCAGCTCGCGCACCATCGGCCCAGCCTCGCGGTGATCGCATCGGGCAGCCACGGCGAAGGGCCCGCGCCGGCAAAGAGCGAAGCCTCGGTGATCGCGGACCTGATGGCCGGCGCGGGCGTGCCCCGCGAACGCATCTTCCTCGAGGAGCGCTCGCGAGACACCATCGGGAACGGGGTCGAGGTCGCGACGCGCTACCTCGCCAAGATGGAGCCTCGTCCGCTGTACCTAGTCACCTCGCCGTTCCACCTCGAGCGCGCGCTCGTCGTGTTCCGCAACGTGCTGGGGTTCGCCTGGCAAGTGCAGGCCGTGGCGGCCGAGCAGACCGACGACGACCTGGCGCGCGCGAATTCCGAAACGACCTTCTTGCAGGAGACCTTCGCGTTCTTTCAGGGCATCAAGCCAGGCGACTTTCCGGCCGTCGAGAAGAGATACCGCGCAAGGGAGGTCCGATAGAGAGGAGCGACATCCTTTTTTCGGAGGAAGGCTGTGGCCTCTGCGCTCGTCCTCGCGGTCACCGCGGAGAATGCCGAATCGCTCCTTTCAGGCGAACGTGACCGGGACCATCGGCGGATGCCGCCGAAGAAACTACCCGCGCGCGCCTACCTCGCGGTCGTCGGCACGGGCTCGGTGGTCGGCGAGTGCCTGCTCGGTGCTGCCGAGCGCCACACCGCCAAAGGTTGGGCGCTCCCGGTCAGCCGGCCGCGCCGCTACCGCAGGCCCCGCCCGATCGCGGAGTTTGGCCTGGCGCGGATCCCCCGCTCCTTCAGATACGTGGAGCCCTAAGGAACCCGGTCTAGTTCGCGGGCCGCCAGGTAAAAGTGACGTGGGTGATGAGGTCGCCGTCGGTCTCGAACGTCCACGTCGTGTAGTTCGCGAAATGTCCCGGAGAGCGGGTGAGGCCGCGCAGGATCACGACGTTTCCTTCGACCTTCTCCTCGCGGACGAGACGGACGAAGGGCGGCGCCATGCGGATGAGACGGCGGGCGCTCTCTTTCCCCTCAAGTTCGTTCTCACCGCCGGGGAGCTCGATGGCCACGTCCTCCGCGCAGACGGCCACCGCTTTGTCGGCGTCGTTCGCCTCGAGCGCGGCCATGAACGTCTTCGCGGCGGAGAGGGGGTCTGCCACTCGGGAGATTATTGAGGACGTGCGGCACGCCAGAGCGCTTCTGCCGTACCTCGCGGCCGCGGCGGTGATCGCCGCGGGCTCGACGGCGCTCGTCCTCAAGACCGTAGACACCGTGGATCTTGTGGGCAGCACGTCAAGCGACACGACACGAGCGGCACCGCAGCTTTCGTCGACCGGGCGCCTCGCGTACTGGCGTCAAAACCCCGCCGGTGCGTTCGTGCTCTGGGCCGCGAACCTCGATGGGTCTTCGGCGCGTCCTCTGACCACGCTCAGCGCGAACACCTCGCGACCCTTCGGCACGCGCTGGACCGGAGATGGAGGCGCCGTCGCGTATGTCACGGACCTCGGGATCGGCGTGATCCGCCTCGATGGATCGCGGGTCGATATCACGTTACCGGCGGCGACCCGGAACGCCGGCTTCCGCGTGATCGATCAGCGCTGGTCGCCGTCGGGGACGAGGGTCGCGGCGACGCTCTATCGCTCGACGGATGGGAGGAGTGAGGTGCATCTGGGATCGCTCGAGCGTCGCGACCTGACGCGCAGCGGAGAGCTCGGGAATGCGTTCGTGGCCGATTGGCTGAGCGACGACGAGGTGCTCGTCGAGTCGGACAGCGGAGTGCTCGGCGCGCTTCGGGCGCCGGGCTCGCTTCGAAAGCTCGTCGATCAGACGGCGGCGTCACCGATCATCGACGGCAGCCGGATCGTCTTCCTGCAGGGCGCGATCGCCAGTGGCGATCAGACCGGGATCTTCGTCGTCAACCCGAGCGTCTGGAGCGTCGGTTTCGACGGGAAGGACGCACGTCGCGAGACCAGGATCGAGGTCGCGGGTAACCTCCGGTTGGACGGGAGGTGGCCCGACGGGCGCTACCTCATGCACATCAAGGGCGACGCGTCGCAGTGGTTCGGCACTACTCGTCTGACGGTCCTCGCTCCGAGCAGCCTCTTCCGGCGCGTTGTCGTGACCGCTGACGGTCGCGGTGCCGTCGGACTCGGAGGCCCTCGCATCGTGCGTATCGACCTCACGCGCGGGCTCACGCCCACGGAAGGAAGCTTCGTCGTGCTCCTCGACGGCATCATCGGCGCCGATGCGTGGGTGCGCCGCGGGCTTGCCTAGTCGAACACGGGCGCGATCTCCCGGAAGCGGCGCATGGCGTCGATGTGGGCGTCGAGATCGGGGAGCTTTGAGCCGCCCGTCCGGAACTCGAGGTGTGTCATTCCCATGTCGCGGAAGATCTGGGCCTTCCGCGCCCACTCCTCCGGCGCGCCGGTCGCGCCGACGCGGCCCTCGACACCGACCCGCGCCGGATCGCGGCCGGCGTCGCGTACGTACTCGCGAAAACGCTCCAGCGCCGCGCGCCCCTCCTCGGTCGGCTCCAGATGCGAGAACCAGCCGTCGGCGAGACGCGCCACGCGCTTCACCGCGACCTCTTCGTCGGCACCCATCCATAGCGGGATCGGCCGCTGCACGGGGAGGGGTTTGATGCCTGCCCGATCGATGCGGTGCCAACGGCCGGTGTAATCCACGAGCTCCTGCGTCCAGAGCAGCCGCAGCACCTCCATCTGCTCCTCGATGCGCTTGGCTCGATCGCGCCAATTCATGCCGAGCGCCTCGTACTCGACGTGGTTCCATCCGATCGCGACCCCAAGACGAACGCGACCGCGCGAGAGAACGTCGAGGGTCGCCGCCTGTTTCGCCACGAGAACGGTCTGGCGCTGTGGGAGGATGACGATGCCGAACGCGAGCTCCAGCTTTTTCGTGACCGCTGCGAGATAGCCGAAGAGCACGAAGGGCTCGTGGAACGCGTCGCGATGCGTGTAGGCACCCTTCCACCCGGCCGGCCGCCCCCTCGGCTCGGCGCCGACGACGTGGTCATACGCGACAAGATGGACGTACCCCAGATCCTCGGCAGCTTGGCCGAACGCCACGATGCGCGCGGGATCGTCGCCGATCTCCTGATGGGGATAGACCACGCCAACGCGCATGGTCGCATCATGGCATCGATGCAGGTCGAGCACCGTCCACACACCGGACCTTCACCGAACCCGGCGACCATCGAGCAGTCGGTACGACGCGAAGCACGCGAGGTCTATGGGTGGTCAAACGCGCCGGATGACCGCTACGGCGAACATGAGCATTCCTACACGAAGCTGCTCTACTGCACGCGAGGCTCGATCGACTTCGTCCTGAGCGACGGGCGCCGCATCACATTGCGGCCGGGCGACCGCCTCGTCCTACCGCCGCGCACGCGTCACTCGGCGGTCGTCGGCCCCGAGGGCTGCGCCTGCGTAGAAGGAAAGATGGGGGGCGCTGCCCCCCGGCCCCCGACGAGCCAATAGACTCACTCGGCTTCCATGCGACCGCTGGCCCCACGGATGTCGCGCCTCGGGACGGAGACCGCGTTCGAGGTCCTCGCCAAAGCGCGCGCGCTCGAGGCGAAGGGTCGCGACATCGTTCACCTCGAGATCGGCGAGCCCGATTTCGACACGCCTCCCTCGATCGTTGCCGCCGGCGTGGCCGCACTCGAGCGCGGGGAGACGCACTACACGCCGTCCGCTGGGGTGATCGAGCTTCGCGAGGCGATCGCCGCGTACCTGCGCGCGCGCCGCGGTGTGAGCGTCGATCCCGCTCAGGTGATCGTCACGCCCGGCGCCAAGCCGGTCATGTTCTACGCGCTGCTCGCGCTTCTCGACAATGGCGACGAGGCGATCTACCCGGACCCCGGCTTTCCGATCTATTCGTCGATGATCCATTTCTCCGGCGCCCGCGGGGTGCCGTTGCCGCTCCGAGAGCGAAACGACTTCCAACCCGATCTCGACGAGCTCCGGCGGCTCGTGACGGACCGGACGAAGGTGCTCGTCCTGAACAGTCCGAACAACCCGACCGGGGCTGTGCTCTCACTCGACGCGATCCGCGAGATCGCACGGATCGCGCGCGAGCGCGACCTCTGGGTGCTCACCGACGAGATCTATGGCGAGCTGGTCTACGACGGCGAGCATCGTTCGATCGCACGCGAGGAGGGCATGTCCGAGCGGACGATCCTTCTCGATGGCTTCAGCAAGACCTTCGCGATGACCGGATGGCGTCTCGGCTACGGAGTCTTTCCAAAGCCGCTCGTCGATCCGGTGACGAAGCTCGTGACGAACTCGGTCTCCTGCACCGCGACCTTCGTGCAGCGCGCGGGCGCGGCCGCGCTGTCGACACGTCCGCCCGAGGTGGATCGAATGGTCGCGGAGTTCCGGACGCGCCGGGACGCGATCGTGAAGGGACTGGGCGCCGTTCCGGGTGTTTCGTGCCGATCGCCGCACGGAGCCTTCTACGTCTTCCCGAATATCACCGCGCTCGGCTTGCGCAACAGCGCCGACGCCGCGGATCGGATCCTTGACGAGGCCGGCGTCGCGACGCTCGCGGGAACGTGTTTCGGGAGCGAGGGCGAAGGCTACCTGCGGCTCTCGTACGCGAACTCGCTTCCCAATCTCGAGAAAGCCGTCTCACGCATCGCGGACTGGGCCTCGCGCCTTGCGCCTTTACCTACCGGTCGGTAACCGTCTACACACCGATTCCGTCGACCACCACGCCGACGACCTCGGCTGCGACCTGCTGAGCGTCGCGTCCCCCCGGCGCGGCCTCCCGGCCGGTCCAGGGATCGACGAGGTTGAACAGCACCTGGGTCGCGAACGCCGTGTCCATCTGGCGGAGCTCGCCGGTCCGCACGCCTTCGTCGAGGACCTGCTGGACGGGCGAGAAGAAGTGGCGGAAAAAGGCGCTGCGCGCCTGGCTGGTCTGATCCACGGTCAGTCCAACGGCCCCGTCGCGCAACAGCCGCGGTCCTGAACAGCGCGCAGTCACGAGGTACGCGAGTACGGAGGCGAGCCGATCGCGCGCGCGAGCGCCACGCCGAGCCGCCGTCCGGAGCCCGGTGCCATGCTCTTCAAGGACACCGCAGATGACAGCAGTCAAAAGGGCGCTCCTGTCGGGGAAG
>VBDX01000225.1 GCA_005881885.1 Chloroflexota bacterium
TCTCTCGTCCTCACTTGTTTGGGAAGGAACGCGCGGTCGAAATCGCGGTAGCGGCCGACGCTGCCGACGATCCGATCGATCGGCACTTCTCGCAGGCCGCCGTCGCGCTGGGTCTTCGCGTGGATGCCCTGCCGCATCTCCTCGAACGCGAGCAATGCGTTGTCGGAGCGTCGGAGCCAGCTTGCGATCGCACGGACGAAGGATTTCCGCCGGGCGCGCTCGTAGTCGCCACGTACGAGGTCCGATTTCATGGGATGTCCAGGGTGCGCGCGCCGAACGCGTTCATGACCGTCGTTCGTCCGAACTGCGTTGTCGTTGGCGTGCGCCGATCGTATACGTGCGTGTGCCCATGCAGGTGATAACGCGGCTGGAACCACCGAAGAAATGTGCGAACGGCAGCGAAGCCGCGATGTGCGCGGTCGGTTCCCTCGTGAATCCCGCGAGGCGGAGCATGCGTCACGAGCACGTCGAGGAATCGGCCACGCCGTAGACGGTTGGCGATGAGCGATGGGACCATGCGGAGGATCGCGAGCCAGACATCGGACTCCTCGAGCTGGTAGGGGCCGGAGCTGTACCGAGGCGACCCCTGGAGACCGGCGAAGAGGACGCCGTTGACCGACACGACGCGACCGTGAAGATCGATGCCGCGCCACCAGACCGCGATAGCGGGGTCGTCGTTGTTTTCCGGGGGGACGTCGTGATTGCCGTGGACTGCCCGGAGTGGAACGCCAAGGGCGGTGCCGACGTAATCGAGATACTCGTAGTCGAGGTCGCCGCAGCCGATGACCAGATCGATCGTGCCGACCTTTGAGGCGAGAGAGCCGGCAACGGCCTCGTCCTCGACGTCGCTCACCGCCAGGATCCGCATCGCCTTTCAGTGTGACCCCTCGGCGATGCCCCTCGCCGCCATCGGCCGACCGCTAGATTTCCTTCGACGGCCGCCGGCTCCATGAATGGATTTTGGAGGAGACGCGATGACGGAAGTGATAAACCCTATGACGCACGTCCCCAGACTGGTGCTAACCGAACACGTCCACGCTCGCGTCCACGGGACGAGCCCGATGGGCCGGTTCAACGCGGCCGTCGCCGTCAGGATCACGAAGATCGTCGGGACGATGTATTGCGCCTACGTCTTCACGCTCGTCGCATTGGTGGCGTTGCCGGCGGCGATCCAGCAGGGCTCGGCGACCGTCCTCGTGAACTGGCTCTCGTCGAACTTCCTGCAACTTGTCCTTCTGCAGATCCAGATCCTGAACGGCCAGAACGAGATCCTCGATCTTTTGCGGAAGAAGGCCGGGTGACTGAGCCTCAGCCGGCCCGCAGCGTGCCCCGTTACCGACCGATGTCCACTACGGTCTGCTCCGGACTGCCCTCGATCGGTGCCGCGTGCCACGAGCTGCTTGCACAATGGCCGTTCGCGAACGCGGCTTCTTCAGGGCTTCCCCCGACCGGCGCCACGCAAAACGGGGCTGGCTGGATCGCCTGTCTGGTCGGCCCGCTGCCCGCCCAGGTCAGGGAGCCGCAGCTGACGAGCGCCAGGGCGACGAGTGCTGAACGCGCGTAGCCGAGAGCGTCCACCCGAGAGAACTGTGATTTCGCCACCTCTGTACCTCCAGGTCGATGGCCCGACGATGGAGGTCAGGGGCGGCGCGCACATCCGGAACAGTACGGAGAAACGGTACGGAACTTAGGGCGGGCGCTAGGCTCGACCAGCGGCGCCAACTCTTGCTGCAATCTCGGCTCGATTCCGCACCGCGAGCTTGTCCATGATCCGCTCGACGTGACTTTCGGCGGTTCGCTCTGAAATGACGAGTCGCGTCGCGATCTGACGGTTCGTGAACCCTTCGGCGATGAGGTCGGCGACCTCGCGCTCACGTGGCGTGAGCGCGGTCTTCACCGAGGCGGCCCGCCGCGGGACGGGGGGCATCGAGAGGTCGTGCGCGCGAGCCCACGCCGCGAGCCGGCCGAGAAACCACGTTGCCCCGCCGCGCCGCCAGAAGGCGATGACGGCCTCGAGATCCGCGCGCGCCGCAGCTTCATCCTCGGGGTGCCTCCGCTGGAGCAGAAGCTCCGCACGATGCAGGCACGCGATGGTCCAGACAAATGGCCACTGACCCTCCGCGAGCATCTCGACGCTCAGCTCGGCGAGGCGCATAGCGCTGTCGAGGTCGCCCGTCTGCTCGGCGAGAAGTACGCCGCCGTAGGCTCGGCGCGCCTGGCGTTCTCGCGATTCGATTGGCGCCGGAACGCCATGCATCGCGAGCGCGATCCAGCGATCGAGTAGGGACCTATCGCTCAGCCTGCGCGCGGCCTCCACCCCGAGGACGACGGCGACGTCGAGGCTCCATCTCCATGAGCCCTCGGTGAGTGGCTTCACAGCCAGCTCCGCGTGCTCGATCGCGGCCCCCGGATCGTCGGCGAGCAGCAGTGGCTGAGCCGACGTAGCCGCAAAACTCGTCCAGGCCGCCGGCCCCTTCAGCAGACGGCTACGCAGCGCGTCGAGGTCCGGCATCGCCTCCGGCCCGCGTCGCGCGACC
>VBDX01000151.1 GCA_005881885.1 Chloroflexota bacterium
GTGCGTAGGCGAGGAGCTCGCGCACGCTCGAGACCACACCGCCGACAGGGGTCGTCGCGCGCGGGAAGGCCCACGGGCGGGCGACGCGTGGCTGCTCGTCAACGATCACGTGCCCGATCGCGACGCGGTGCGTGATCGCCTCGTCGGCGTTGAAGCAGCTCCTCGACATCCCGAGCGGGATGAACAGCAGCTCGCGAACCGCCGCTTCGTAGGTCTTCCCGGTCGCGATCTCGATGAGCCGGCCGAGAACTGCGAAGCTCGAGTTCGAGTAGTGCCAGACCTCGCCGATCGGCGTCAGCTGCTCGAGGTCGGCCATCGCCGCGACGTACCGCGCGAGGGCGTCGTCGCCCTTGCCGAAGTCCGCGAAGCAGTCGCCGAGCCAGCCGCCGGTGTGCGTGACGAGATGACGAAGGGTCGCGCGCTTCGCGGCGTCCTCGTCGCGCAAGCGGAACTCCGGCAGGTAGCGGCGGACCGGTGCGTCGAGATCGAGCGCGCCACGTTCGACGAGGCGCATGACGACCGTCGCCGTGATCGTCTTCGTGATCGACGCGATCTGAAAGAGCGTGTCGCCGTCCACCGGAAGAGGGTGTTCGAGATTCGTCACGCCGTACGCCGCGATGTCCTCGTCGCCGTCGTGGAGAATGCCGATCGCGACTCCGGGAACGTGGTAGCGGGCCATCCCGTCGCGCACCAGCTTCTCGAGCTCCGGTCGCACGCGCGAATTGTTGCGCGCGCTTAGGGCGGCGTCACTCCGCTAACGAACAAGCACCCGTTACGGAAGGAGACCTGCTTCACCAGGAACGGGATGGTGCCCGAAATGGCGCCGGTGCTTGTATCGGCGAGGCCGCGGACCGCGTCTAGGAGCCCGGGCGGCAGCGGATCGGCCGATAGACGCGAGACGCGCATGGTGAACTTGTCGCCGACCGGCCCGCCGATCACGTCGGCGCTCGCGTTTACGGTGATGAACTGCGTCGCGGCTTTCGCGGTCCAGTGGATGCCGCCGCCGTCGATGATGATTTTCGCGTCGTTCAGCGTCACGCCCTGGGCCGTCGGTGCGTTCGCAGCGATGGACTGGTTGAGCTCGGCCTCCGTGTAGATCACCGAGACCGGGATCCCGCGGTTATCGCGGGCGAACGTCCGCACCGCCTCGAGCCGCGTGTCGAGCGTCCCGCTCGCGAAGGTGCGGCCCGGCGCGGTCGCCGCGCACACGCTGTTCACGAGCGTCATGTCCTCGAATGGCGAAAGCGAGAGGGACGGTCCGCCGGTGAGGGTGATACCGCTCCGGATCAGATCATTCGCGCTGATGGTGCGCGAGATCGCGCGCAGGGCGCTCCGCGCGGTCCCGACGAAGGCCTCGACCGTGATCGTGGCGCCGAGCGGGGTTCCCGAGGTGAGGAACAGGCCCCATCGGCCGGGTGCCGGATCGCGGACGATGATCTTGGTCGACGTCGCGACGCAGCCGAAGACCTCGGCTTTGCTCCCGGCGGGCCCGCACGTCGCGCCGGTCGGCGCGACCGCCAAGAAGCCGAGGCCGAGCGAGCCGGTGATCTCGAGGCGCGGCGACGGCGAGATCGGCGTGACGTTCGCGGGCGCGGGCGCGCCCTCGGCGATGGTCACCTGCGTGCCTGCCGGCACGGCAACGGTGCCGCCGGCGGTGGCGGTCACCTGCAGGGTGCCGTCGTCGACCTGATATGTGGTCTGCGTACCGCCTGTGGGGAGCTGCTGCACCAGAGTGAGGAACGCCGTGCCGCGCACGACCGCGGTCGTGCTCGGTGTTTTGATCTCGAACTTCGAGTCAGGCGTCTTGAGCTTCTGAACCGACGACCATGACCGCCCAAGGGTCTGCTCGATCGTGACTTGGATCCCGTCGCTCGGCAGCCGGTTGAGCGCGATGACCTTCACCTGCGAGCCGGGGTCGACCGACAGGGACGAGGCGTCGAAGAACGTCAGGACTGCGCGGCCGTCGACGTTGGCGCGGACGAGGTCGCCGGTCGCGTAGATCTCGCCGTCGAGTGCGGGCGCGAATGCCGCGCCGGCGCGCGATCCGTCGATCGTGGTGTTGAGGATCGCGAGCGTCGCCGCGTTGGTCGCGGGCGTGCCGGGGCCGCCACGGGGGAAGTAGAGGAACGCCCCCACACCGCCGACGATGAGCAACAGGATGACGAGGACCTTCATCACGCGACCTTGGACCGTCACGAAGGCTAGGAGACACGCGCTCGCACACGGTCGCAGGCGGGTCTCAGCCGCTTCGCTCCCATTGGTCGCGCAGCACCTCGCCGAGCCAGCGGTCTTTCCACTTGCCTTCACGGAAGTTCTGTTCGCGACGGATGCCGACGGTGCGGTAGCCGTTACGTTCGAGGGCCTTGCGGCTCGCGACGTTCTCGGTGTCGACCTCGGTCATGAGCTTATGGAGATTGAGCTCGCGGAACGCGTATCGCGTACGGATCTTCATCGCCTCGGTCGCGTAGCCCTTTCCCCAGCTGTCCTTCTCGCCGATGATGATGCCGGTCATCGCGTTGGCGTCGAGCCAGTTGATGAGGTGAATTCCGGTGGCGCCGATCGCTTTCCCCTGCGCGTCGATCATCCACCACACGTCGTCCTTGGACTCGCCGATCTTCTTCAGGAACTCCTGCTCCTGATAGAGCGCGACCGCCATCCGGCGGTTGAGGTATCGAGTGACTTCGGTGTCCGCGAACCAACGCACGAAATGGTCGGCGTCCTCCTCCCTACCCGGACGGAGTGTCACGTGCGCGCCCTTCAAAAGCGGTCCGAACATCGGAGCGGCCAGAATAGCCGCACATCAACCTTGTGAGGTCGCGCATGGAGCTCGCATTCCTCGGCGGCGCGACCACCGTTACGGGATCGCAGTTCCTTCTCGAGACCGGAGACACACGCGCACCTCGTCGCGAGCGGCTTCCACGGCTCGATTTACGCGACCGCGGGGACGAACGATCTCGCGGGACTGGTCCTCCTGGACGCGGCCAAGCTGCAGACCGAGTTCGCGAAGCGCGCGGTGCGACGCGAGCGCCATCACCATCATTTGCCTCGCGACGCGGAAGCCGAGCTTCACGCGTCCGGGCCCGAGGTGACCACCGAGATCGACGAGCCGCTCTACACCGAGGCGGCGCGAGCGGGTGAGGCTGGACTAGGAAGAGGGCGGATCGGTGTCCGCCGTGCGCTCGAAGCCGTCGAGGACGGCCGTCACGGTCTCGTCGATCGTCATCCGCGAGCTGTCGAGGACGAGCCAACCGGCGTCTCCTGAGAGCAGGCTCGGATGGAGGTTCTTGATGACCGGTACGAGCAGCGCGGGATCGAACGGCTTGTCCTTCCGGCGTGAGTTCCGCTCGAGCGCGATCTCCAGGGAAGGGGCGAGCAGAACCTTTCTAAGGGCGCGGTCGCCGAGAGCCCGCTCGTAGACCTCCAGACCCCAGCGGGGCACCACGTCGTCGATGACAACAATGAAGCCCTCATCGGAGTAGCGCGCCGCCATCGTCGCGGCCATGTCCCAGGAAAGCCGGAACTGCAGCTTCGTTTCGGCCGTGAATGGAACGAGGGGATTCCCGCGGCCGCTGACGACGAACTCTCGTAGCTCGTCGACGGGAATGTGCACAGCGCGCGAAAAACGTGCGCAGAGGGCTCGCGCGACGCTCGTCTTACCCGCGCCAGGCACCCCGCTTATCAGCCATACGCTTCCCGACTTCATGCCACGGGACGCTGCGTGAGCGCCGCGGAGAGCAGGACCTCATCACCGCGCCGATCGCCGACGTCGAGCTTTGCACGGATACGCGTGAGATGAACGCGTAGGGTGTTCGGCGAGACGCCGAGGCGCTCGGCGAGGGAGGCGCGGTCGAGCCGTTTCCCCTCGCGCGACAGGAGCTCCATCTCGCGCAGGATCCCGAGCTCCCGCCAGGTGAGACCCACGGTCCGCAGATAGAAAGTGGCCTCATCGAGGGCGGAGGAGCCGACCGCCGCCGCGCTGTCCGTCTTGGCACGCCGCAGCACCGCCTCGGCGCGCGCGCGAATCTTGCGCGCGAGCTCGCGCGCCGCTGGATCGCGCTCGGCCGAGCGGCCCAGCCACGAGGCGACTTCGGGCAGGTAGTACGCGAACCCCTCGCCACCGCGCGCGCCGATGTCGCGCACCAGGCCCGCAGCGCGGGACGCACCGCCGCCGCGCACGAGGGTCTCCCGCCAGTAGGCCGCGTGCACCGCGGCGCCGAGCGCCCAGTGCGCCATGCCGCGAGCCTCGTACTCATTCGCGGCCTCGTCGAGCATCCGCACGCCGCCACGCGGATCGCCCTTCTGCGCGCGGACGATCGCGCGCACGTTGTTGCGGAACTGCTCGTCCTCCGGATAACCGGTCGGGGCGCGCGTGAGGATCCGGTCGGCGACGTCCGTCTCGCCCCGCAGGAGCGCGAGGTGCGCGTGATCTTCCGCCGCGCCGGTCGCACTCTGCCGCGCGAGCCGGTCGCCGTCGGCGATCTCGCCCCGCTCCATCCGCGCTCGGGCGAGGCAGAGGCAGGTGTACCGCCAGACCGACGAACCGACGGCACGCAATCCGGCCTCGGCTTTGGTGAATTGATCCACCGCCCGATCGATCCGGCCCGCGGCCCAATCCACGAAGCCGCCGGTGTACGTCGCCCACGCGGCCTCCCACGGATCGTTCACCCGAGACGCGTTGCGGATGGTGGCCTCCGCGGCGGTGGCCGCGTCGACGTAGTCCCCGGAGTGTGAGAGCAGATGCGCGAGCTGGCGCTGCACGCGCGTCGCGACGAGATCCCGGGACCGTCCCTTCGGGGCCCCCTGCAGCGCGTCCTCGCAGCGCCGCGCGCGGGTGAGCGCCTGGCTGATCTCGTTCTGGGCGGTGAGGACGATCGACGCCCCGAGATGCATCTCCGCGAGGAGAAAGGGGTCGGACGCCGCGTTCTGCGCGGCGATCCGCTCGAGCCGCGGCGAGTCGGGCCGGCGGACGAGGTAATAAGAAAGGTGAAGCAGATCCACGGCGACGCGCGCCTCGAGGAGCGGATCGCGGATCTGCGGCAGGACCTCGTTGAGCTCCGCCCAGGCGAGGTCAAAGGATTCGAAGTACTTCAGGCAGCGCGCACGCAGGACACGCCGCTCCAGGGTCTGCCGCCCGCTGGATAGACCGGGGAGAAGCCGCTCCGCGTCAGCGCGCGAGAGCGGCGCGAGCGCCTGCTCTCGCAGGGAAGGCACGGATGTATTACGCCATGACTAGGACTTGAGTTCCGGACGGTCGGCTAGACGGTCGGCGGGAATGCCGCCGAAAGCTCGCTCGTGTGCCCGTGCGAATGGTCCGCCTGGTATGCACCGAAATGGCCAGCGTCAACCTCACCCCATGCGGAGTGCACGGCGGCCCTGGCCGCCACTCCGGGACGCTGGAGCAGGTGGATGATGCGCGAATGCGCCGCCGAAAGCCGGCGCGAAAGCTCCATAGGGTCGCGCTCATTGTTCCGGCGCTGCGCCGCCACGGCGTCCTGGTCGTAGGACGCGACCTGTGGTCTCTCCTCGTCGACGCAGCGCTGCACGCGGTCGGCGAAGATCTCCGCCGCGTCAGCCACGTGCCCGATGATCTCGAGGGCCGTCCACTGATCGAATTTCGCCGCGCGAAGTCGATCGGGCGGGACGGTCCGCACGATGCGGGCGATCGTCGCCGCGTCGTCCGCCAGTGAGAAGGCCTTGTCTTCGTCGTACCTGAGACGTTCGGTCATGTTCTGCTCCGCAACGATGATCGCAAACCTCGAGTATCTCGTCTCACTCGTTAGACCGACCCGCTGATGAGGTTCAGGAGCTTTCTGCCCCGCTCGACGCGGGTCGGCTCCGGCAGGCTCACGCCGGGTATGGGGCTCGCGGCACAAGTCTGCCGCGTCCCGGCCGGCCCACCACCGTCCCGCGGTCGAAGACCACGTCGCCGCGCGAAAGGACGATCTCCGGCCAGCCGGTCACGTCCCATCCTTCATACGGGTCGTAGTCACAGGCCGAGTGCAGCTCGGTGGCACGCACGACTCGTCGGGCGCCCGGATCGAACACCACGACGTCCGCGTCCGAGCCCACAGCAAGCGCGCCCTTGCGCGGGTACATGCCCGCGATCCGTGCGGGTGCGGCCGCGAGAACCTCCACGAGCCGCGAGAGGGTGAGCCGGCCCTTCGCCACGCCCTCCGAATAGAGCATCGGCAGGAGCGTCTCGAGATTCGAAACGCCGGGTGGGATCCGATCGAAGGTGACCCCAGGCGCGAGCTTCTCCGCGCGCGGGCGCGGGATGTGGTCGGTTCCGACGGTCTCGAGCGTGCCGTCGGTGAGCGCCGTCCACACCGCGGCGACGTCTTCGGCCTCGCGCAGCGGTGGCTGGCCGACCCAGAGCGCGGCATCAGGACGGCCGAACCGCTCGCGCGTCAGGTAGAGGTAGAGCGGCCGCGTTTCCCCGTGCACGCGATGGCTCGCGGCGCGGCCTTCGCGGAGCGCAGCGAGCGCGCCGCGCGACGAAAGATGCACAAGATAGATCGCGATGCCGGTCTCGCGCGCGTGTATGACCGCCGCGCGGACGGCGATCTCCTCTGCCTCGGGCGGCCGGCTTTGGGGGAACCATTCGACCCCGACCCGGCCGGCGGCATGCAGCTCGGCCGTGCGTTTCGCGATCAGCGCGTGATCCTCGGCGTGGACGGCGACGAGCGCTCCGGCCTCGGCCGCCGCGCGATAGACGGTCAGGTACTCGGCGGTCCGAGCTGCGAAGCCCGGCGAGACCATGAAGACCTTGAGGCCGGCATGGCCCTCGCGCACGAGGCCCGGGATCTCGGCGCGCGCGGCCGGAGTTGGATCGGTCACGACGACGTGGAACGCGAAGTCCGCGACGGCGCGGGTCGCGTCGCGGAGGCCGCGCTCGATTCCGGCGCGAAGCGAGCCATTCTCCTGATAGACCATAGAGACGACCGTCGTGACGCCGCCCGCCACGGCGGCGCGCGTGCCGTGCTCGAAATCGTCGAGCGGCTGCCAGGTCGGCGTCGAGGCGAGGTGCGTATGCAGGTCGACGCATCCGGGCAACAGGAGCTTTCCGCGGGCGTCGATCTCGCGATCGGCTGGTCCGACCGCGCCGATGGACGTGATCCGACCGCCCGCGATCGCGAGGTCCGCGCGCGCGTTACCGTCCGGCGTGACGACGGTACCGCCGCGGATCGCGACGTCGGTCAGTCGCCGTCCTCCTCGAGCGTCGACAGCCGGTCGGCCTCGTCCTGGGCCGCGAGCGCGTCGATGAGGTCATCGATGTCGCCGTCCATCCGGCGTTCGATATTCGAGATGTTGTAGCCCAGGCGCCGGTCCGTGATGCGATCCTGCGGATAGTTGTAGGTACGCATCTTCTCGGCGCGCTCACCTCTGCCGATCTGCGCCCGCCGCGCCGTGGACTCCTCGGCTTCGCGTTCTTCCTGCGCGCGTGCCAGCAAACGCGCGCGAAGTACGGCCATGGCCTTCGCTTTGTTCTTGAGCTGGCTCCGCTCGTCCTGGCAGGTCACGACCTCACCCGTGGGGAGGTGGGTGATGCGCACCGCGGAGTCGGTGGTGTTGACGCCCTGGCCGCCGTGGCCGCCGGCGCGATAGACGTCGATCTTGAGATCCTCGTCGTTGATGACGAGGTCCGTCTCCTCGGCCTCCGGGAGGACGGCCACCGTCGCCGTGGAGGTGTGGATGCGGCCCTGCGCCTCGGTCGCCGGCACGCGCTGCACGCGATGGACACCCGATTCGAACTTGAGCTTCGAATAGGCGCCCTTTCCGGCGACGCGAAAGATGACCTCCTTGAAGCCACTCTTCTCGGACCGGCTCGCGGAGAGCTCCTCAGTCTTCCAGCGGTGTCGCTCGGCGTAGCGCAAATACATCTTGTAGAGATCGCCCGCGAACAGCGCCGCCTCTTCCCCACCCTCGCCCGCCCGTAGCTCCACGATGACGTTCTTCTCATCGAGCGGATCGCGCGGCACAAGCTGCGAGCGCAGGCGCGTGCCGAGCTTGGTGACCTGGTCCGTCGCCTGCGCGATCTCCTCGCGCGCGAGGTCGCGCAGATCGGCGTCGTCACCGTTCACCAGCTCGCGCGCGTCAGCGAGCCGCTTCTCAGCGGCGCGCAGCGAACGCACCGTGTCGACCACCGGCTCGAGGGCGGCGAACTCCTGCCCGACGCTCCGGAGGCGCGAGGGATCGGACGTCGTCGCGGGATCGGAGAGCGAGCGGCCGAGCTCGTCGTAGCGCTCCTCGACCTTGTTGAGGCGTTTGCGCAGTCCGGCCGTCAGCGTATCGGTCATGCCGCGGCCTCGGCCTCGCGGTCGCCGGCGATGGCCTCTTCGAGCGAGGCGACGGCGACCTCGATCATCCGCTCGTCAGGACGGCGCGTGGTGATCCGCTGCAGCAACAGCCCCGGCGCGATGAGGACGCGCATGAGCGGCAGCCGCTCGTGCGCCGCGCCGAGTCGCAGCACCTCGTACGAGATCGAGGCCACCGGGATGACCAGCAGCAGCCGCGCTACGAGATCGACCAGGAGGTTGACCCGCGGCAGAAATGCGAAGAGCGCGATCGCCACGACAGCGACGAACAAGAGGAACGCCGTGCCGCACCGCGGATGTGCGGTTGGGTACGGTGCGATGCGCTCGGCCACGAGCGGATCGCCGTGCTCGAACGCATGGATGGTCATGTGCTCGGCGCCGTGATAGGCGAACACCCGCCGGACGTCTGGCATGAACGAGATGGCGATGAGATAACCGATGAGAAGGACCAGGCGGATCACGCCCTCGGTGATATTCAGCAACACCGAGCTCGGCATCGCGGCACGCGCCAGATTGGTCGCCACATACGGGACCCCGATGAAGAGGACGAGCGCGGCGAAGAGCGCAAGTCCGATAACGACGTTATTGCCGCCGGTGCTCGACTGCTCGCCCTCGAGTTGCACCTCCGCCGATCGCATCAGCATGCGGAGTCCGTAGCTCAGCGACTCCCACAACACCACGATCCCGCGCACGAACGGCAGCCGCGCGACGCGCGAGCGCAGCAGGGGCGAGCGCAGCGGCTCGCGATACCGGTAGATGTCGCCGTTCGGCCGGCGGCAGGCGAGCGCGACGGTCCGTCGCCCGCGGATCATCACGCCCTCGATGACCGCCTGTCCCCCATAGGCCGTCGGCTGCGGCTTCTTCTCGCTCACGCTTCGACCGCCGTCCGGCGCGGCACCTCGTGGCAACCACGACACCGCGCCTCGTAGGCCTCTTGCGCCCCGATCACGATGATCGGCTCGTCGAAGAACGCCGGTACGCCGTTCACGATCCGCTGCGTCCTCGTTGCCGCCTCGCCGCAGACGACGCAGATCGCCTCGAGCTTGTCGACACGCTCCGCCAGCGCGAGCAGTAGCGGGACCCAGCCGAAGGGCTCGCCGCGGAAGTCGAGGTCGAGGCCCGCGCAGATCACGCGACGACCGCTCACCACGAGCGAGCGGACCACGTCGACGATGCCCGACTCGAAGAACTGCACCTCGTCGATCCCGACGACGCTCGTCTCCGGCTCGACCGATCGCGAGATATCCGCGCTCGAGCGCACCGGGCGCGCGACGAACGAATCGCCGTCGTGCGAACGGACGAGCGCGTTCCCGAAGCGGTCGTCGATCGCCGGCTTGAAGACCTGGACCGCGCGACGCGCGATGATCGCGCGCTTGACGCGTCTGATGAGCTCTTCGCTCTTCCCGCTGAACATCGAACCGACGATGACCTCGAGACCGGCATGCCCGCCAGTCGGGATGTTCGGCACCTAACGGTGCGGGGCGGCCTCCGCGGTCGCGGACGGCGCCGCCGGTTCTTTCTTCGCGTACCGCTTGGTGAAGCGTTCGACGCGACCCTGCACGTCGAGGATGTGCTGCGTCCCGGTGTAGAACGGATGGCAGCCCGCGCAGACCTCCACGTGGAGCTCCGGTTTGGTGGACCCCGTCGTGTACGAGCGTCCGCAGGCGCAGATGATCTTCGCCTGCATGTACTTGGGATGGATCTTTTCTTTCATGACCTGACCTCTAGCTTGCGACGACGCTCACGCGCCGGCGATCGTCGCGTGCGGGCTTGAACTCCACGGTCCCCGCAATGAGCGCGAAGAGCGTGTGATCCTTGCCGACGCCGACGTTGTTTCCTGGGAGAACACGCGTGCCGCGCTGGCGAACGATGATCGCCCCAGCGTCGACGCGCGCGCCCGCGTATTCCTTCACGCCGAGTCGCTGCCCGGCGCTGTCTCGTCCGTTGCGGGTCGAACCCGCGCCTTTCTTGTGTGCCATTTCCCTCTATGCCTCGATCTTCGTGATTCGGAGCGTCGTCTCGTCTTGACGGTGGCCACGCGTCTTCCGCGACCTGGTCTTGTTCTTGTATTTGAACACGCGGATCTTCGGGCCTCTTCCATGCCGGACGATCTCCGCCAACACTTTGGCGTCGCTGACGAAGGGTGTCCCGGCACGTACGCGAACGCCGTCGGCGACGAGCAGCACCTGGTCGAAGGTCACCGTATCCCCGGGATCCGCCTTGCGGCGATCGACGGTGATCTGGGCGCCTTCCTCGACCCGGTAGCTCTTGGTGCCGTTTCGGACGACCGCGTACACGGACTTGGTGACCTCTCCGAACAGAAAAAGTCGCCGCGCATCACGCGCGACGTAAGAAAAGTATACCGGACGGCCGTCCTGACGACGGCCGTCCGCTCTGTCGCTCGCTAGGCCGGAGCGGGTTCCCGCATCGTCGCGGGAGCCCCCGCAAGCCGCATCTCGTACGTGACGATCGCGAGCAGCGCCGAGAGGCCCATGATCGGCGCGGTGAAGGCCACAGGGTGAGAGAACGCCGCTGAGCCGGCGCTCGTGCCGACGAAGATCAGGACCGCGATGAATGACGCAGCTCCGACGTTGAGGCCCCAGAAGATGACGTGATCGGCCCAGGGCCACACACGCGGGCGTTCGGCCAAGAGCGTCAGGAGCGCGCCGAACAGCACGTTCGTCGAGAGGCCCACGAACATCGTGTGATTGAGCGCGTTGAGGAAGCCCGGAGGGATCTTCGAGAAGTCCCCCTGGGCCGCGATGCTCATCTGCACGAGCGTGACCAGGAGCACCAGTCCAAGGACCATGAACGGGATAGCGATCGCGGCATGGCGTGCTCCAGTCGGAGCGCCCCAGGCCGCTCCCAGAACGCGGCCGCCAAGGCGGACGGCGACCATGACGATGCCGGCGACCTGGAGAACGTTCGATACGAGCAGGAACGGCTGGACGTTCGCCAGGAATCCGATCGCGAGCGTGAGCCCAGCGAGGAAAAGAAGCCAGGACTGGATCTCGCCGCCCCTCGTTCGCCCCCCGCCGGGGTTCAAGATCCACTCCGCAACGCCGGCCGCGACGAGGATCAGGTACCCGCCGACCTGCGCGGACGCGTGCGCGCCGATAAGGACGCTGTTCTGCTCGTTGAGGTTGTTGGTCGCGTAGAGGATCTGGACAATGACGCCCAGCGTCGAGCCGATGACGAGAGTCGTCAGACCGAGCACGACGGAGAGCTTCGGGTTGCTGACCCGGCCGTAGCCTTCGGACGTCGTTCGCTGGACGACCCACCACCACCAGCCGACGATGACCGCGAGCTCGATCGCGCCGAAGATCGCGCGCGCGTAGAAGTTGCCTGACCAGAACGCCAGGACGTACGCGGCCGTCGCCAGAGCGCTCAGGAGAACGTTCCGCGTGATTGTCGTGCCGTTTCCTCCGAAGAGCGCGATCGCGATCCCGAAGACGCCCATCGTGATCCATCCGAGTGTCCCCGAGTGAAGATGGGTGAGAAGCGTGTTGCGATCAATGTCGCCGAAGATCTTGGTTGCGTTCGTGAGGCCGAGCAATGCAGTGAGCGCGAAGATGCCGAGCCCGTACTGGAAGGCGCGCGTGGCGCCTGCTGGATAGGTCATGAGTCCCTCCCTCGCCGCGTGAGGTTAGCGCGCGCGAGAGTCGAGTGCGACGACCTGCACGTTCTCCGGCAATGAACCGCGCGTGACCGAGAGCTTCGGAACCGGCGTGAGCTCCTTGACCCCAAGCTCGTGTAAAAGCCGGTCGAACGGTCTGTCCTTCTTCTTGTCGTCCGGGTCGTACGACATCGGCACGACCACCTTGGGCTCGAGCTGGTGGATGACCTCGGCGGCCTTCGCCGCGGTCAGGTTGACCTCCGCGCCGGAGATCGGCACCAGGACGATGTCGACGTCGCCGAGCCGCTCGAGATCCGCGGCCGGGAGCTCGTGGCCGAGATCTCCAAGATGGCAGACCACCAGATCGTCGAGGCGTATCGCGAAGACCGTGTTCCGTCCGCGCGCCGTGCCCTTCTCGTCGTCGTGGTATGCGGCAATGCCGGTGACGAGCACCTCGCGCACCTCGTATTCGCCGGGCCCGCGGAGCACTACCGGCTCGCCAGCGACGGACTTGAGACTCGAATGCCCCGGGTGGTCGTGCGAGATGGTGACGATCGCAGCCTCGGTCTTTGGGATGGCGTGACCAGATTTGGGGTCGGGCGGGTCGGTCAGCACGACCCCTTCGCGGCCGCGCATGCGAAAACACGCGTGGCCGAGCCAGGTGAGGTCCATGGAGTGGGCCGAGAATACGCGAAACACCGCGCCGGACCACCGGGTAGAGCGAGTGACCGGGCGAGGTCCTGGCCGTGTAACGGAGGCTCGGCTGACCGGCACCGACCAGGACGTCGTACGGGCGTGCCTCGCCGGTGACGCCGACGCCTACGCGACCCTCGTCGAACGATACGGAGGCCGCGTCTACAACATCGCACTTCGGATCACGGGCGACGCCGACGCGGCAAACGACTGCGCTCAGGAGGCATTTATCCGCGCCTATCGCGCGCTCCATCAATACGACCCCGCGCTCCCGTTGGGGCCGTGGCTCTATCGCATCACCACGAACGCCAGCTTGAATCACGTCCGTCGCTGGCATGCGCACGAGGCGCCCGTCGACGAGCTGCCGGAGTCGCCCGAAGAACAGGACGCCGGACCTGAGGCCACGGCGCTGCGGCGCGAGGAGCTCGGCGAGGTGGTCGCGGCCATGGCGGAGCTGCCGGCGGCCTACCGCGCCGCGCTGACGCTCCGGCACATGCAGCAGCTCTCGTATCAAGAGGTGGCGGACGCGCTCGATATCCCCCTCGGTACCGTCAAGACGCACTTGCACCGCGCGCGGGCGGCGCTCAGGGTGCGCCTCGCGGCACGGTCGAAGGGGAGGTCCGCGTGAGCCGATACGCGCCGTCCGATCTCGAGCCCGCGGAGAGGGCCATCCATCAGGTGCTCTCGGCGGTCGCGCCGCAGGCGCTCCCGCTCGGGTTCCGCGACGCGGTCATGCGACGCGTCGCCGCGCGCGAAGGCGTCGCGTGGGAATGGATCGTCGCGGGGGTGCTTGCGCTGCCGTCGGTCGCATTCCTCGTCTACCAGGTCGTGACGCACGGCGACGAGTTCACCACGGCGCTGAACAACGTGATGACCGCGGCGTCGGCGGAGAGCGCGGACGCGTTCTTCTTCGTCGACGGCACGACGGTCCTCGCGCTTGCGATCCTCGGCATTGCCAGCCTCATGGCCGCGCACGCGTCGATCGTCGCTCCGCTGCGGCACTCCACGAGTCGATGAAGCAGCGCGAGGCGATGCTCGTCCTCGCCGCGGTCGTGCTCGCCGTCGGCGTCTCCGCGATCCTGCTCGCCAGCTCGCTCGCGAGCACGCAGAGCGCGTCGAGTCAGAGACCGGGGATCTTCTTCAGCCCGCGCAACAGCCCGCCGCCAGCGCGTTCGGTGATCGAGGCGCAGCGCGACCTGCCGGCGCCCCTTCAGCCGATCCTCCCGGTACAGCGCGGACTCACGGACACGGCACGGGACGCGGCAGGTTACCTGCTGATCCTGCTCGGCACGTCGGCGGCACTCGTCCTGGCGCGCGATCAGGTGGTGAGCACGTATCGCGCATCGCTCGGGGGGTGGCGCGTTCAGCTCCGCGTTCTCGGCAGCGGCCTCGCGGTCATCGGCGTCGGCGCGTCGGCCGCCGCGCTCGCCTGGATCGTGTTCCTGGGATCGGTATCAACGTTCCGCAACGGGGGTTTCATCGGTGTGCCAGCCGCGCTGCAGGTGGGCCTCGCGGCGTTCAGCGTGGCGATCGTCGTCGCCGGCCTCGCTGCGCTGGTCGGGTTCGCCGCGGCATCCTGGGTGCTCGGCGACGCGCTCTTTCGGATCAGGGGGCTGCGCCGTTATGGCGAAAGAGTCCCGACGCCTCTCATCGCCCTCTTAGGCGCGACCCTTATCTATATCGCATGGCAGCTTCCATATCTGGGCGCTTTCGCGGTGGTCGCTGCCCTCGCGTATGCGCTAGGGGCCGTCGTGACGGCGCGACTCGCGCATTCCGCCGACGCGCAAGTCGCGCGGCAATAACAGAGCACCGAGAGAGTGGCTTCATGACTGTATCGACCGCGGCCCGCGGATCGAGCGTGGCGAACGACACGTTCAGAACGCTTGACCCTTGTCGGGCCACGGATATACTTCGGAAGCCGAACTATTTGGAACCCGAACTTATTAGTCAGGGCGATCGCAGGAGAAATGGATCGTGACCGTGTTCAGAGGCGTCCTCACCACCTGGCCCGGGCGGTTGGTCGCCGTCGCCCTCGTGGTGGCGGTCGGTGGGGGTGCGCTGCTCGCGTCGCGTGCCAACTCGCAGCCGCCGAAGCAGGAGCTGCGGACGCAGGCGGTGACGAAGGGATCGGTCACGCAATCGGTCGCGGTCTCGGGATCGGTGGCCGCGTCTGGGCAGACGAAGCTCGCCTTCAAGACGAATGGCAGGGTCTCGGCGCTCTACGTCGCTGTCGGCCAGCAGGTGACCGCCGGTCAGGCGCTCGCGACCATCGATGCGACCGATCTTCAGAATGCGTTGCAGCAGGCGCAGCAGAACCTGAAGAGTGCCCAGCTCAGCTACCAGAAGACGGTCCAGTCCGCGGGCGACGCACAGCGCACTCTCGAGCAGACCCAGCAGTCCACGCAGAATGACATCGCGACCGCGCAACAGAATCTCGCAAAGCTAAAAACGAACTACACGACCGCGAAGGGCAACGCGCTTTCCTTCGGCCCGACGATCTACACCGATCTCGGAAGCTTCCAGGGGAACCTCGCCACGCTCAAGACATCGGTCGACGTGGTGCTGAACGACATCGACAACGCTTTCCGTTCAGGGAACCTGGGATTGAATGAGCAGAACGATGTCAAGAGCGCGCAGAACTCGATGAACAGCGCTTACTCACCGCTCTCGAGCGCGCAGACGCTCGCGGACAGCGTCCTCAAACCGAGCATCGACGACCTCCAGCGCGCGCTGGACAACATCGGCGCCGCGATCGCCGAGTTCGACGCGGCCCTCGCGACCGGTTCTGACACCAGCCGCGCGAGCGCAGATTTCCAGCGGGCGATGTCCGAGTACAGCCTCGCCTCGAGTCGGCTGTCGGGCGCCATCGACAGCGTGAACACGCCGCTTGGGTCGATCGCGAGCAACGTGAGCGCGGCGCAGGCCAGCCTCAACACCGCCAACACGCGGACCGACACGAACCTGGCGAAGACGCGCACCGATCTCGCCACGGTCCTCACGTCGGTC
The DNA here is from genome assembly GCA_005881885.1 of Chloroflexota bacterium. Classification (GTDB taxonomy): domain Bacteria; phylum Chloroflexota; class Limnocylindria; order P2-11E; family P2-11E; genus 3-1-20CM-2-70-9. Next base: position 15,631 of record VBDX01000151.1, read on the forward strand.
ACGAGCGAGCAGCAGCTCGCGAGCGCGACGAAGAGCAAGATCAGCCAGGCGGGCACCGCCCTCCAGACCGTGAACGACGCCGTCACCGGGTCCATCGCGAATGCCCAGGCCAACATCGACGCGGCGGTGCTGCGCGCCCAGCAAAGCGTCCAATCGGCGCAGACGGCCGTCGCCAATCAGCCGCTCAACATCGCGACCGCGCAGACCAACGTCGACAACGCCGCCACGGCGGTGCAGACGGCACAGGCCAATCTCGACGCGGCGACGCTCACGGCGCCGTCGAGCGGAGTGGTCGCCTCGATCGCGTCGGCCGTCGGCGAGAACGCGGCGAGTCCTCTGCTCGTGCTCGCGAACACGAGTGCGCTCGTGCTGCACGGAACGGCCGGTGAAGCTGACGTCGCCAAGCTGAAGCTCGGGCTCGTCGCAAACGTGACCGTCGACGCGGTCGGGTCGGGGACCCGGATGACCGGCAGGATCACCTCGCTCGATCCCGTCGCGACGATCCAGCAGGGTGTGCCTGTCTACGGCGTCGATGTGACGATCGACCTGCCGAACGCGTCGGTGAAGCCGGGTATGACCGGCACCGCAAACGTGATCATCGCGAGCCGGCAGGGCGTCCTCGTCGTGCCGAACCTCGCGATCCGCAGCGCTACAGGCCGCCGCTACGTGCAGATCCTGAAGGACGGCGAAGCCGTCGACACGGACGTCACCTTCGGCATCGCCAACGACACTGTCACCGAGGTCACGAACGGGCTCGCCGAAGGCGATCTCGTCGTCCTGCCGCAGTCGCGCTCGACCGCGACCGCGCGGCCGGGTGGGGGGTTCGGCGGCCCACAGGTCATCGGTCGGTGAACGAGAGCGTCGTCCAGCTCCGCGGAATCGCGAAGACCTACCACATCGGGCGGGATATCACCGTGAACGCGCTGCGCGGGGTCGACCTCGACGTCCGCGCCGGAGAGTTCCTCGCGATCATGGGACCGTCCGGTTCAGGAAAGTCCACGCTGATGAACGTCCTCGGATGTCTGGACGTCGCCGACGCCGGGACCTACGTTCTCGCCGGCGAGAACGTCGGCAAGCTCTCCGACGACCAGCTCGCCGCGATCCGCAACAAGCACGTCGGGTTCGTCTTCCAGACCTTCAACCTGCTCTCCCGGCTGAACGCGATCGAGAACGTCGAGCTGCCGCTCATCTACGGCGGCGATCGACGCGCGCGCAGACAGCGCGCCCTCGCGGCGCTCGAGCAGGTGGGCCTCGGCGATCGCATCCACCACCGTCCGAGCGAGCTTTCGGGTGGACAGCAGCAGCGCGTTGCCATCGCACGGGCCCTGCTGAACGATCCCTCGATGATCCTCGCCGACGAGCCGACCGGGAACCTCGACTCGCGATCCAGCGCGGAGATCCTCGCGATCTTCCAGCGCCTGAACGAGACGGGCAAGACGGTCGTCATGGTCACCCACGAGCCCGACGTGGCCGCGCACTGCAAGCGAATCGTGCGCATGCGCGACGGCATCGTGGCGCGCGACGAGCTCGTTCCGCATCCGCGCCGCGCGGAGGACGAGATCGCGGCCGGCATCGGTGCCGCCGAGTGAAGCTCTACGACTCGTTCCGCTCGGCGCTGCAATCGCTCGTCGTCAACAAGCTGCGCTCCGCGCTGACCATGCTCGGTGTGATCATCGGCGTCGCCGCCGTCATCGCGATGGTCTCCGTGGGGAACGGTGCATCCGCGAGCGTGCAGGCCACGATCCTGAACCTCGGCTCGAATCTCGTGACCGTGCAGCCGCAGTTCGGCAACGATCAGGGGCTGAAGGGCGCGGGGACGCAGGCGCAGAACCTCACGCTCGATGACATGCGGTCCATCCAGAACCAGCTAGGCGCCAGTATCGCGGCCACGGAAGCGGAGCAGGGGACCGGCCGCTGGCAGGTGACCGCGGCCGGCCAGAACTGGAACACCCAGGTCACGGGCGTGACCGAGGACTACCCGACCGTGCGGGACTGGAAGCTCGATAGCGGCGAGTTCTTCACGACGAGCGACCTGAACCTCAACGCGCAAGTCGCGATCCTGGGCACCACCACCGCCCAAAACCTCTTCGGCGACGGCGACGCGGTCGGGCAGACCATCCAGCTGCGGCAGGTCTTCGGCGGCGACCGGAGCGGCGGACGCGCCCGGATCCTCAACTTCCGGGTCGTGGGCGTGCTGACGACGAAGGGCAGCACGTTCGGTTTCAGCCGCGACGACCAGATCCTCGTGCCGCTGACGACGGCGCAGCACGTGCTCACCGGCAGGCTCAACATCGTGAACGCGATCGTCATCAAGGCGACGTCGTCGGACACGATGGACGCCACGACCAGCGACGTGAACAACATCCTCCTGCAGCGGCATAACATCTCCGATCCCGCGAGCGCCGACTTCACGGTGACGAATCAGAACGACACGCTCGCGGCGCTCTCCTCGGTGACCGGCACGTTCACGTTGCTACTCGGGGCGATCGGCGGGATCTCTCTGCTCGTCGGAGGGATCGGGATCATGAACATCATGCTCGTCTCGGTGAACGAGCGGACGCGTGAGATCGGCATCCGCAAGGCCGTCGGCGCACGGCGCGGCGACATCCTCACTCAGTTCCTCATCGAGGCGGTCGCGCTCACCGGCCTCGGAGGCGTGCTCGGCATCCTCCTTGGCTGGGCGATCACCGAGGTCGTCCATCGGATCCCGCAAGCGGCGAACCTGCCGCTTCTCATCACCAGCGGCACCGTGATCATCGCGGTCGGTGTGTCCGTCGTGATCGGCATCGTCTTCGGGCTCTACCCGGCGATGCGCGCCGCTCGCCTCCACCCGATCGAAGCGCTGAGATACGAGTAGTAGCGACCAAGGGAGAACAAGAATGAAGAGCACGCACATCGTGATCGGAGTCGTCGCCGCGCTGGCCTTAGCCGGCGGCGGATTCGCCGCCGGCATGACCTACGAGAAGACGCAGACGCCAAGCACCCCTGTAGGCGCGGCGCAAACGACAACCGGCCGGAGCGTGGGGGGTCGTCAGGTCATCGGTGGCGCCGGCGGGAGCGGTGCGTTCGCCGGACAGGTCCCGATCATCGGGCGGGTCCTCGCGGTAAACGACGGCTCGATCACCGTGGCCGCGGTCGAGCGCGGGCAGGGACAGCAGACCGCAGGCGCTTCGCCGACGACGACCTCGCAGATCGTGCTCGTCGGCACGAGCACGCGGATCGTGAAGACGACCGAGACCGACGTGAAGCTCGCAGACCTCAAGGTGAACGATCAGGTGACCGTCGTCGGGACGGCCGATACCACCGGGATCGTGTCCGCGACGGCCATCGTGGTCGGCGGGACGAACGTGCTTGGGCAGCTCTTCGGTTCGCAGACCGGCAATCCCGGTGGATTCGGCGGGCGTCCCGGAGCGAGCGCGAGCCCTACCGCGAAGCCATAGTCATGGTGTGAGGCCCGTCGTCGCGGCCGGTCCGTCGCATTTTGGCGACGAGCACCGGCCGTGGCTGGAGATGCTGAAGGCGATCGGCGCGTCTCCGCATGGCCTTCGCCTTCCGGACGGCGCGGAGCTTTCTTCGATCTTCGCGCGGCTCGCCATCGATCAGGCGGACGCCGCCGAGATCATCGCGGCTTGGCCAACGCCGACGAAGGATCCGGACATCTGGTGGCTGCTCGAGCGCGCGTACCACGCACTCGTGAGCGACCTCGGCGGGATCGAGCCACTCCGATGGCCCAACTTACCACCGGCGTTCGGCACGACAGGCCGCTTCTTCTACGTGTACCTCTTCCTCGCGGCGCTCGGCGACGTGCGCGACTGGCACGAACGGCGGGGTATACCGGACGATGTCTCCTGGACGACCCTCGCCGATCTCGGACGCAATCTCACACGCGACCGGTGCCTGCTCGGCGACGGCGGACTTCGGACAAGTGCGTGGCTGACGTTGCACTTCCGCGGAGTGATCTACGCGCTCGGCCGGCTCCAGTTCAATCTCTCGCGATTCCAGGGAAGTCCCGCGCTCGGCATCCACATCCCCGAAACTGGTCCGCTGTCGCCGGAGGCGTGTGATGCGTCGCTCAGCTGGGCACGGGAATTCTTTCCGGCGCATTTTCCCGAAACCCCGTGGCGAGTCGGCGTGTGCTACTCATGGCTCCTCGACGATCAGCTCGCGGAGTACCTCGACGAGGGCTCCAACATCGTTCGCTTCCAGCGACGCTTTCAGATCGTCGGCGACGGCTCCGACGGTGACGCGGACATTCTGCGATTCGTGTTCAAGCGGATCGCGCCGGACATCGACGAGCTCCCGCAGCGAACCACGTTGGAGCGCGCGATCGTCGCGCACCTGCGCGCCGGAAGGCACTGGCGCAATCGCACCGGCTGGCTCCGGCTGTAAGGAGCCGCAGTCACATCTTGTCGGGGGAATTGACTCCGAGCAGTCCGAGCGTCTGACGGAGCGCGACCTGGACGGCCTGCACGAGACGTAGGCGCGCCTTCGAACGCGGCGCGTCCGCCTCGTCTACGACGCGGTGATCGCGGTAGAAGCCATGGAACGCGCCGGCCAGCTCGAGCGCGTACGTGGTGAGCTGATGGACACCATAGTGCTGGCGGATGTCGTCGACGAGCTCCGGCAGGCGGAGCGCCAACCGCACGAGGTCGAGCTCACCCTTCTCGGTCAGGAGCGCAACGTCACCGCCGTCGGAAGTGATGCCGCGCTCCGCGGCGGTGCGTAGGATGCTTGCGATCCGCGCGTGCGCGTACTGGACGTAATAGACCGGGTTCTCATTTGATTGCTGGACGGCCAGCTCCAGGTCGAAGTCGAGCTGGCGATCGGCGCTCGACTGCAGGAAGAAGTAGCGGGTCGCGTCCTTGCCGACGGCCTCGATGACATCCTCGAGCAGGAGAAACTGGCCGGAGCGCTTGGCCATGCGCTTCAGGACGCCCTCGTGCAGGAAGCGCACGTACTGGTAGAGAACGACCTCGAACTTGTCGAGCAGCCCCAGTGCCTTCATCGCGGCACGCATCTGGATCAGGTGGTAGTGGGTGTTCGAGCCCCAGATGTCGATCTTCTTGTCGAAGCCGCGCTCGCGTAGCGACTGCACGTGGTACGCGATGTCCTTGCCGAGGTAACCGGGGTCGCCGTTCGACCGAACGAGGACCCACCCTTCCTTGTCGTCGACCGCCTCGGTCGCCTGAAGCCAGACCGCGCCGTCCTTCTCATACACCTTTCCAAGCTTCCGCAGCTCGGCGAGCGTCTTCTCGAAATAGCCCGACCGCATCATCTCGGCCTGCGAGAACCAGGTGTCGTAGTGAATGCCAAGCATTGCGGTCACGCGCCGGGCCTCGCGCAGGACCCACTCGACACCCTCGGGGGCGAAACGCTTCGCCTGTGCCTCGAGCGGGAGCTTCATCCACTTGTCGCCGTCGCGCGCCTTGATCTCCGCGGCGATGTCCTTCACGTACTCCGCCGGGTAGGCGTCCTCGGGAACTTCGATGTCTTCGCCGTGAAGCTGCCGGTAGCGGATCGCGATGGACCGCCCGAACGTGTCGAACTGCGTCCCGGTGTCCTCGACGTAGTACTCGCGCTCGACCGCCGCGCCCACGAACTCGAGCACCGACGAGAGCACGTCACCGAGCGGCCCGCCGCGAGCGTTCGCGACCGTGAGAGGTCCGGTCGGATTCGCGGATACGAACTCGACCTGCATGCGCTTGCCGGCGAGCGCCTTCGAACGGCCGAACTCCGCCCCGGCTCGCGCGATTTCGTCGACCTGAGCGGCCAGCCATTTCTCGTCGAGCCGCACGTTCACGAAGCCGCTCAGGTCTTCGACCGCGGCGATCGGGGGAGCGACGCGCACCCGCTCGCGGATCGCCTTGGCGATATCGCGCGGGGACATCCGCGCCTGTCTCGCCAGCCTCAGCGCGATGTTCGAGGCGTAGTCGCCGTGCTCCGGATTGCCGGGACGCACCACCTCGATCGGTACGCCATCGACCTTGGGCCACCCGAGCTCGGTCGAAGCGCGGGCAAGGCCATCTTTGATCGCGGCGGCGATGTCGTCGCGGAGGAGCGTGGTCACGGGCCCGAGTCTGGGACTGCGAGCGGCATCACGCGAATGTCACGCCACGGTCAACGTCACCACTCGGCGCGTGCCGCGCGAACAGCCGCCAGGTGAGGAGCGCCGCGAAACCGTATGCGACCACGAGCGTGACGATGTTCGCCGTGAAGCCTCCCGGGCCGAGCTGCGCCCGGATCGCGCCCGAAAGGATCGCGCCGACCGCGTTCGCGGCGCTCCAGGCGAGCGCGAAGACCGCGTTCGCCCCCGCGCGCTCCGCCGGCGTGAACGACGAGAGCTGGAAGGCATTCACGGTCCCGCTCGCGCCGAACATGAGAAAGTGCCGCGCCGCGAGAGCGGCGACCGCGATGGGAAGCGCGCCGGTGAAGGCCGCGACGAGCGCGAAGGGTAATGACAGCGTCTCCACGAGAACGACGGACGGGATCGCGCCAATGCGCGCGGCCACGAATCGCCCGTGGAGGAGCGCCCCGATGCTGCCGGCCACCGCCAGCACCCCGAGCAACAGCCCGAGGGCCGAGAACGGAACGCCGTAACGGTCAGCGAAGAACAGGTTGAGAAACGGAAGGAAGCTACCTGCGCCAAAGCCGAAGAGCACCTCGATGATGATGAAGCGGCGGACGAGATCGTTGCGCGTCGGCGCCTCGAGCGTGTGCCGACCGACGGGGATCGCGCGGATCGCGAGGACCGGAGCGATCGAAGCGGCAGCGATGATGCCGCCGCTCGCGACGAGGGCTCGCAGCACGAGCGCGTCATCCGGTCGGGCGCCGAGCAGCGCGGACACCGGCGTCGCGAGAGCACCAGCGATCACGCTCGAAAGGAACGCGGCCGTGGTGCCGAGCGCGATCTGCTGACCGAAGCGCGTGGCACGCCGCGCGGCCACGGTCGCGTCCGCGAGGAGGGCGGCACCCGACGAGCTTGCGATGATCCCGCCGAAGCCGACGAGCATCGCGGACCCCAAGAGCGGGAAGAGGGCGCTTGAGACGAGGATCCCAAAGATTCCGACGCCGGTGACGGTGCCCCCCAGGAGGATCGCGGCACGGCGCGAACGCCCCCGCGTGAAGACCGCGGCTGGGAGTGCCCCAGCAACGACGCCGATCGCCTGCGCTCCAGCGAGCAGGCCGATCGCGAACTCGTCGAAGCCCAGGGCCCGGTAGAGAAAGTTCAGATAGAAGGAGGCGACGCCGAGCCCAAAGCTGCCCAGCGCCGCCGCGACCAGATAGAGGACGGCGTCGCGCCGCCCCAGCGCTGCCGCTTGGCCTCGCCCCATCAGGGGCCCCTATCCCTGGGGCTGGCCGAGCGTCACATCTACGGCCTGCTCTCTGCCGTCGCGAATCAGTGCGAGCTTGACCTTGTCGCCGGGCCGGAACTTCACCATGAGGCTCTGGAGCGGATGCTGCGGGTCGATCAGCTGGTCGTTGACCTTGGTGATGATGTCATTGACCCGAATCCCCGCCTGCGTCGCGGGCGAGCCGGGTACGACCTGCGTCACGATGATCCCGGTCGTCCCGGCCGGCAGTCCGACCTGTGCCGCCTGGCGCGCCGAGAGCTGCGTGTACTGGACCCCGATGAAGCCGCGGACGACTTTGCCGTTCTTGATGAGCTCGTCCGCGATCTGCCGCACGGTGTTGCTGGAGATCGCGAAGCCAAGGCCACTCGCGTTGCTCGCGACCAGCGTGTTCACGCCGATGACCTGATGCGTCGCGGCCCAGATGAGCGGCCCTCCCGAGTTACCTTCGTTGATGGCGGCGTCTGTTTGCACAAGGTCCTCGAGGAAGATGGACTGCGTTTCAGCGACGCGTCGGCCCTTCGCCGAGACGATCCCCGCGGTCACGGTGTTCTGGAACTCGCCAAGCGGGCTTCCGATGGCGACGACCGTCGATCCCACCGGCACCGTGTCGCTGTCGCCAAGCATCGCGGCCTTGAGATTTTGCGCGCTGACTTGCAGGACCGCGAGGTCCGTCAGCTGATCGCGTCCGACGAGCTTCGCGTCCACCTTACGGTTGTCGGAGAAGACGACATCGAAGGCCGCGCCTGGACCCGCGTCGCGGACGTTCTCGACGACGTGGTTGTTGGTGACGATGTAGCCGCGGCTCGCGTCGACGATGAACCCCGAGCCGCTCGACTGAGGTTGGCCGTTCGAAAGCTTGTTGATGACCGTGACGACCGAGGGCAGCAGATCCTGGACGACCGCGACGACCGGGTCAACGTTTGCGCCGATACCAAGTGCGCTCGTCGAAGGGGATGGCAGTGGAAGCGCGCTCGCCAGCGGGGCCGGGGTCGGTGACTCGGCGGCTTGAGGGATGACGCAGGAGGCGGCGGCGAAGGCGAGGAGAAAAGTGGCGACAACGGTGCGGACGCTCACGCCGCGGTTACCTCCGCGGCACGCGTGTTGTTTCCACCGCCGCGCCGGCCGCCGCCTTGCGACGCCGCGCCGTCGGCCGCACCGCCTCGGGCTCGACCATCTGTCCGACCGCGGTGGCGCGGATCTCGAGGTCGACGTGCGCGTCCGGCTCGATCGTCACGTTCCAGCTCGATGCGATCTCGAGCTCCTGATAGACGCGCTCGAAGCCCTGTTCCGAGTTCGTGATCGAGTAGATCGGGCGCGTGGTGATCTCGCAAGGCGGATCGATCGCAAATGCGATGTCGAAGTGCTTGGACTCCGAGTGCACGGCGATCTCGGTCACATGCCGCACATCGATCGGCTTGCCCGCCGTGGTCTTTCGCGTCCCGACCGTGATCACGTCGGCGGAGTTTTGCTCCGACAGGAGTCCCACGTTCGTCGCGCTCGTGAATTGCAGAGAGATCGCCTGTTCGCCGTCGTTGCGCAACCGATAGCGCACTCCCGCGGCGAGTCCCTCGTCCGCGATCCGTATGTCTTTGCGGATGCCGAACCCGGGCACGCTCGTCAGCGCGCGCGCCGGCGGCTCGAGGATGAGGCTCACGGTCCTGGCTTCGCGCTGTGGTGTGAGCTGGTAGTGGTAGCCGTGCAGGATGACCGGCTCGGCCTTCCCGACGCGGAAGCTGTCCTGGAAGAACGCGCGTCGCGCTACGTCGTACTCGAGGAGCTTCGAGAGCCCACGCTCTCGAGCGCGCACAGTGTCGTGGATCGATTTCGTTTCCTTCTCGGCGGCTTTGCCGACGAGCACCTTGCCCGCCTTCTCGGCGCGGCGAAGGGCCTCGTGCTCGGCCTCGGGACGGCGCGCGAGCGTATCCACGAGATTCGTCGCCGATGCGTAGATGTCCCATTCGACCACCGCGCCGCCCTGGACATGAACGAACACCGCTCCTGCGTTGCCGCGGAAGATGTACTCGTCGTAGCCGTCGACGTCGTAATCGCGCTGCTCCCCCGCCGCGGTGCGGCGCTCGGAGAGGATCCGCTCCGCCTTCAGGAGTGACGCGTAGGCGTCCGCGCGCAGGTGCGGGAAGTAGATGCCGCCGAAGACGCCGTGCCAGTACACGTCGTTGGCCTGCGCGCGCCAGAGGTTTTGTTGTGCTTGGCGAACCTCTTGCGACGCGTCGAGGATGCTGCGCCGCGCGAGCTCCTCGCTGACGATCAGCATCCGCTTGTGCAAGCCGTTCGACTCGGGGTACTTCGCGAAGAAGTTTCGCCAGAGTGGTGCGGTCACGAGTCCCGCAAGTTCGTCACCGAGCTTGTTGCGCGCCTGCTGATAGCGGCGCGCGGCGTTCGCCTCGAGCGCCCACTCCGCCATCTCGGGGTACGAGCCGCCAGGGATGTAGATGCGGCGAGCGGGCTTTTGAAAGATCCACGCGTCCTCGAGCGTGACGGTCTGCAGGAAATCGGCCTGGGCGATCGCGGTGAAGAATTGTTCAAGCCACCCGTCCTTGTGCACGCGCTGGTAGGTGCCAGGCCACGCGCCGAACTTCTCGCCGTCATCCGCGTACACGACGAGGCGCGCGCCCTCGTCGGCCCGCGCGCGCAGCTCCTTCATCGTCTGCCCGACGTCGCGGAACGGGATCAGGTAGCGGAGCTTCATGCTGCCAGGGAACACGATCACGGGGAGCCCTTGATCCTCGGTGACGTACGATTCGCCGAGCTCCTGCGGACGCAGTCCCGCCTGGAGGAAATGCTCGTCGTCGAGGACCGTGTACGCGACGCCAGCCTCGGCGAGCAGCGAGGGAAGGTGCGGTTCCCACACGCGCTCGGTCAACCATGCGCCCAGCGGCCGCTGACCGAAGATCGCGTGAACCCTATCGGACAAGGCACGGATTTGACCGACGCCGTCCCGGCGCGGCACACCGACGAGGACGGGCTCGTAATAGCCGCCGGAGAGAAGCTCGATCTGTCCGCGTCGCACCAGGTCGGCGAGATCTCCGATCACGTCCGGGCGGTTCGCCTCGAGCCAGTCCAGGAGCGGACCGGAGAAGTGAAGGCTTGCCTTCACCTCCGGGTGGCGGTAAAGCGTCGCCACGAGCGGCGCATACGCGCGCTCGGTCACCTCTTGAAAGACTGACGGGAAGTTTCCGGCGGGCTGGTGCTGGTGGAAAACCAACGCCAATCGCACTCGATCGGCCACTAACGACGCATTTTACCAAAAATGGCTTCTGCGTACGCTCTGCGTACAAAATGGCCGCCGGCATGTCAACGAACTCGACAAGTGGACGTTGTGTGAGTGAGGCTTGGAGCGAATGTTCGGTCGCCTGGTGATGTACGCGGCGCTCCTGACCGCGCTCGGGATCGTGGTCGTTAGCGCGTGCACGCCACAGCGAGAGTCCGCCCCCTCGCCGACTCTGGTGTCTCCGTCACCGTCCGCTTCGCGCTCACCGACGCCGACGGCGGCCCCGGCAGCGACCCTCACCGCCCGACCGTCCGCGCCCTCGACCAGCCCCGCCAGCCCGGGCTCATCCCCCGCGGCCGCCTGCCCGCGGGTCACCGGGGGTGGCTCGTCAAACCAAGCGCAGCTCGTCGCGGTCCGGGTCGCGCACCAGGCGGGTTTTGATCGCCTCGTGTTCGAGTTCGGCCCGAGTACGGCACCGGGCCCGTTCGGGATGCCGGCCTACATCGTCGAAGCGGCAAGCTCCCTCTCCGGTCCGAGCGGGCAGCCGGTGACGATCGCGGGGAGCGCGATCTTCGGGACACGCTTCCAGAACGCGTCGACGATGACCCCGAGCGGCACGCCAAGCTACACCGGGAGCACCGACATGAAGCCGAGCACACCGCTCATCAAACAGGTGCGCCTGGTGGAGGACTTCGAGCGCGTGCTGGTCTGGGGCACGGGACTCGACCACCTCGCATGTCCAAAAGTGAGCGAGCTTGCAGGCCCCTACCGCGTGGTCTTGGATTTCCCGACCCCACCCTGAGATAATTCAGGTTCCGGATACGTACTTGAGGGGAGCGTCCCGCCTTGGCTGAAGCGCAAAAACTGAGCGTCCGCCCGCGTGCCGTCCTTGGCAAGAAGGTGAATGCCCTACGCCGCAAGGGCGTGCTCCCGGGCGTCCTTTTCGGCGGCCGCGCCGATTCAACGCCGGTCGAGACAGACCTTCACACCTTCGAGCTCTCGTACCGCCGCTGGGGCAATACGACGCTCCTCGCGCTCACCGGGCTTGACGGCGGGGAGGTCCCGGCGCTGGTCTATGACGTCAGCCGCGATCCGGTGAGCGGCCGGATGCTCCACGTCGACTTCGCGCGCGTGTCACTCACCGAGAAAACGCATGCGGATGTCCCTCTCCACTTCGTCAACGAATCGCCCGCCGTGCGCACGCTCGGCGCGGTGCTTCTCCATGCGCGCTCCGAGGTGAACGTCGAGGCGTTCCCCCAGGACATGCCGCGCGCGATCGAGGTCGACCTCTCCGGTCTGCTGGAGATCGACGACGCGATCTTCGTCCGCGACCTCAAGGTCGACGCGACGACGCTGCGGATCACCAACGACCCAGACGAGCTCGTCGTGAAGGCGGTCCCGGTCAAGGTCGAGGAAGAGCCGAAGGCTGCCGAGGTTGCCGCGCCCGTCGAGGGCGAGATCCCGGCGGAAGGCGGGGCCGAAGAGGGTGCCGCGCCAGCGGCCGGTGCCGAAGCGGGGAAGCCCGGCGCACCCGCCGCGGCGAAGGGTGGCGCACCAGCGGCCGAAGGCGCCGCGAAGGGCGCACCGCCGAAGGCACCGGCGGGAGGCGCGAAGAAGGCCTAGCCGCCGTAATCGGCTAGCGACGCGTCCGGGAATGGATTGTCTGCGCGCTCGAGGCTTCGCATCTCCACCTCGTCCTCAATTGCATCTCCGCTGCGCGCGAGCGCGACCGCCCGACGGAAACGCTGCGCGTGCGCGCGGAAACGCTCGACGGCGTAGTCCGCGGCCTGCCCCGTGGTGACGAGAAATGGCCAGTCGCTGGACTCGGCGAGCAGGAGCTCGCGCACAGCCTGCCGCGCGGCGCGTTCGCGGAACGGGTCGTCGCGTGGCGGCGATGCGCGGAGCTGCTCCAGCTCGCGCGCCAGACGCTCGAGCTCATCCCACATCCACGCCGTTGCCTCGTTGCGCCAAGTCGAGTGATCGTTGTTCTTGCCCCACGAGCCCTCGGCCAGCGCGACGCGCTCGCCCGGCGGCTCACGGTCGAGGTATTCGGCGGCGGTCGCGACGCGAACACCGGACTCGCTCATCTGGCGGAGCACGAGGCCGAGCCAGTCCACTCCTTCGAACCACCAGTGGCCGAAGAGCTCACTGTCGAACGTGACCGCGAGGAGAGGGTCGCGTCCATCAGCATCGCGCCGCGCCAGCTCATCGTTCACGACCTTGACGAAATGGCTCGCGTGCTCGCGAACGCGCTCGCCCGCGCGCCCTGGCGAATACAAGTCCTTCTCCCCGAGCCCGAGCTGGACAGAGGTCACGCGCCAGTAGCGCAGACCGCTGCGGTCGTCCTTGCGGTGGAACTCGCGGTACTGCGGATCGCCGGGGTAGCCCATCATCGCCGACCAGACCTGGCCGGAGACGCGATCGTGTCGCGCGATGGCGACGACGTCTGAGTCACTGACGTAATAAGGGCGTAGCAGGTCCACATCGGTTCGCGCGGGCGCGCTCGCGACCGCAACGCGCGCCTCGTGCGGGGCGTGGCGTCGAAGCTCGCTCTGCCCGCGGCGGCGGGCGATCTCAGCAGCAGCCCGCGCGTGACCGGGCAACAGCGCCGCATCGGTGAAGAAGTGCGTGATCCCGTTTTCCTCGAGCGCGTTCTCGAGACCCGGTGCATACGCGCATTCGGGGAGCCAGATCCCGCTCGGCTCAAGCCCGAGAAGCCGGCGCGACGAGCGGCGCCCGATGCGGAGCTGCGCGTGGACCGACGCAGAGTCCAGGAGCGGAAGGTAGCCGTGCGTCGCCGCGGAGGTGAGGATCTCCACGTGCCCGCTACGCGCGAGATCGGCGAACGCGCCGACAAGGTCGCGCCCGAAGCGGTGCAGGTACGCATCGCGGAGCCGCCGGTACGACGCGAGATAGAAGTCGGCGAGCGCCGCGCGCCCGGTGTCGTCGGCATCGACGAAACGTCGCACGTCTCGCTCGGCTCGCCGGACCTGGTCGTCGATGTACTCGAGGTTGCGAACGTCCACGTCGTGATCCGCGAGCTGCTCGAGCAGCACCGGCGTCAGCCCGATGACCATCCGATAGTGGACGCCCGCCTCGCGCAGGTCGTGGAGAAGGACGAGGAGCGGAAGATAGGTCCCGAGCACGGCCTCGTGGATCCACTCCTCGCCATGCGGCCACCGTCCGGCCCCGCGGCAATACGGCAGGTGCGAGTGCAGGGCGAGAACAAAGGTTCCCACTCCCGCATTCTGTGGCACGGGGCGGTCGTGGCCATGTTGTGTCGGGTTCGTTGCCTGTTCGCGAGGTGCAGGCCCTAACCCGGCGTAACTTGTGGCCTCGACGATGCAGCGCCTGCTCGGTGGGCTAGTAGGCACAGTTAGGCCCAAAGAAGAGAGGGTTCATATGCCCGCGCCTGTCACTGATCTGGGCACTGCGCTCATCACGGGCGTCACCGCCGGCCTGGTGACGCTCATCGCAGCGCTTCCCGCGATCCTCGGCGCCATCGTTCTCCTCGTCCTCGGCTGGATCATCGCCGGCATCGTCGGCGGCTTGATCGCCCGAGGGCTTCGCGCAATCAAAGTCGACGCGATGGCCGACCGCGCCGGCGTCACCGCCTTCCTGCGCCGCGCACAAGTCAAGGCCGATGCGGCCGGGGTCATCGCCGGCGTCGCGAAGTGGTACATCCGGCTCATCTTCGTGCTCATGGCGGCGAACGCCGTCGGCCTCACCGCAGTCAGCACGGTGGTGAATCAGGTCCTCGGGTTCATCCCGAATCTGATCGTGGCCGTCTTTATCCTCGCCGCATTCTCGTGGCTCGCTTCGCTGGCGCGCAACGTCGTCAGCGGCGTCTCGATGCCCAACGCGAAGACCCTCGGCATGCTCGCGTACGGGGCCACGTTCGGCTTCGGCGTCATTGCCGCGGCGACGCAGATCGGCGTCGCAGCGCCACTTGTCGAGGTCCTCTTCGCGGGGATCGTCCTCGGTCTCGCGCTCGCGTTCGGCCTAGCCTTCGGACTGGGCGGGCGCGACGAGGCCGCCCAGATGTGGCGCGGGCTGCGCGGCTCGGTCCGCGAGGTCGCTTCGAGTCCGGCTCCGACGCCGATGGAGCGTCACGGAGACGGCCGTCCCTTCGAGCGCTCGGAGGCATCGCTCCGGAGGTAACCCACATTCATCCGCGTCGCTATGGCCGCCAGTCTCGAATCACGAACGAGGCTGGCGGCCTCTTCGTCGCGTGATGATGGCGCGCTGCCAGCCAAATTGACCGCCCCTTTGGGCGCGGGTAGGCTCGGCCACAGGTAGCCGCGCTCGCGGCAAGCCATCTGCTGCACGGCACGTCAGCAGACTCCGCCGCGACCTGGGCGAGGCGTCCGCAGAGGAGGCATGCCATGTTGCGATCCACGCGGTCCATAGCCATCGTCGCGCTCGTCGCCCTCTTGGTGGCGACCGCATGTTCGTCGGGCGGGAATGCGCCTGGGACGGCGGCAGCCGGCAGCACGATCAACGTGATGTCGCTCTGGGGCGGGAGCGAACAGGACTCCTTCCAGAAGGTGCTCGACGCGTTCAAGACGAAGACGGGCGTCACCGCGAAGTACGAGTCGGTCCGTGCGGACTACGCGACGACGCTGCAGACGCGCATCTCCGGCGGTAACCCGCCGGATGTGGCGATCATCCCGGGCATCGGGTTCCTGCGCCAGTTCGCGAAGCAGGGCTCGCTCAAGAAGGTCGCCGACCTCGGGATCGACGTGAACTCGCTCAAGTCGAACTACCCGCCCGGCATCCTCGAGATCGGCCAGGTCGACGGAACTCAATACGCGCTCATGGTGAAGTTCAACAGCAAGAGCACGTTCTGGTACCGGCCCGACAAGTTCAAGACGCTAGGCGTGCAGACGCCGGCCGATTGGAACGCGCTCACCAAGGTCCTCGGCGACATCAAGGCGAAGGGTCAGGCCCCGCTCGGGCTGGGCGCGGGCGACTCGTGGACGCTCACCGATTGGTTCGAGAGCATTTACGTCCGACAGGCTGGTCCCGAGAAGTACGACCAGCTCTTCAGCGGCAAGCTGCCCTGGACCGATTCGTCCGTGGCGACGGCGGTCGACACGATGAAGCAAGCGCTGAAGGACGATTACGTCGCCGGCGGGATCACCGCTGCTCTCGGCCGTAACTTCACTGACGGGATCGGCCAGGCGTTCAGCGCCAACCCGCAGGCAGTCATGTACTACGAGGGCGGGTTCGTGGGCGGCATCGCCACCGGTCAGACCAACACCGCACTCAAGGTCGGCGAATCGATCGACTGGTTCGACTTCCCGGCCATCAACAACAACAAGTCCGTCACCATCGGCGGCGACGTCATCGCCGCGTTCACCACGAAGCCGGGCGTCAAGGAATTCCTCCAGTACATGACGACCTCCGACGCTGGCTCGGTCTGGGCCGGCACCGGCGCCGTCATTTCGCCGGTGAAGGCCGTCCCCGCCAGCGCCTACCCGAACGACCTCGCCAAGCGAGAAGCCGCGCAGGTCGCGAATGCGCCAGCCGTCCGCTTCGACGGCTCCGACCTTCTGCCGTCGGGGGGTGGCGACGACATGGGCGCAGCTCTTCAGGACGCGCTCCGTGGCAAGACCGTCGACTGGGCCAAGTTCGAGACCTCGATACAAGCCAAGTGGAAAGCGGAGAAGTAGGCTCGGACTGAATCCATAGAGCGGACGGGCGAAGGCCCGTCCGCTCCGATAACGAACGGAGTCAGATGGGGATCGCTCCTACACCAGGGATACCGCAAGCTATCCCCGCACGCGCGGGCCTTTCCGCTGTGCGCAGCGCACGCGGCCCGGAGAAGCCAAACTACCTAGGCGCGATCCTCTTCCTCCTGCCCGCGGCCGTCCTGCTCCTCGTCTTCCTGCTTTATCCGGCGATCTACACCCTCCTGCTCAGCTTCAATCGGGGCCGAAACGGCGTCTTCTCCGAGTGGGTCGGCCTTGACAACTACGTGCGCCTCTTCAGCGATCCGGACTTCATCAACTTCACGACGTTCCCGCCCTCCGGAGCGCTCTGGAACAACGTGCTCTGGATCGTCTTCTATACGAGCATCGTCATCTTCCTGGGCCTCATCATCGCGGTCGTCGCGGCACGTGTGCGCTACGAATCGATCATCAAAGCCATCGTCTTCATTCCCATGGCGATCTCGGCGACGGCCTTAGCGGTCATCTGGAAATTCGTCTACTCACCCGACGCCAACATCGGACTGATCAACGCCATCCTGGGGAACTTCGGGCTGGGTCCGGTGGCCTGGCTGGGCGACGAGCACATCGTCAACTTCGCGCTCATCGCCGTCGGTATCTGGGGATCGGTCGGTTTCGCGACGGTGATCCTTTCGGCGGCGGTGAAGAGCATCCCCGCCGAGGTCATCGAATCGGCGCGCGTCGAAGGGGCGAACGAACGCCAGGTCTTCTTCCGCATGATCCTGCCGATGGTCAGCCTGCCGATATCGGTCCTGGGGGTGACCCTCGTCGTCAACGTCATCAAGCTCTTCGATCTGATCTACATCATGACCGCTGGCGGACCGGGGAAGGCAAGCCGGGTGATCGCGTTCGTGATGTACCAGCAGGCCTTCCAGGCCGGGCAGTACGGCTACGGCGCGGCGGTGGTGGTCGTCATGCTCGTCTTGCTCATCCCGATCATGGTCTTCAACGTCCGGCGGTTCCGGACCGGAGCCGTCACGTGAGCGTCCTCGCCGAACCGATGGCCGGCTCGCGCCCCCGGACGCCCGCGGGGCGCGTGGTCGCAACGCTCAACCGTTCCGTCATCCACGTCGCGCTCGGCCTCATCGGACTCATCTGGCTCGTCCCGACGCTCGGGCTCCTGGTGACGTCGTTCCGGCCGCGCTCCGACATCCAGGCAACCGGGTGGTGGGACATCTTCCAGCTGCATCTCACGCTCGACAACTACCGTCAGGTGCTCGAGGCACAGGGGATGCTCCAGGCCTTCGTGAACACGGTCTTCATCGCGGTGCCCTCGACGATCCTGCCGCTCGCGATCTGCGCCCTCGCCGCGTACGCCTTCTCGTGGGTCCGCTTCCCGTTCCGCGACACGCTCTTCCTCATCGTCGTGGCATTCCTTCTCGTTCCCGTACAGGTCGCGTTCATCCCGCTCCTCACGACGTCTCGCGATCTGGTGCCGGATCTCCAGCTCACGCGCGGCTACGTCGCGGTCTGGCTCGCGCACACGGCGTTCGCGCTTCCGTTCGGGATCTTCCTGCTGCGGAATTTCTTCATCACGCTGCCACCCGACATGATCGAGGCCGCGCGGATCGACGGCGCCTCGGACTTCCGGGTCTTCAGCACCATCGTGGTACCGGTGTCGGTCCCGGCGATCGCCGCATATGGGATCTTCCAGTTCCTCTGGGTCTGGAACGACCTGCTCATGGCCCTGGTGTTCGTGCAGGACTCGAGCAAGTTCCCGATGACACGGGCGATCCAGAACCTGCTCAGCCAATACGGCACCGAATGGCACCTCCTTGCGGCGGGCGCCTTCCTCTTGATGATCGTTCCACTGATCGTCTTCTTCAGCCTGCAGCGCTACTTCGTCCAGGGCCTCCTCGCCGGCTCGATCAAATAGCGCAGCACGCAGGGCTAAGAGGCTTGCACCCCGTTCCGATCGCCACCACGAAGCGACTCGCGGACTACGCGGCGATCATCGGCGACAGGCGGTACGAAGAGCTGCGCGCCCTCGCGAAAGCCGCGGCCGGCCGCAGCATGCTGCACATCAATGCCACCGCCTACGGCGGCGGCGTCGCGGAGATCCTCCAGAACCTGGTGCCGCTGCTGCGCGATGCGGGCGTCGACGCGCACTGGGCGGTACTCGACGCCCCACCCGCCTTCTACGACATCACCAAGAAGATCCATAACGCACTCCAGGGGATGGAGCTCGACCTGTCCGAACAGGAAAAGGAGCTCTTCCAAGAGGTCGCGCGGGAGAACGCCGCGCAGCTCACGGATGCCGACGTCATCCTCGCTCACGATCCGCAGGCGGTCGCACTGCGCCATTTCGCGAAGGATCCGCGTCGCGCCACGTGGGTGTGGCGCTGCCACATCGATCTCACGACCGCGCATCAGCCGGTCTGGTCGTTCCTCCGGCCCTTCGTCGAGGAGCACGATGCCTCCATCTGGACGATGCCCGAGTTCGTGCGCCCGGACCTCAAGCAGAAGGTCCTGATTCAGGCGCCGACGATCGATCCGTTGTCGCTCAAAAACCAGGACATGCCGGTCAGCGCGGCGCGTGCGATCGTGCGGAGGTGGGGCCTCGACATCGAGCGACCGATCCTCGTGCAGGTCTCGCGCTTCGATCCATGGAAAGACCCTCTCGGCGTGATCGACGCCTATCGGCTCGTGAAGGTCGAGGTCCCCGGCGTGCAGCTCGTGATGATCGGCTCGCTCGCAGACGACGACCCCGAGGGCCAGGAATACCTCGACCGAACGCGCGCGCACGCGCACGGCGATCCCGACGTGTTCCTCTTCACGAACCTCGATGGCGTGAAGGACCAGGAGGTCAACGCGTTCCAGCGGGCCGCGACGGTCGTCGTCCAGAAGTCACTCCGCGAGGGCTTCGGCCTCGTCGTCGCGGAGGCACTCTGGAAAGGCGTGCCGGTCGTCGCTGGGAAGGTCGGCGGAATCGTCATCCAGATCCAGGACGAGGTGTCTGGTTTCCTGGTCACGAGCGTCGAGGAGGCCGCGAAATGCACCCTTGAGCTCCTGAAGGATCCGGCGCTCCGCCGGGGCATGGCGGACGCGGGCCGCGAACGGGTGCGGGACAAGTTCCTCATCACCCGCGACCTTCGCGATCAGCTTGACCTCGTGTCGTCACTGGCCGCGCCGACCGGACGAGCCTCGTAGCTTTCTAGCGGCTCGGATCCCGCCATCGGATCGCGCGCCCCAGGCGTTTCAGTGGACGTTCGCTGCGCTCAGCGGCGTAGCCGGTGACGATCTGCTCGAGGTCGTGACCCTTCGGAAGACCCGCCTCGTGGAGATACCAGTGGTGCTCCGTGATCCAGAGGTAGAGGTCCGCCTCGGTGCGGTGGGGGAAATCGCGTAACGCGTCGGCGTGTCGGATCGCCTCGACGGTCGGCAGGTACACGCGGTCGTACCAGCTCGCGACGGCCTCGTCGTACGCGATCTCGCGCTTCTTCTCGATCCCCAAGTACCACCGGTGCGTCGAGATGTGCTCGAGCAGCTTCTCGTACTGCCCAGGAAGCGTGAGCTCGATGCGAGCGTCGGGTCGGAGCTCCCCGATCCGCGTCGCGGCGTAGAAGGCGAGCATATCCGTGTTGCGTATCCAATCGAGGAGGTCCTCGACCGAGGTGATCGGCGCCGGCGATGCGACCTCGATCACACGAGCATCGACGAACACCTGGCCGCGCTCTCGTGCGACCGAGACGCGGTGGTTGCCGTCCTTCACGAAGTAGATCTCGCCGATCTTGTACAGCTCGATGGGCGGCAGCTCCACGCCCTCGAGGTGCGCGAGGTCGATGCTCTCCCAGCGGTCCCGAGTGCGGAGCTGCCGCGGCAGGAAGGCTCGGTCGAAATCGCGGTAACGACCGACACTGCCGACGATCTGATCGATGGCCACCTCGCGCATGCCGCCCTCACGCCGCGCGTGCGCGCGAAGCTGCTTGCGGACCTCCTCAAACGCGAGGAGCGCGTTGTCGGCACGCACGAGCCAGCTCCCGAGCTGGCGCCAGAACGCCTTTCGCCGGGCGCGCTGAAAGTCAGCGTGAGCGGTGCTACGAGCGAGCATCGAGATCGATCTCGCGGGCGCCGAACGCGTTCACCACGATCGTGTCATGGAACTCGGTTCGGGTAACGGTCCGCGCGTCATAGACGTGGGAGTGGCCATGCAGGTGATACCGCGGTCTGAACGTGCGCAAGAACCAGCGGAGCGCTTCGAATCCCCGGTGCGCATGGTCGGGGAGGTCATGGATGCCGCGGGGCGGGGCGTGCGTCACGAGCACGTCGAGATAGCGGCCGCGCCTCGCCTTGTTCGCGAGGAGCGACGGGATCATCCCGAGGATGGCGAGCCACATGTCGCCCTCGCTGAGCTGGTACGGCCCGTCGCTGTACCGGCGTGACCCGCCGAGCCCTGCCACGAGCAGGCCGTTGACGGCGACGGTGCGTCCGTGGAGATCGATGCCCCGCCACCAGTCGCCGATGGTCGGATCGTCCAGCAGCTGCGGCGGCACGTCATGGTTTCCATGCACGGCGTAGAGCGGAACGGAGAGCTCCGTCGCAACGAAGTCCAGATAGTCGTAGGGCAGGTCGCCGCAGCCGAGGACCAGGTCCACCCGCCCGAACCGCTGGCGCGCGGTCGGTGCGTGCACGGCTTCGTCGACGACGTCGCTGAGAGCGAGGATGCGCACGTGTCCAGTCTCGCATCGCTCGATAGCATCGCCCCGAGATGAGCGACGCGGTCTTCGAGATCGACCCGGATATCCGCCTTGCCCGGACCCTGCCGGCACGGGTGTACTCGGATCCAGACCTCTTCCGGGCGCAGCGCGACAGCGTGTTCGCGCGCACGTGGCAGTACGCCGCCCACGACGACCTCGTGAAGGTGCCGGGACAGGTATTCCCGTTCACGCTCCTGCCCGGCGCCCTCGATGAGCCGCTGGTCTTGACGCGCGACTTGAGCGACCAGATCCGCTGCCTCTCGAACGTGTGTACGCACCGCGGCACCGTGGTCGTCGAGGGCGCGGGACACGAGCAGCAGCTTCGCTGCCGCTACCACGGGCGGCGTTTCACGCTCGACGGGCGTTTCCACTCGATGCCTGAGTTCGAGGAAACAAAGGACTTTCCATCGCCGGCCGACGATCTGCCGCAGGTCGGGCTCGGCGCCTGGGAGCGGTTCCTCATGGTCTCGCTCGCGCCCGCCATGCCGTTCGAGGAGGCGGTCGCGCCGATGCGCGCGCGTCTCGCCGGACTTCCGTTCAATGCGCTCGTCTACGACGCGGCGGGGGCCCGCGAGTACCTCGTGAACGCGAACTGGGCGCTCTACATGGATAACTATCTCGAGGGGTTCCACATCCCGTACGTGCACTCGAGCCTCGCCGCCACGCTCGATTACGGCGAGTACGCGGTCGAGCTGGAGCGGTATCTGGTGCTGCAGCTTGCGATCGCGAAACCGGGTGAGGCGGCCTTCGCGCTGCCGCCGTCGCATCGCGACCACGCCCGGTCGATCGGCGCGTATTACTTCTGGATCTTTCCGACGACGATGTTCAATATCTATCCCTGGGGCGTCTCGGTGAATGTGGTTACCCCGCTCGCGGTCGACCGCACGCGCGTCTCGTTCCTGCCGTTCGTGTGGGACGGAGCGAAGCGTGAGACAGGCGCGGGCGCCGGGCTCGACCGCGTCGAGCGTGAAGATGAGGCGATCGTCGAGGCGGTGCAGCGGGGCGTGCGCTCGCGCCTGTACGAACGCGGACGGTACTCACCCGCGCGAGAAGGCGGCGTTCACCATTTCCACCGGTTGCTCGCGGAGTTCATGCAGAGCCGCTGAGCAGCAAGACGCCGCGCGGAGTGTCCGCGCGGCGTCTCGTGATGCGGGGGGCTCCGCTCAGTCGTCGCGGTGTTCGAATCCCTCGGCGTTCGACGTGCCGTCCGTGAGGAGCTTGGCCGCGCCGTCGACGGTGTAACTCGGTCGGACCAGGGGCAGCGTGACCCTGCCCGGAACGCTGAAAGTCGTCCGGCGCTCAAGCACGAGAGGCGCGGCGCCAGTGGATCACCCGAAAGGGTGGGAGCGGGCAGCGTGGGCCACATGTGGAGGAACTCGCACCCGTCGTGAAGGACCTCGCGGGGTCCTGACACCTCTTCGAGACGGGAGCCACTGCCGACTGGGTGATGGCCGCGAGCATCGAAAGAATTTCACTTGATCGCGCTGGGCCGTGGCTGGTGGGTGGGTTGGAGCCGCGGCCCAGCGCTTTTTCTCCTTCGGTCCAGCTCGAATGGCCGGCCGTGCTCACGATCGGCAAACCTTCCCTTCATCGGACGCCCCGCGACCCTGCCGGCGCGCTACAGGAGATCCGCTTCCGTGGGCGGGTGACGCGGATTTGACGGCGCCCCATCCGCGCCGCGATGCTGAGCGACGGTGGGGAGCCCCAACTGAGCGAGCCGAGGCCCGGGAAGTCCTTCCGCGCCGCTGGCGATCGCATCGTTCGTCAAGAATCAGCGGCTCCGTCCGTCGTGACACGACTCCTCGGCGCGCCGATGACCGCCGCGCGCGCGGTAACGAGCGATGAGGACGCGTGGGCCGTGCGGCTGGCCGCGCTCGCGACCCTGGCTCAGTACGACGGTCTCGCGATCGTCGTCGACGACCCGGTCGGAGTGTCGCGCACACACAACGTGATGGGCGACCCGCTCGCCGATCCCGTGATACGCGCCCTGGTCGACGAGACGAGACGAAGCGCCGCCACCGCGCGGATGCCCGCCGCCGTGCCGCTCGCCGATGGACGGGCCGCCGATGTGCTTCTGGCGGCTCCGCTCGTCGTGACCGAGGGTTCCGGCGGGGTGCTGATCGCGTTCCGTGTCGGCCGCTCATTCACGGCGGCCGACGCCGTGAATGCCTACGGCGTCGCCGAGCTTCTCGCGCTGGAGCTTGCGCGCGCACACGACCGGCGTCGCGATGACGCGGACCGTCGCCAGGCGCTCACCCTCTACGAGCTCGGACGCCTCGCGATCTTCGGCGAAGACATCGAGGCGACGTTGCACGCAGCCGTGACCGTCCTCGCGAACACCGTCGATCACGACGTCGCGCATCTCTGGATCTCGCTCTCGGACGGATCGCTCGAGCTCCGCGCGGCGCAACCGCAGCTCGTGCCGGCGCTCGACGTCGTCCGACCGCGAGATCACGGTGTGCTCTCGGAGGTCCTCGTCCAGCGCCGGGTCGTGAAGGTTGAAGAGGCGATGCCAGTCGCATGGATGCCAGCCGATGCGCGGTCGCTTCTCGTCGCGCCGCTCATCGACCGGGGCCGACCACTCGGGCTGCTCGTTCTCGGTCGCGAGCGCGAGCCGTATGGACCCGAGGACGTGGAGTTCGCGGGAGTTGCCGCAAGCTTCATCGCGCGCTTGGTCGCCGCAACGGCCACAGACGTACGCGAGCGATTCCGCGAAGGGGTTCTGTCGCCGCCCATCGCGGAGTGGCCCGACGAGGTAGAGGTGCTCGAGGAGCTGAGCTCGCCAGGGAGCTGAGCTCAGCGCTCCGCCTCGAACTCCCAATCGTCGACCACCGGAGCACCAGCGACAGTCAGCTCGAGCCGGACCCGGTAGCGGCCGGTCGCCAGCGGCCTTGACGGCACGATCGCGACGTAGTCGCGCTCGTAGATCTGAGGGACGGCATAGCTCGTCACCTCGGTTCCGCTCGCGTCCGTCACTTTCGCGGAGATCAGATCAACCATCGGCGCGTTCGCGAATAGGACCATGACCGGGTAGCCGACCGGACGCGCCGCACCCGACGGCAGAACGTCAGGCGACTCTTCACCGGACCACGAGCCGGAGACGCGCTGGCCCGGAGCGGGCGAACGCACCCGATCGGGGGCAGACGATCCGAAGTCGTACACGAGAACACCGACGGTCTCGATCCGTCCGGCGATCTCGGCGTGACC
>VBDX01000219.1 GCA_005881885.1 Chloroflexota bacterium
GTTCCCGAAGGAGATCGGCGTGGCCGTTGTGCCGCGCGTACTCGGCGATGATCTTCAGGAGGCTCCACCGTAAGGTCCGTCCCTTTGCCAGGCTAGGTTGGTCCAAGGCTGCGACCGCCGCGATGACCGCGTCCGCGCCGTCGCGCTCACGTCGCCATATCGCGAACGCCTCCAGAGGGTCGGCCGTCGCGGCGCGCTCAAAGTCAGCCTCCGGGTCTGTGTCCGTGCAGTAGATCGGCGCCAGTGGTTCCCCGCCGACACCTCGGCGGAAGTGAGAGCGTTCCATCTCGCTCAAGTGGCGCGCGAGCCCGAGGAGGGACAGTCGAGAAGGCGGGATGCTCATCTCGACGAGTTGTTCGCGCGTGAGTCCGACGCACTTGCGAGCGAAGGCTGCGCGTTGGTACCAAAGCCAGCCGAGAAGGGACTCGCGCTCGCCCCTCATTCCCGGGTCAGGACTCGGCGGCTCCGCCGGAATCTCGACGATCCCAGTCACGGCCGCGCACGCTACCATCGAACACGGCCGTGCTAGGCGGGGAGCCAGCGGTGCCCTGTACCCGCAATCCGCTCTAGCGGGGCTGAATCCCCTCCCGAGGTCCGGCATCGCGGATCCTGCGCGCGCGTCGCGGCGTTGACGATCGGGTCCTGTGCAGAAACGACTCGTGAACCCCGTCAGATCCGGAAGGAAGCAGCGGTAAGCGTCAGTCGCTTCGTGCCGCAGGCAAGCCTGGTCTGAGCCAAAACGCGTGCGCGTGTCCGAGAGGTCGCCATCGACGGAGGGTGCACGGCCACAGTCGATGGGGGCTGCCCCCTCGAACCCCCCGGCGTCTATCCTCGACCGGTGCCGGAGCGCGCCGCTCTCTACCGCCGCTACCGTCCCCAAACGTTCGGCGCGATCGTCGGACAGGAGCACGTCACGAGGACGCTGCGGAACGCGATCGCGGGCGGGCAGGTCGCGCACGCGTACCTGCTGGCAGGCGTTCGTGGCACGGGAAAGACGTCCATCGCGCGCCTCATCGCGAAGGCCGTGAACTGCCCGAACGCCAAGGATGGCGAGCCGTGCGATCGCTGCGAGAACTGCGTCGCCATCCGCGAGGGACGTTTTCTCGACCTGATCGAGATCGACGCGGCCTCGAACCGCGGCATCGATGAGATGCGGGAGCTCCGGGACAAGGTCCGCTTTACGCCGTCGCAGGGCCAGTACAAGGTCTATGTGATCGACGAGGCCCATCAGCTCACGACTGAGGCCTTCAACGCCCTATTGAAGACGCTCGAGGAGCCGCCGCCGCACGCGATCTTCGTCCTCGCGACGACTGAATCGCAGCGCATCCCGGCCACGATCGTCTCGCGGACACAGCGCTTTGACCTCCGGCGCATCCCCCACAAAGGCGTGGTCGCGCAGCTCGCCAAGATCGTCGAGCAGGAGAACCTGCGTGCCGAAGGGCCGGCGCTCGAGGTGATCGCGCGGCACGCGCAGGGCTCGCTGCGCGACGCCGAAAGCATGCTCGACATGGTCGTCGCGTTCGCCGACGGAGCGATCACCCTGAAGGAGGTCGACGAGCTGCTCGGTTCGTCCGACTGGGAGGAGACGGCGGCGCTCTTCGACGCGCTGGCCACGTCCGATGGCGCGAAAGGCATCACGCTCGTGGGCCGGCTCGTCGACGACGGTCGCGACCTGCGGCTCTTCGTCCGTCGTGCCATCGAACACACGCGCGCGCTCGTGTTGACGCGGGCGACCGGCGGTGTACCGGACTGGGCAAGCGAGCAGGTCGCGGCGAAGCTCCGCGCGCAGGCACAGACGCTGTCGCTCGATCAGCTCGCGCGCATCGCCAAGCGGCTGGTCGAGACGGAGCAGTACCTCCGCACGAGCGAGGGCACGCCCCTTCCGCTCGAGCTCGCGATCCTCGACCTGGTCACGCCGAATGAGAAAGCTTCCGCGCCGCCGCCGGACGCGACGCGCCAGTCGGTCGGATCCGCCCCGCCCCGCTCCAGCGCGTCGCAGGCGCGTCCTGAGCCGGGGCGTCGCGAAGTACCGCGCGGATCGGTCGTCGCGATCGCCGAACGGCGCGTTGCAACAGAAGAGTCCGTCGGCGTAGGAGCGGCATCGCCGGCCGTGAAGCTTGAGTCGGTGCGCAAGGCGTGGGGCGAGCTCGTCGGCCGCGCGAAGGAGCGAAGCGTCGGGAAGGCCGCGCAGCTCGCGAAGGCGGAGCCGCTCGCGATCGATGGCACGACGATCGTGATCGGATTCGGCGAAGAGTTCGCCCGATCGTTGTGGCAGGACAAGCGCCGCGGCGAGCTCGAGCAGGATCTCTCCGAGATTCTCAAGGCGACGATCCGCGTGAAGTGCGTGCGCCAGCCGGGGGTCGCCGAGACTCCGACCGACGACCCGATGCTGCGGGCCGCGATCGAGACCCTCGGCCGACCCGACCGCATCATGGAGATCGAATGAAGAACTTCGGCGACCTGCAGAAGATGGCGCAGCGGATGCAGGCCGACATGGCCAAGGCGCAGGAGGACCTCGCGGCGATGACCGTCGAGGGGACCGCCGGTGGCGGAGCCGTCGTCGTTGTGATGAGCGGCACCCAGGAGTGCAAGCAGGTGCGCATCAAGAAGGACGCGGTCGACCCCGAGGACGTCGAGACGCTTGAGGATCTGGTCCGCGCGGCGACGACCGATGCGCTCGCGAAGTCCAAGCAGCTCGCCGCCGATCGGCTCGGCGGTCTCACGGGCGGCCTGAAGCTTCCGGGCATGTGATGCCCGCGGCTCTTGCGCGCCCGCTCGCGCGCTTGATCGACGAGCTCTCGAAGCTTCCGGGGGTCGGTCCGAAGACGGCGCAGCGGCTCGCGTATCACATTCTTCGTACGTCGGCCGGTGACGCCGAGGCGCTCGCCGCCGCAGTGCGTTCGGTGAAGACCGATCTGCGCTACTGCTCGGTCTGCTTCAACATCGCGGAAACCGACCCGTGCGCGATCTGCGGGTCGGACGAGCGCGACAAGCGTGTCGTGTGCGTGGTGGAGGAGCCGCTTGACGTGCTGGCGATCGAGCGCACCGGTCAGTACCGTGGTCTGTATCACGTACTACACGGTGCGATCTCGCCGGTGAACGGGGTCCGGCCCGATGATCTCAAGATCGCGCAGCTCGTCCAGCGCCTGGGGGGCGGTGGGATCGAGGAGCTCATTCTCGCGACGAACCCGAACCTCGAGGGCGATGCCACGGCGATGTATATCGGCCAGCTCATCGCCGGGAACGGCGTGCGGGTGACGCGGCTCGCGCGTGGTCTGCCGATGGGCGGGGATCTTGAGTGGGCCGACGAGGTGACGGTCAGTCGAGCGCTCGAGGGCCGGCGCGGGCTCTAGCCCTCCCGGCGGCCGGAGTTTCGCGTTGACGGCGTTACCTCGTACTTGGTACGATTAGCGTCCGCATCACGCCCGTGGCCAGTTCCGCGTGGGAGGCAAAGGGCACGATCTTTAACAGCTGAAGAGTGGCAGGAACGAACAGCGCGGACTCGTCGATTTTTTGGATCGAACTCGAAGCTTAAGTGGATCGTCCGAAGGGACGGTCTCTCTTTTTTGTCGGAGAGTTTGATCCTGGCTCAGGACAAACGCTGGCGGCGTGCATAAAACATGCAAGTCGAACGGACTTCAGTCCGCAAGGACTGAAGTGAGTGGCGAACGGCTGAGTAACACGTAGGTGACCTGCCCCGAAGTGGGGGATAACAACTCGAAAGAGTTGCTAATACCGCATGTGACCACCGATCCATTTCGGTGCTCAAAGTCGCAAGACGCTTTGGGAGGGGCCTGCGGCGGATTAGCTAGTTGGTGTGGTAACGGCACACCAAGGCTTCGATCCGTAGCTGGTCTGAGAGGATGGCCAGCCAGACTGGGACTGAGACACGGCCCAGACTCCTACGGGAGGCAGCAGTTAGGAATTTTGCGCAATGGAGGAAACTCTGACGCAGCCACGCCGCGTGAGGGATGAAGGCCTTCGGGTCGTAAACCTCTTTTCTCAGGGAA
>VBDX01000224.1 GCA_005881885.1 Chloroflexota bacterium
GCCGGAGAGAAGGCGGTCGGCGGCGTCGGCGCAGGCCGCGTCGTCGAGCGCGCTCCCCTCGAGGCCCTTCTCCGCCGCGATCACGCGCCAGGGCACCGGCGCGATGCCGCCCATGACGAGCCGGACGTCGCGCGCCACGCCGCGCTCCATCTTCGCCGCTGCGGCGATGGAGACGAGCGCGAAGCTCCAGGCCTTCCGGTCCATCGCTTTCAAATAGGTGCCACGCCGCGCGAGGGCTGCCTCGGGCACGCGGACTTCAGTGATCAGCTCCCCTGGCCGAAGCGAGTGTTCGCGCCGTTCGCGCCCGCGCGGTGCCACGAAGAGATCGATCAGTTTCATGTTCCGCTGACCGCGCGAGCTGGTGAGGGCGATCTCAGCGTCATACGCGATGAGCGCAGGCACAAGGTCCGACGGCGAGACCATCACGCACTCTTGGGCGCCGATGATCGCGTGATAGCGGTTCTCGCCATCGACGGCGAAGCAGCGGGTCCCACCCTTGAGCCAGCACGGCGTGCCTTCGTCGCGGAAGTACCAGCACCGATTGCGCTGCAACAGGTTTCCGCCGACCGTGCCCATCGTGCGGAGCTGCACGGTTGCGGCGTCGCGGAGCGCCTCGCCGAGGATCGGCATCGTCTTGGCGAGCGTCTGATCCGTCTCGAGCTCGACGAGCGGCGTGAGCGCGCCGATGCGCAGACCGCGCCCCTTCGGGTGCGACCAGCCGCGCAGCCCGTCGATACCGGTGAGGTCGACAAGCGTCGACGGCCGCGTGAGACCGTCCTTCATGAGGCCGACCAGGTCCGTCCCACCGGCGAGCGCCGCGGCACCGCTCCGCAGGAGCCGTAACGCGTCGGCGAGCGCGCGCGGGCGGGCGTAGGAAAAAGCGTTCAACTCAAGACTTCGCTCCCGCGATCGCCAGCGCCTCGAGCACGCGCCCCCGGGTGAGCGGCGCATGCCGAACGCGCGCGCCGGTCGCGTTCGCGACCGCGTTCGCGATCGCGGCGGCGGTCGGGATGATCGGCGGCTCGCCGAGGCCCTTGATGCCGAGATTGTTCGCGCGGCGATCCGGGCGGTCGACGAACTTCACGGTGATCTTCGCGGGCACGTCCTTGACCGTCGGCACCTTGTAGTTTTCGAGGTTGCCGTTCATGACCCGGCCCGTCGCTCGGTCGACGAAGCGCTCTTCGCTGAGCGCGAAGCCGAGCGCCTGGAGCACACCGCCCTCGACCTGCGACCGCGCGGTCGTCGGATTGACGATGCGGCCGATGTCGTGGACCGCGACGACGTGCTCGACCGTGATCTCGCCGGTCCGCATGTCGACCTCGACCTCAGCGAAATGGGCTCCAAACGTTCGGAGAGAAAGGTCGGGGTCATTCGGATGGCGGCCTCCCTTTCCGATCACGGTGTTGTTGTCGACCTTCGTGAGGATCTCCGAGAGCGGAGTTCGCGCGCCCTTGGTCACCACGACGCCAGCCTCCAGGCGCAGTTCGGCCTTCGGCGTTTCGAGAACCCCGGCGGCGGCGCCAAGAAGCTGCTCGCGCGCGTCACTTGCCGCGATGCGCACCGCGGGCCCGACCGAGGCGAGCGTGAGCGATCCCGCGGAGATCGGGCCGTAGGGGTTGTCGGTGTCACCGAGCCGGACCTGCACGTCGTCGAGCTCCACGCCGAGCTCATCCGCGCAGATCTGCGCGAGGACGGTGCGTGTACCCGTGCCGATGTCCTGCGTCCCCGTCGTGAGCACGACCGTCCCATCGGGATTCAAGTGCACCGTCGCGTACGCGGGCGGGCCGCCGCCTCCGCCCCAGATCTGGGTGGCCATCCCGATCCCGCGACGACGGTGTGGGGCCGAACCGCGGATGCCCCCCGAACGACGGCGTTGCCAGCCTATTTCCGCCGCGCCGATGCGATAGCACTCGATGAGGTGCTTATCGGAATAGCGCTTTCCGACCATCGGGTCCTTCGGCGACGCGGCATGCTTCCGCCGAAGCACCAGCGGATCGACGCCCATCTTGTCGGCGAGCTCGTCGATCGCCGACTCCAGCGCGAACGTCCCCTCGACATAGCCCGGCGCGCGGAACGCGGAGAGCGAGCCGGCATTGGTGACGACCTTGTACGACTTCGACGACAGGTTCGCGATGTCGTAAAGCGTGTTGGTCGGACCGGTCGGGTTCGCGACCCACTTGCCCTGACCCACGTTGGCCCACGAGGTGTGTTCGAGCGCCGTGATGCGCCCGCCCTTCCCGCCGACGCGGAGCTGCTGCAGCGTGGCCGAGCGGTTTCCCGCCGCGAGATTTTCTTCGTCGCGAGTGAGGACGCATCGGGCCGGGCGCCCGAGTTGCATCGTGAAGAGCGACGCGATGATCGAGTACTTGCCAACACCGCCCTTCGAGCCGAAGCCGCCGCCCATGTAGTCGCAGAGCACGCGGATCTTGGAGAAGGGCAGCTTCAGCGCGGCGCGGAGTCCCTGCCGCACGCCGAAGACGTGCTGGGTGGACTCATACACGGTGAGCCGCTC
The DNA here is from genome assembly GCA_005881885.1 of Chloroflexota bacterium. Classification (GTDB taxonomy): domain Bacteria; phylum Chloroflexota; class Limnocylindria; order P2-11E; family P2-11E; genus 3-1-20CM-2-70-9. Next base: position 2,513 of record VBDX01000224.1, read on the forward strand.
GCCGTCCCAGGTCGCGACCGCGCCGTGCGTCTCGAGCGAGTTGTGCAGCTGCGTCGAGGTGCGGTATGTCGCGTCAACGACGAAGTCCGCCTCCCTGAGCCCACGCTTGGCGTCGCCGCGCTTATGCGTTGCCGCTTCGGCGACGTTGCCATCCGTCTCGAGGCGCGGCGCCATGTCCCCGATGGCCTCCTCGAGATCGACGACGTGCGGGAGGAGCTCGTAGTCGACCTCAATGAGGCGGAGCGCGTCGACCGCCGTCTGCTCGTCGTCAGCCGCGATCGCCGCGACCTCGTCCCCGACGAAACGAACCTCCTCGCGGAAGATCGTCTCCTCGCCGCGGAAGGCGGCCTTCGGCGCGTTGAAGCGATGAAGA